>NZ_JBJNOF010000001.1:0-415358 GCF_052166775.1 Serratia sp. CY74737
GGAATTGTACCGGGCATGCCTGATATTCATATTCGCGTCAATGCGCCGGCGCCGCCAACCACGGCGAAACCTGTGGACGGTGTTACCGAGATAAATAATGCTGAAGCCAAACCGTTGCCTGCGACGCAACCGGGTGGCAACACGCACGATGGTATCGTGGTGTTCCCTCCAGGCAGTAATCTGCCGCCGGCTTATGTTGCCGTGGTGGAGATCATTCCGCAAAATGAAGTCAATGCCCGCGAGACCGAACGCAAAGCGCTTCTGAGTTATCAGGAAATCCGCCAGGAGCGTGAAGCAATGCAAAAGGCGCGCGAGGAAAAATCCAAGAAATTTGGTTGGCTGTTGCCAGAAGATCTGGCAATCATACAGCAGCAAATTGCGGAAACGCAGGCGCAAATTGTTCTCGGGCAGGCTACCGCGCAACGCCAGTCGGTTCAGGAATCGAATGCCAGAGCCCGGAACCAACCGGCTCAGGCTGACCAGTATCGCCGCGAGCTGACCCGGACCAATGCGTCTACGGAAGCACTGAATAATCAGCTGGCCTCGCAACGACAGGCGGAAACCGACAAACGTGCAGAAATTGCCGAATTCGAGCGCAGAGCACGAGAAAATATGAGCAAAATTCGTGCTCGGCAGCCGACTGATCCGGATATTGCTTCGTTGTCACCGCAAGCGCAAGCGGCGTTTTGGCGCAACCAGGCGAAGAAAGAGTTCGTTCTTGCGATCAGCGATGGCGATTTGCCTCAATATCCTCCGGTCATGGGCAGCAAACCCAGTCCGCTGTTTCTGGATCAACCGGCCTACTTCTGGCGAGAAAGCGGATTTGCTATCAGCAACTATAATTCGGTGGCGGCGACGGAGACACTGGAAGCCGGTATCCGTGGCGCGTTTGCCCGGGCCTCGGCGACGTTGACGAAGACACCTGCGGAAAAACTGTATGCCAACGGGCAAGTCACCACGGCCGAGTTTGCTCAGCTCTCTTTTGTCTTTTCCGAGAGTCTGGATGTGCCTGCATTGAGCGTCATGTCATCCCTGGGTGTCGGTCGGTTCGGATTGACGCGAGACGATGTGAGGAATGCACTCGGCAACTATAATTCGGTGCGGTTACCCTATCGGCTGGTTTCTCGTGAGACGGGGGATGTCGGGGAAGAGAAAATCCACATCAACATCGTTCGCCCTGATGAGCGGAACGTAAAAGGTGCGGTGCCACTAAGGCCACTATCATGGGATGCGGTGAAAAGGGAGTTACGCTTTACCACTGATGACAGTGCTATTTCTCTGACCTGGACACCGGCGAATGACAAGGGCGTATCCGGTTATGTTATTACCGTCACGCCGGTTGATGCGCCTGCAGGCAAGCTTTCGACGGGGGGCAGCGTCGATGTGTCAGGGAAAGGAACGCTGACTGCATTGCCCAATGGTGATGTTCAGCAGATCCATGACTATATTTTGGTTCCACCGGTTGAAAGTGGTCTTGATCCGATTTATGTCATGTTCAACAAACCACGGAAAAAACCGGCTCGAGAAGACAAGCCAGAGCTTATTAAACCTCGAGAAGGAACTCCGGAGCGCGGGCACAAATATCATCCAGCCCCAAAAACTGATGAAATTAAGGGGTTGGGAGAGCTTAAAGCAGGTAGACCAAAAACTCCCAAGCAGTCAGGAGGGGGCCGCCGGGCTCGGTGGTATGGCGACAAGGGGCGTAAAATTTATGAGTGGGACTCACAGCATGGTGAGTTGGAAGGATATCGTGCCAGCGACGGTGAACATCTGGGGGCTTTTGATCCCAAAACGGGTAAGCAGTTGAAAAGTCCAGATCCAAAACGAAATATCAAAAAGTATTTATAGGGGAGATAGTGTCATGGGATTAAAATTACGTCTTACATGGTTTGAAAAAAACAATGATGATTTTAAGGGTGAAGAGTATTCAAAAGATTTTGGGGACGATGACTCTCTCATCGATGCTTTAGGCCTCCCCTTGGACGATACAATGAATAATGGTGAGTTTGATGTAAAAGAGAGCTGGGTCGCTTTGATTCAACCCTATTTCACAAGTAAGATATCGACCGAGAAATTTGACTACTTCCTTTCATTCAATTATAGAGATAAATGGTAATAGAAAAATATAATTAGCATCTACTACGCTCGACAATTTAAGTATTGTCGAGCGTTTTGTTATGCGGTTTAGACATCCAAACTGATTCGATGTTTAATTCATTGCCTGTACTTTACGACGGTCGAGGCCACCCAAGGCCGCCTCAACGTTGAACAAGCCGCGGAGCAACTGCGCCTGCTAACCGAATAACCCCCCCTTTCTCATTTCTTGCAGCGTGCGGCGATGGCGCGGATATCCTGCGGGGTGGTGCGGCAACAGCCGCCGATCAATTGCGCGCCGAGCGCGCGCCACTCCGTCGCCTGATCGGCCAGGCTGCCGTGTTCGCCGCCGCAGGCGTGCCAGGTTTTGCTCACCGCATCGTAGTGCTCGCCGGAGTTCGGGTAGACCAGCAGCGGTTTGTCGGCCAGCGCGCCCAGTTGGCGCAGCGCCGGGGCGACCTTGTCCAGCGCGATGCAGTTGATGCCGATGGCCAGCACCTGCGGATTGCCGCGCAGCGCGGACAGGACCTCCGTCAGCGGCGTGCCGTCGCTGAGATGTTGGCTGTCGCGCAGGGTGAAGGCGAACCAGGCGCCGAGCGTCGGGAACTCCTGCAGCAGCGTCAGCAGCGCCTGCAGTTCAGCAAACGACGGCAGCGTTTCGCAGGCCAGCAGATCGACGCCGGCGGCGGCCAGCGCGGCGATGCGCGGGCGGTGGAAGGCAGTGAAGTCATCCTGCGCCAGCCGGTAGTCGCCGCGGTATTCCGAGCCGTCGGCCAGATAGGCGCCGTACGGGCCCACCGAACCGGCGATCAACAGCGGCGCCGCCTGCGGGTGCGCGGCCAGATAATCGCGGCGCGCGCGCTGCGCCAGCTGCACGCTTTTGGCGATCAACGCCAGCGACTGAGCCTGATCCAGGCCGCGGCGCAAGAAGCCCTGCGGCGTGGCCTGATAGCTGGCGGTGATAGCGCACTGGGCGCCGGCGTTGAAATAATCGAGGTGGACCTGATAGATAAGCTCGGGATTTTCAATCAGCACCTTGGCCGACCACAGCGGATCGGTCAGATCGCAGCCGCGCGCTTCCAGCTCGGTGGCCAGCGCGCCGTCCAGGATCAGCGTCGGCCGTTCGGCCAGCAAACGAGCGACGGGGTTGTTAACCGACATGTTGTTCTCCCAAAGCGTTTTTTTGCCCGGCGCGCCGGGTCAGGAAATAGGTGATATAGCACAGGGCGACGAACGGCAGCCCGCAGTAGAGCGCGATGCGCTGCTCCGGATCGAACGCCAGCCCGATGCAGGCCAGCAGGCACAGCGCAAAGCCGAGGATCGGCGTCAATGGATAGCCGGGCGCGCGGTATTTCAGGCCGTTTATCGGCTGGCCGCTGCGCAGATAGGCGCGGCGGAAAGCATAGTGGGCGGCGCAGATGCTCAGCCACACCGCCACCACCGCAAAGCCGGAGATCGCCGACAGGGCGACAAAAACCGTATCCGGCGCGATCACGCTGGTCAGCAGCGCCAGCACGCCGCCGAGCATGCTGAAGGTCAGGGCGTTGATCGGAATGCCGCGCGCATTGACGCGCGCAAAGTAGGCCGGCAGGGTGCGCTGGTGGGCCAGCGACCACAGCATGCGCCCCGAGGCGTACAGGCCGGAGTTGGCCGCCGACAGGATGGCGGTCAGGATCACGAAGTTGAAGATATCGGCGGCGTAAGGCACGCCGATGCGTTCAAACACCAGCACGAACGGGCTTTTGACGATCCCCGCCTGATCCATCGGGATCAACGCCGCCAGCACAAACACCGTGCCGATAAAGAACAGCATCAGGCGGATCACCGTGGTGCGGATCGCCAGCGGCACGACTTTCTCCGGGTTCTCGGTTTCACCGGCGGCGATGCCGATCAGCTCCGTGCCGGAGAAAGCGAAGTTCACCGCCACCATGGTCATCAGGATCGGCAGCGTGCCGTGCGGCAGCCAGCCGGAAGCGGTCAGGTTGTGCAGGAACGGCGCCGGCGTGCCGTCTTTCATCGGCAGCAGGCCGAACATGGCGGCGCCGCCCAGAATGATGAACGCCAGAATGGTCACCACTTTGATCAGCGAAAACCAGAATTCGCTTTCGGCGAAAAAACGGGTGGTCACGACGTTGAGCAGGAAAATGGCCGCGCAGAAGATCAGGCACCACAGCCACACCGGCGACTGCGGGAACCAGTACTGCATGCAGAATCCGGCGGCGGTCAGGCTGGAGCCCAGCGCCACCGTCCAGGTGAGCCAATACAGCCAGGCGACGGCATAGCCGGTGGCCGGCCCCAGATAGCGCGAAGCATAGACGTGAAAGGCGCCGGTTTCCGGCATCGCCACCGACAGCTCGCCCAGGCACAGCATCACCAGATATACCACCAGCGCGCCGATCAGGTAGGCCAGCAGCGTGCCGAGCGCCCCGGTGGTGGAGATGATGTAGCCGGTATTGAAAAACAGCCCGGTGCCGATCACGCCGCCCAGCGACAGCATCACCAGATGCCGGGCCTTCATGCTGCGTTTGAACTGCCCTGCGGCGGGCGCCGATGAGTGCATAATAATCTATCCGTATAGACGTCTAAATATCTGAATGGCTATTGGTTATACCCGCAATGCCGTTTCAACGCAATGCGTCACCGGCGATCGCCGCGTAAAAAAATCGTCAGGCCAGATCTATATGCAAATGATAATTATTATCTATAATGTCGCCATTTTCGCTAATGGGGCAACATGATGAGATATCTGATTTTATTGGCGGCGTTGGCGCTCGGCGCCTGCAGCCAAACGCCGGTGAAGACGCCGGCCAGCGACGTCGCGAGCCTGGGGAATATCACCGATCTGCACAGCGGCGCGACCCTGACGCCCGAGCAGCTGTTGACGCGGTTGGCGCAGCAGCCGCGGGTGATCGTCGGGGAAAAGCACGACAATCCTTACCACCATCAGATTGAGCAATGGCTGGTGCAGCAGCTGCCGCAACGGCGGCCGCAGGGCAGCGTGCTGATGGAGATGATCAACCCGAACCAGCAGGCGCAGGTCGACAAAGTCAAGCAGTGGCTGCAGAGCGATCCCACGGTGCGTGACGGCCGCGTGGCGGAGCTGATCGCCTGGCAGCCGGGCTGGAAATGGGCGCTGTATGGCGGGGTGACGATGGCGGCGATGCGCGCGCCTTACCCGCTGTGGTCGGCCAACCTGGATCGCAGCGAGATCGCGGCGTTCTATCAGCAGCCGCAGTTCCCGGCGGGGCAGCTCTCGTCGCAGCCGGCGGTGCGCAAGGCGCTGGAAGAGACTATCCGCACTTCGCACGGCGGCCAGATTGAGGCCGCGCAGCTGCATGCGATGCTGGCGATCCAGCAGCAGCGCGATAGGCGCATGGCGGAGCGCCTGCTGGCGGCGCCGACGCCCGCGCTGTTGATCGCCGGCGGTTATCACGCCGCCAAATCGGTGGGCGTGCCGCTGCACGTGCGGGATCTGCAACCGGCGGCGGCGCCGACGGTGCTGATGCTGGCGGAGCCGGGCGTACAGGTTGACGCGCACACGGCGGACTACCTGTGGATCACGCCATCAGTGAAATGAATACGTTAAGGCAGTGAAAAGGGGTGTTAATTATAGTTGCAAATGATTATCATTAGTAAATGTGATCTGCAATCATTCGCAATTAAGTAAGCTAATGCCCCTATGTTAAGTCAGTCTTATCCCCCTCCGGCCTTTGCGCTGCCGCAGCCGCGCTGGGCGCGCGGCTTGCTGCTCGCCCTGGCGGCACACGCGGCGTTAGCGTTGCTGTTTTACTGGCCGCAGACGGCGCTCGAGCCGGTCGAGCTGCCGCCGCCGGCGGTGATGATGAGCTGGGCGGCCCAGATTGAAGCGCCGGAAAGCAAACCCTTGCCGCTGGGCGTGCAGCAGGCGGAGTCCGCTGCGGCGCAGCCGGCGGAACAGCAGCAACAGCCGGATCTGCCCAAGCTGGCGCGCGCCGATAAAGCGAAGATCGTGACGGCGGACAAGAAGCGCGCCGAGCACCGTCCCCCGCAAAAAGCGCAGCCGAAACCGCAGAAACAGGCGAAAGAGACGCGCAACGCCGCCGCATCCAGCGCCGCTGCGCCGCAGGCGCAGACGCTCTCTCACCAAACCGCCGCCCCGATCAACAGCGACGCCAACAGCAACGCGCAGGCCAAGCTGTCGTGGGAGAGTCTGGTGAAAGGCAAGCTGAACCGCATCAAAGAGTATCCCCTGGATGCCCGCAACCGCCGGCGCAGCGGCATGCCACTGGTCAGTTTTAGCGTCGATGCGCAGGGGCGGGTATCGAACGTGATCCTGCTGGCGCGTTCCGGCACCGCGTCGCTGGATCGGGAAGCGGTGGCGGTGGTGTCACGCGCGCAGCCGTTGCCGCCGCCGCCGCCGGAGATGCTCCAGCAGGGGGCCGTCAGGGTAAGGATGCCGATCGATTTCAATCTGGCGGAGCTGAATGCCCGCCGTTAATGCCCGCAGACGCGGCAGCGCCGCCGTCCGGCTCTTCAAACTTCGTGAGGGATTATGAATCCGCTGTTATTTACCCCGCGCCGTCGCATCGCGGCCGCGCTCTGGCTTTCTTTAGGCATCGCCGGCGCCGCGCTGGCGCAACCGCAGCCGCCGTTGGCGGAACGGGCGCCGAAAGCGCTGAAGGCCCACGGCGAGACGCGTACCGACGATTACTACTGGCTGCGCGACGACAGCCGAAAAGATCAGAAGGTGCTGGACTACCTGAAGGCGGAGAACCGCTACACCGAGCAGATGATGGCGCCGTACCAGAAGTTGCGCGCCACGTTGTATCAGGAGATGCTGGGCCGCATGAACCCTGACGATCGTTCGGTGCCGTATCAGCTCAACGGCTATCGTTATCAGGAAAGCTACGCCGCCGGTAAAGATTTTGCGCGGTATCAGCGCCAGGCGCTCACCGCCGACGCGCCGTGGCAAACCCTGTTGGACGCCAATCAGCGCGCGGCCGGCCATGCCTATTATCGCCTGGGGGCGCTGGACGTGAGCCTGGACAACCGCCGCCTGGTGGTGGCCGAAGATCTACAGGGCCGCCGCCAATACCGCATCTCCCTGCGCGAGATAGACAGCGAACGCTGGTCGCCGGAAACGCTGGAAAACACCTCCGGCAACATGGTGTGGGCCAACGACAGCCAAACCCTGTTCTATGTGCGCAACCACCCGCAAACGCTGTTGCCGTACCAGGTCTACCGCCATCAGTACGGCACGCCGCCGGCGGAAGATAAACTGGTGTATCAGGAAAACGATCCGGCTTTCTACCTCAGCCTCAGCCGTTCTTCTTCGCGCGATTACCTGATTCTGACCATCAGCGGCAACACCACGTCCGAAGTGCGCCTGATCGACGCCAACCAGCCGCAGCGCGAGCCTCAGCTGTTCGCCGCCCGGCAAAACGGCCGCGAGTATTATCTCGATCACTACCGCGGCGAGTTCTATCTGCGTTCCAACCATCAGGATCCGAACTTCGGCCTGTACCGCACGGCGGCGGCGGGCAACCCCTGGCAGACGCTGATTGCGCCGCAGGCGCAGCACGAGGTGGAAAGCTTCAGCCTGTTCCGCGATTGGCTGGTGGTGCAGGAACGCGCCAACGGGCTGGTGCAGCTGCGGCAAATCAGCTGGGACGGCAAAACCGAGCGCGCCATCCCGTTCGATGACGCCAGCTACATGGCCTGGCTGGGCTATAACCCCGAGCCGGACAGCGATCGTTTGCGCTACGGCTATTCGGCGATGACCACGCCGACCCGCACCTATGAGTGGGATCTGAACAAGGGCGAGCGCACTCTGCTCAAGCAGCAGGAAGTGAAAGGCGTCGATCCGAGCTTGTATCACAGCGAGCGCATCTGGGTCACGGCGCGCGACGGCGTGAAGGTGCCGGTCTCGCTGGTGTACCGCAAGTCGCTGTTCAAAAACGGGCATAACCCGCTGTTGGTGTACGGCTACGGCGCTTACGGCATGAGCATGGATCCGGCGTTCAGCGCCAACCGCATCAGCCTGCTGGATCGCGGCTTCGTCTATGCGCTGATCCACGTGCGCGGCGGCGGCGAACTGGGGCAGAGCTGGTACAAACAGGGCAAGCTGACGCACAAACCGAACAGCTTCAACGATTTCATCGACGCCACCCAGGCGCTGATCAACGGCGGCTACGGCCAGCCGGGGCGCATCTACGCCATGGGCGGCAGCGCCGGCGGTTTGCTGATGGGGGCGGTGATCAATCAGGCGCCGCAGCTCTACAACGCGGTGGTGGCGCAGGTGCCGTTCGTCGACGTGGTGACCACCATGCTGGACGACAGCATTCCGCTCACTACCGGCGAATACGAGGAGTGGGGCAACCCGCACCAGCCGGCCGCCTATGCGCTGATGAAGTCCTACAGCCCGTATGACAATGTGCGCAAACAGCGTTACCCGAACCTGCTGGTCACCAGCGGTTTATACGATTCGCAGGTGCAGTATTGGGAGCCGGCCAAATGGGTGGCGAAGCTGCGGCGTTTCAAGCAGGGCGATTCGCTGCTGCTGCTCTCCACCGACATGACCGCCGGCCACGGTGGCAAATCGGGCCGCCTGGCGCGGCTGGAAAACGGCGCGCTGGAGTACGCCTTTATTTTGGCGGCGGATCGGCAGGCGCAGAAATAACCTTCAGCGCCGCGGCACGCTGCGGCGCAATAAAACAATAACAATCTTTTACCGCGCTTTCGGCGGGCTTTTTGCTGGGCATTGTCGGCCATCAAACCTTATTGGCTATTTCTGGGGATATATGAAAATTAAAATGATAGCGAGCCTGATCGGCGCGGGACTGGTGCTGCACGGGCAGGCTGTGGCCGCGCAGGAACAGGCGGAAAACAATAAAGGCAGCGTGGCGTTCAGCCCGCTCAACGTCTCGGCCGCCGACGGCGGCAAAAGCAGCGAAAAAGACGCGTTGGCGAGGCCGGGCGCGTTCAGCTCGCGCGACGAGAACCAAAATCTGGAGTCGGTGGACAGCATTCTGCGCAGCATGCCGGGCACCTATACCCAGATCGACCCCGGCCAGGGATCGGTCAGCGTCAATATTCGCGGCCTGAGCGGCTTCGGCCGTGTCAACACCATGGTCGACGGCATCACGCAAAACTACTACGGCAACTCCCCGAGCGATGCAGCGCACGGCGGCATGCCCACCAGCCAGTTCGGGGCGCTGATCGATCCTAACTTTATCGTCGGCGTCGATGTGGCGCGCGGCAACGCCACCGGTTCCGACGGGGTGAATGCCTTGGCGGGCAGCGCCAATTTCCGCACCATCGGCGTGGATGACGTGGTGTTTTCCGATAACCCGTTCGGCGTACGCACCAAGTTCTCGGTGGGCAATAACGGCATCGGCCGCAGCGGCATGATCGCCGTGGGCGCCAAAACTGCCGCCTTTGCCGACGGCGGCAGCCTGGGGGCGATGGCGGCGATCAGCGGCAGCTCCATCACCTCTAACTACAAAAACGGCGCCGGTTTCGACAGCGAGATGTTCAACGTCGATAAAACCTACCGCCAGAACCCGAAATCCCAGCTGTTCAAAGTGGACATTAAGCCGGATGCCTTCAACAGCATCGAACTGTCGGCGCGCAGCTACCAGAATAAAATCACCCGCCGCCACATCGACAGCGACGATTTTTACCTCAAATACCACTACGCGCCGTTCTCGGAACTGATCGATTTCAAATTGACCGCCAGCACCAGCCGCGGTGAGCAGAAGTTCATGTCCAACAACATGGCGGGGTTCAGCGACAGCACGGCGAAAAACATTTCCGATGCGCTGGATATCAACAACACCAGCCGTTTCAGCCTGCGGGATATTGATTTCGCCTTCAGCTACGGCGGCAAGCTGGTGCGCAACGAGTATAAGAAAAAGGCATCCGGGCTGGTGACGGATCAGGATCAGGCGGAAAGCATGCCGGTGGGCATTGCCGGCAAACAAGATATCTCCAGCCTGTACAGTGGGTTGCAGGCCAACTACGGCATCTGGCAGGGAAATTTCGACCTGAACTACACCGCTTATCGCCTCTCCGGCTACAAGCCGGCCTGTGATGAGCGCGTAGAGTGCTTCCCTCAGGGCGCCGGCACTATCAACCGCAACGAACACGGCTTCAACCCGTCGGTCATGCTGTCGGCGCAGGTGACGCCGTGGCTGCAGCCGTTCGTCAGCTACAGCAAGTCGATGCGCGGGCCGAATATCCAGGAAGTGTTCTTCGCCAACAGCGGCGGCCAGTCGATGAACCCGTTCCTGAAGGGTGAAAAAGCGGAGACCTGGCAGGGCGGGTTCAACGCCAATGCCCACGATCTGTTGTTCAAGCAGGACAGCTTCCAACTGAAAGCGGTCTATTTCGAAACCAAGATCAAAAACTACATATCCAGCCAAACCTACCTGGTGTGTAAAAACCGGCAGAAGTGCAACCGTTCGCAGGCGACGCAGGAAGAGTGGGATAACGCGGACATCAACGTCAGCATGACCATGTACAGCAATGCTCCCGATCCGGTCAAAACGCGCGGGGTGGAGCTTGAAGCGCTGTACGACGCCGGTTTCGCCTTCACCAAACTGTCGTTAAGCAAGGAGCATACCTCCCAGCCGACCAACCAGGCCAGCAACGTATTCGGCGCGGGCGATATCAGCGAGCTGCCGGAATTCTACTTCACGCTGGACAGCGGGGTGCGCCTGCTGGACGAAAAACTGACGCTGGGCGGGGTGGTGAAATACACCGGCAAGTCGGTGCGTCTGTCGCCGGACTCTGATTACGATGAGAATGAGCAGTTGCTGAAGGAGCCGGCGCCGCATATTCCGACCATTATCGATCTGTACGGCACCTATCAGGTGAATCGCAATCTGCTGCTGAAGCTCAGCGTGCAAAACCTGATGGACAGAGACTATTCGGACGCGCTGAACAAGATGAACTCGCTGCCGTCGCAGTCGCAGTATGAGACGCCGACCAACACCGCCCGTGGGCGGACTTATATCTTCGGCGGGGAGGTGCGCTTCTAAACCGCAGCAGAGCAGGGCGCAGTCACTGCGCCCGTTTCGCCTGCAGCAGCCATTTGTCCAGCTCGTTGGCGAACTGCTGGCGGTCGCGCTGGTTCAGGGCGTTCGGGCCGCCGGTCTGAATGCCGCTGGCGCGCAGGGTATCCATAAAATCGCGCATGTTGAGGCGCTCGCGAATGGTGTCCGGCGTATAGCGTTCGCCGCGCGGGTTCAGCGCCACCGCGCCTTTCTCAATCACCTCCGCTGCCAGCGGAATGTCGGCGGTGATCACCAGATCGCCCGCTTCGCAGCGGCGCACGATCTCGTTATCGGCCACGTCGAAGCCGGCCGCCACCTGCAGCGAACGGATGTACTTCGACGGCGGCGTGCGCAGCGGTTGGTTCGCCACCAGCGTCACGGTGATGGCGGTGCGATCGGCGGCGCGGAACAGCACTTCCTTGATCACGTTCGGACAGGCGTCCGCATCGACCCAAATCTGCATCATTTCGTCTCCCGCAGCCAGTCGCGCACCGGCAGGAAATCGCGCGCCAGCGCCGCTTCCGGGCTGTCGGCGTCCGGCTGGTAGTTATATTCCCAACGCACCAACGGCGGCATCGACATCAGGATGGACTCGGTGCGCCCGCCGGTTTGTAGCCCGAACAGCGTGCCGCGATCCCACACCAGGTTGAACTCCACATAGCGGCCGCGGCGATACAGCTGGAACTGGCGCTCGCGCTCGCCCCAGGTCAAGGCCTTGCGTTTTTCGACGATCGGCAGGTAGGCGTCGAGGAAGCCCTGGCCCACCGCGCGGGTGAAGGCGAAACAATGGTCGAAATCCGGGGTGTTAAGATCGTCGTAGAACAGGCCGCCGATGCCGCGCGCTTCGTTGCGATGCTTGATGAAAAAGTAATCGTCGCACCACTGTTTATATTTGGGGTAGACCTCGTCGCCGAACGGCGCGCACAGCTCGGCCGCGGTGCGGTGCCAGTGCACGGCATCCTCTGCGAAACCGTAGAACGGCGTCAGGTCAAAGCCGCCGCCGAACCACCACACCGGCGCTTCGCCCGGCTTTTCAGCGATGAAAAAGCGTACGTTGGCGTGGCTGGTGGGCACGTAGGGGCTGAGCGGATGGATAACCAGGGAGACGCCCATCGCCTGGAAGCTGCGCCCGGCCAGTTCCGGACGGTGCGCGGTCGCCGAGGCCGGCAGGGTGGCGCCGGAGACGTGCGAGAAGTTGACCCCCGCCTGTTCGAACACCGCGCCGTTGGTCAGCACGCGGCTGCGGCCACCGCCGCCTTCTTCACGCGTCCATTGGTCTTCGGTGAACACGGCGCCGCCATCGGCCTGGGCGAGCTGCGCGCAGATATGATCCTGCAGCGCCAGCAGGAAGGATTTTACTTCAGCGATGTTAGGTAAACTCATGCGGGGTCTTTATAGCGTCTGGCTGAACAAGGCGCTGAGTATACTCTTATTCGCCGCCCGCGGCATCAGCGGGGTTTGCGTTGGTGTGCGTCGAAGTAGTCGAAGAAGTTGACGATGCCGTCCGCGATGGCGCGGGCGATTTTCTCGCGAAACGCGGTGGTGCCCAGCAGCCGTTCTTCGTTCGGGTTGGTGATGAACGAGGTTTCTACCAGCACCGAGGGAATGGACGGGGATTTCAGCACCGCGAACGCCGCCTGTTCGGTGCTGTCGCTGTGCAGATGGTGTACCGGACGAATTTGGCCGAGCACGTGGCGGCCGAGCGTCAGGCTGTTGTTGATGGTGTCGGTTTGCACCAGATCGAACAGCACCTGCTGCAGGTAGTTGTCCTGATCCTTGTATTTGCCGCCCGCTACGTCGTCGGCGGCGTTTTCACGGTTGGACAGGTAGCGCGCCATGGCGCTGCTGGCGCCGCGGTTGGAGAGGGCGAATACCGAAGCGCCGGAGGCCGACGGGCTGGTAAAACCGTCGGCGTGAATGGAAATGAACAGATCGGCCTGGTGCTGGTGGGCGATCTCCACCCGCTGGAACAGCGGAATGAATTCGTCTTCTTCGCGCGTCAGGCGTGCCTCGATGTGATCGTGCTCATGCAGGAAACGGCGCACGTGGTTGGCGATTTCCAGCACGATGTGTTTTTCCTGCGAACCTTCGTGGCCGACCGCGCCGGAGTCGATGCCGCCGTGGCCGGGATCGATCATCACCCGCTTTTTGCCGCCGGCCGGTTTCGCCGCCGGTTTGCTGTGCTGATTGCGCAGCATGCCTTCCGCCTTGGCGCTTGGGTTTTTCACGCCGAACAGCGCTACCGCCAGGCCGGAAAGCAACAGTTGGCGTCGCGTCGGGGAAACGGCAAGCGGCTTAAAATTGAGGAATTGTTTACCCTGCTTTTTCATTACGCAACGCTCCATCGACGATTCTATTTCGCGACGTTATATCGTATTGATAATCATTAATCGACCCGATAACTATTTCCATTTATTACGCCTGTTACCGGCGATTTCGGGGCAAATAGCGCGGTAAATCGCAGTTTGATATTGCGTAAGTGAATAATCACGCGATAATCAGATAAACACCTTAATTAACAGCGGCCAACATCGATGGAAATTCGCGTATTTCGACAAGACGACTTTGAAGAAGTCATTACCCTGTGGGAGCGCTGCGATCTGCTGCGGCCCTGGAACGATCCGGAAATGGACATCGAGCGCAAGCTGAACCACGATCCTGAGCTGTTCCTGGTGGCGGAAGTCGGCGGCGAAGTGGTCGGTTCGGTGATGGGCGGCTATGACGGCCACCGCGGCTCGGCGTATTACCTCGGGGTGCATCCCGACTATCGTGGGCGCGGCATCGCCAATGCGTTGATCAATCGTCTGGAGAAGAAGCTGATCGCTCGCGGCTGCCCGAAGATCCAGATTATGGTGCGCGAAGACAACGACACGGTGGTCGAGATGTACGAGAAGCTCGGCTACGAGATCCAGGGCATCACCAGCCTGGGCAAGCGGCTGATCGAAGATCAGGAATATTGATCGAGCGGCGGGCGGCGGCGTTGCCCCGCCCGCCGCAACGCATTACGGCAGCTTTTTGACGGTTTTCACGTCCACTTCGACGCTGCTCCAGTCTTTATCCACTTTGCCTTCCAACTGCACTTTGTCTTTCGGCGTGACGGTTTGGCCGTTCCAGCGCTTGCGATCGATCTCGACCGTCAGCGTGCCGGTGGCGTCGCGGAAGGTGTAGGTATCGTCGCCGATGCGCTGCTCGATGTTGCCTTGCAGCATCACCCAGGTGTCGTCGCTCAGCGATTTCACCTTGTCCACGGTGGTCAGCGCCGCGCTGGGGCCGGAGAAACCACCTTGTGCGGTGGTTTGCGTTTGAGCCTGCGGCGCGGCCGGATCGAGGAACCCGCCTTGTTGCGCCAGTACCGGTGCGCTGCACAGCGCGATCAGAGCGGCCAGAGTCAGTTTTTTCATGTTGCGCTTCCTTATCGTTATCGAAAATCACATCCCGCTGATATCGGGTGCTTGCTAAGTGATAAGGATTAAAACACACCGATCTTAAGAGCTTCTTAAGCCGACGCATTGAAATTCCCATCGCCGGCGCCCATCTGTAGCCATAGTCTTTATTCTGTTGGCAAGGAACGAGCGTTGAAGCCATTCTCACCCCGGTTTTCCCCGGACGATTACGATCAGCACGGCGCGCTGCGGCTGCCGCTGGGATTTTGGGCCGTGCTGATTTTGCAGGCGCGCACCTGGCTGTTGTTCGTGATGGCTGGCGCTTCGCGCGAGCAGGGCGAAAGCTTGTTGGCGTTGTTTTATCCGGATACCCAACGCTTTTGGTACGGCATGCTGCTCGGTCTGCCGGCGGCGCTGGCGTTTTTGCTGAGCGGCCGTCGCCATCAATGGCCGCGGCTGTGGCGCGGTTGGCGCTGGGGGCTGGCTGTCTCGCTGCTGGCGTCGTTCGGCGGCTCGCTGTTCAGCCTGTGGCGCCAGGACGGCGATGCGCCGGGGCTGGAGCTGACGTTGGCGCTGCTCGACGCGCTGGCGCTGAGCTATCTGCTGCTGAATGCGCGTCTGAAAGCCTGTTTCGCGCCGGCGGAGCGCGCCGACTAATTGCCGAGAAGTGCGGCACTTTTCGCATTTTCCGCACTCCAAGCTGGCAACCGTTGGCGTAGTGCGGGCCGTTGTGAGAGGCTGGCCCGCAGCAAAACGCCGAATGCGGCAGGAGCGGGTGACCCGCCCCGTGCCATTGATGTCTAAGGAGCTAGAGATGAATATTCGCCCCCTGTTGTTAGGGCTTCCGCTGTTACTGACCGGCTGTTCGAGCATGTCCAATTTCTCCTGGTCCAGCCTGTCGCCGTTCAACTGGTTCGGCAGCAGCCTGGAAGTCGGCGCCAAGGGCGTCGGCAAGCTCAACGCCGGCACGCCGATGTCGGAAAGCGCCATCAACGACGGGCTGGACGGCAACTACCGCCTGCGCGGCGGCATGGCGACCAACAACGGCCAGATCGTCTCTTATTATCAGGCGCTGTCCGGCGACGAGGTGAAGCTGGTGATCACCGGCGAACCGAAAGGGCGCCTGCAGCGGGTGGACGTGCTGGATCCGAAAGTGGCGACGGAGTGGGGCAACAAGCTCGGCACGCCGTTCGGCGACATGTACAGCAAGGCGTTTGGCTCCTGTAAGCCGGGCAGCGGCGAAGACGCCGGTAAAGTGGAGTGCGTGGCGGAGCAGAGCAAATACGTCACCTACATCTTCAGCGGCAAGTGGGCCGGAGCGCAGGATATCATCCCGCCGGACGACACCCTGAAAAGCTGGACGGTCAGCAAAATCATTTGGCACGCCAAGCCGCAGCAGTAACGCGTTCAACGGGCGCCGGTTCCCGGCGCCTGCTTGTCCAAATCATTACCCCTATTTTCTTTGCGCTGCTGCAAGGCAATCGCCTGTGCTTGCGGTATGATAGCGCGCGTTTGTAACAGGGACCCCGCGCGTCAACCGCCATACCTTACCTGTTGCCGGATTCTGGTATTGAGGATAACAACATGACACAGGTTCAGAGCGGCATTCTGCTGGAGCACTGCCGTTTCGCCATTTTTATGGAAGCCAGCGTACAGGGCGAATTCGCCGATTTGCGCCAGGGCTGCAAACAGTTTTGTCAGACGCTGAGCGAGCTGCAGCAGCAGTTCCCCGATGCGCGCCTTGGCGCGGTGATCGCTTTCGGCTACGACGTCTGGCACGATCTCTCCAGCGGCCAGGGCGCGAAAGAGTTGAAGCCGTTCACGCCGCTCGGCAAAGGGCTGGCGCCGGCCACCCAGCGCGATATGCTGATCCACATCCAGTCGCTGCGCCACGACGTCAACTTCACGCTGGCGCAGGCCGCGCTGGCGGCGTTCGGCAACGTCATCAAGATTGAGGAAGAAACCCACGGTTTCCGCTGGGTGGAAGAGCGCGATCTGAGCGGCTTCATCGACGGCACCGAAAACCCGCAGGGCGACCAACGCCCGGCAGTGGCGACGATCGCCGAAGGTGAAGAGGACGCTGGCGGCAGCTACGTGCTGGTGCAACGCTACGAGCACAACCTGCGCCAGTGGCAGCGCTTTACCACCGAGCAACAGGAGCAGATCATCGGCCGCACCAAGCACGACAGCGAAGAGCTGCCGGCGGATCGGCGCCCGGATACCTCCCACGTCAGCCGCGTCGATCTGAAAGAGAACGGCAACGGCCTGAAAATTCTGCGCCAGAGCCTGCCTTACGGCACCGCCAGCGGCAAGCACGGCCTGTTCTTCATCGCCTATTGCGCGCGCCTGCACAATATCGAGCAGCAACTGCTGAGCATGTTCGGCGATCTGGACGGCAAACGCGACGCGATGCTGCGTTTCAGCCGTGCGGTCACCGGCAGCTACTACTTTGCGCCATCGCTGACGCGCCTGCTGTCACTTTGACGCCGTTGCCGAAGCCGGCGCGTCCGGCTTCGGTCTGTTTTCCCGCCCCAAAACGCCTCGCATTTCCTGCCTTATAGCGTTTGATGCTTGTAAATCACTAAACGGTATATAAAAGCGTTACAGCTCCGCACCGAGTTATAAATACACTGGTCGTCAATAAGGCGAAAGCCTGAAGGAATGACTCAGTGATAAGGTGCAGAATGAAACAAAACCGGGTTAAAAATCTCGTGCTGAAAGGTTGGCTGGCGGCTGCGCTGTTGGCGAGCGGCGCCGCGTCGGCGGCGGAATTGCTGAACAGCTCTTATGACGTTTCCCGTGAATTGTTCGTCGCGCTGAATCCCGGCTTTGAACAGCAGTGGAATCAGCAGCATCCGAATGACAAGCTGACCATCAAACAATCGCACGCCGGCTCGTCGAAGCAGGCGTTGGCGATCCTGCAGGGCCTGCGCGCCGACGTGGTGACCTACAACCAGGTCACCGACGTGCAGATCCTGCACGATCGCGGGCAACTGATCCCGGCGGACTGGCAGTCGCGTCTGCCGAACAACAGCTCGCCGTTCTATTCCACCATGGCGTTTCTGGTGCGCAAGGACAACCCGAAGGGCATCCACACCTGGAACGATCTGGTGCGTGACGACGTGAAGCTGGTGTTCCCGAACCCGAAAACCTCCGGCAACGGCCGTTACACCTATCTGGCCGCCTGGGGCGCCGCCAGCCAGGCCGACGGCAACGATGCGGCCAAGACCCGCGCCTTCATGACCCGTTTCCTGAAAAACGTGTTGGTGTTCGATACCGGCGGCCGCGGCGCGACCACCACCTTCGTCGAGCGCGGTTTGGGCGACGTGCTGATCAGCTTCGAGTCCGAAGTGAACAACATCCGCAAGCAATACGGTGAAGACAAGTACGAAGTGATCGTGCCGCCGGTCGATATTCTGGCGGAGTTCCCGGTGGCCTGGGTCGACAAAAACGTCGCGCGCAACGGCACCGAACAGGCGGCCAAAGCCTATCTGAACTATCTCTACAGCCCGGCGGCGCAGCAGGTGATCACCAGTTTCTACTACCGCGTGTATGACCAGAAAGCGATGGCGGCGGCCAAGGGGCAATTCCCGGACACCCAACTGTTCCGCGTGGAAGATCAATTCGGCGGCTGGCCGCAGGTGATGAAAACCCACTTCGCCACCGGCGGCGAGCTGGATCAGCTGTTAGCGGCAGGGCGCAAGTAAATGTTGGCGTTGTCGTCCAGTAAGCGGGTGCTGCCCGGATTTGGCCTCAGCCTCGGCAGCAGCCTGTTCTATACCTGTTTGATTCTGCTGCTGCCGCTCAGTGCGCTGGTGATGCAGCTGGCGCAGATGAGCCTGGCGCAATATTGGGAGGTGATTTCCAACCCGCAGGTGGTGGCGGCGTATAAAGTGACGCTGCTGGCGGCCGCTGTCGCCAGCCTGTTCAATGCGGTGTTCGGCATGCTGATGGCCTGGATCCTGACGCGCTACCGCTTTCCCGGCCGTGCGCTGCTGGATGGCCTGATCGACCTGCCGTTCGCGCTGCCGACGGCGGTAGCCGGCCTGACGCTGGCCGGTCTGTTTTCCACCACGGGCTGGTACGGGCAGTGGCTGGCGCACTTCGACATCAAGGTCACCTTCACCTGGCTTGGGATCGCGGTGGCGATGGCGTTCACCAGCCTGCCGTTTGTGGTGCGTACCGTGCAGCCGGTGCTGGAAGAGCTAGGGCCGGAGTACGAAGAGGCGGCCGAGACGCTGGGCGCCACGCGCTGGCAGAGTTTTCGCCGCGTCGTGCTGCCTGAAGTGGCGCCGGCGCTGCTGGCCGGCACCGCCATTTCCTTTACCCGCAGTCTGGGTGAGTTCGGGGCGGTGATTTTCATCGCCGGCAACATCGCCTGGAAGACGGAAGTGACCTCGCTGATGATTTTTGTGCGTTTGCAGGAGTTCGATTACCCGGCGGCCAGCGCCATCGCCTCGGTGATCCTGGCGGCGTCGCTGCTGCTGCTGTTCAGCATTAACGTATTGCAAAGCCGCTTCGGCAGACGTTTGGGAGGAGGGCACTGATGGCTGATATTTCCGCCTTCAACGGCGCCGAGCGCCCGCGCGTTAACTGGGGCAAGTGGACGCTGATCGCCATCGGCACGCTGTTTTCGGCGCTGCTGCTGGTGGTGCCGATGATATCGATTTTCGCCGAGGCCTTCTCAAAAGGATTCGGCGCGATGTGGAGCAATTTGCTCGATCCGGACATGCTGCACGCCATTTGGCTGACGGTTCTGATCGCGCTGATCACCGTGCCGTTCAACCTGGTGTTCGGCACGTTGCTGGCGTGGCTGGTGACGCGTTTTACCTTCCCCGGTCGCCAGCTGCTGCTGACGCTGATCGATATCCCGTTCGCCGTTTCACCGGTGGTGGCGGGGCTGATTTATTTGCTGTTTTACGGCAGCAACGGCCTGCTGGGCGGCTGGCTGGATGCGCATAACATTCAGGTGATGTTCTCCTGGCCGGGCATGGTGCTGGTGACCATTTTCGTCACCTGTCCCTTCGTGGTGCGCGAGCTGGTGCCGATGATGCTCAGCCAGGGCAGCCAGGAAGATGAGGCCGCCATTCTGCTGGGGGCGTCCGGCTGGCAAATGTTCCGCCGCGTGACGCTGCCCAACATTCGCTGGGCGCTGCTGTACGGCGTGGTGCTGACCAACGCGCGCGCCATCGGCGAGTTCGGCGCGGTGTCGGTGGTGTCCGGTTCGATTCGCGGCGAAACCTACAGCCTGCCGCTGCAGGTCGAGCTGTTGCAGCAGGATTACAACACCGTCGGGGCCTTTACCGCTGCCGCCCTGTTGACCCTGATGGCGATCGTTACCCTATTTTTGAAGAGCGCGCTGCAGTGGCGTCTGGAACGTCAAAACGCGCGTCTTGAGCGGGAGGAAAATCATGAGCATTGAGATTAACGGCATCAACAAGTCCTTCGGTCGCACCAAGGTATTGAACGATATCTCGCTCGATATTGCTTCCGGCGAAATGGTGGCGCTGCTCGGGCCGTCCGGTTCCGGCAAGACCACGCTGCTGCGCATCATTGCCGGGCTGGAAAGCCAGAGCGGCGGCAAGCTGGGCTTCCACGGCACCGACGTCAGCCACATGCACGCGCGCGACAGGCGCGTGGGCTTCGTATTTCAGCATTATGCGCTGTTCCGCCACATGACGGTGTTCGATAACATCGCCTTCGGCCTGACCGTGCTGCCGCGCCGCGAGCGCCCGAACGCCGCGGCGATCAAACAGAAAGTCACTCAGCTGCTGGACATGGTGCAGCTGGGCCACCTGGCTACCCGCTATCCGTCACAGCTGTCCGGCGGCCAGAAACAGCGCGTGGCGCTGGCGCGCGCCCTGGCGGTGGAACCGCAGATTCTGCTGCTGGATGAACCGTTCGGCGCGCTGGATGCGCAGGTGCGCAAAGAGCTGCGCCGCTGGCTGCGTCAGCTGCATGAAGAGCTGAAATTCACCAGCGTGTTCGTCACCCACGATCAGGAAGAGGCGATGGAAGTGGCCGACCGCATCGTGGTGATGAGCCAGGGCAATATCGAACAGGTCGGGTCGCCGGTCGACATCATGCGCGAACCGGCGAGCCGCTTTGTGCTGGAATTCATGGGGGAAGTGAACCGCCTGAACGGCGAAATTCGCGGCTCCCAGCTGTTCGTCGGCGCGCATCAGTGGCCGTTGTCGTTCCAGCCGATGCACCAGGGCAGCGTCGATCTGTTCCTGCGCCCGTGGGAAATGGAAGTGGCGACCGAAAGCAGCGAACGTTGCCCGCTGCCGGTTCAGGTGCTGGAAGTCAGTCCGCGCGGCCATTTCTGGCAGCTGACGGTGCAGCCGATCGGCTGGCACCAGGAACCGATCAGCGTGGTGCTGCCGGAAGGCAACGCCACGCCGGTGCGCGGCGGCCGTTATTACGTCGGCAGCCTCAATGCGCGGCTGTATGCTGGCGATCAACTGCTGCAACCTGTTGCGTTAGCCAAAAGCGCCTGATAGGTTTTAGCAGCCCTTTATTCAAGGCAACCCCAGGGTTGCCTTTTTACTTTACGCACACCAACACACAGGCAAAGATCGTGACAACGCTCGAACAATGCATCGGGAATACCCCGCTGGTAAAACTGCAACGGCTGGCCGCCCAGGCGGGCAGCGAGGTATGGGTCAAACTGGAAGGCAACAATCCGGCGGGATCGGTGAAGGATCGCGCCGCGTTGGCGATGATCCAGCAGGCGGAGCTGCGCGGTGAGATCGGGCCCGGCGACGTGCTGATTGAGGCCACCAGCGGCAACACCGGCATTGCGCTGGCGATGATCGCTGCATTGAAAGGCTATACGCTGAAGCTGCTGATGCCGGAGAACATGAGCCTGGAGCGGCAGGCGGCGATGCGCGCCTACGGCGCCGAGCTGATCCTGGTCAGCCGTGAGCAGGGCATGGAAGGGGCGCGCGATCTGGCGCTGGAGATGCAGCGTCAGGGGCAGGGCAAGGTGCTGGATCAGTTCAACAACCTGGACAATCCCTACGCCCATTTCACCACCACCGGCCCGGAGATTTGGCGCCAAACCGAAGGGCGCATCACGCATTTCGTTTCCAGCATGGGCACCACCGGCACCATTACCGGCGTGGGCGGTTACCTGAAGAGCCAGAATCCGCAGGTGCAGATCATCGGCCTGCAGCCGGCGGAGGGCAGCAGCATCCCCGGCATTCGCCGCTGGGCGCCCGCTTACCTGCCGGGTATTTTCCGCCCGGAGCTGGTGGATCAGGTTCTGGATATCGAACAGGGCGATGCCGAGCAGACCATGCGCCAGTTGGCGCAGCGTGAAGGCATCTTCTGCGGCGTCAGCTCCGGCGGCGCGGTGGTCGGCGCCTTGCGCATCGCGGCGGCCCACCCTGGCAGCGTGGTGGTGGCGATCGTCTGCGATCGTGGCGACCGCTACCTCTCTACCGGCGTGTTCGGCTGAGCGCGCCCTCCCGGCGGTGTGTTCCGTCGGGAAAACCTTTCCCCTTTCCTTTCGACAGATGGCAGCCCCGCTTGCGGCGGCTGCCGCTTGCTCGTGCGCCAATACCATGACTGAAGTAGAGAAATCGCGCGGCAGCGACCACAATAACGGTGGCGAGACGCCAAGAGCGATGTGTAAGGATTGAGTAAAACCGGCTGCGGACCGGCGAAATTGGCGGGAAAATAACGAAAATCGGTGAAGGAGCAAGGCATGAAAATTTTACTGGTCGACGATGACCTGGAGCTTGGCACCATGCTGAGCGAATACCTGACGGGCGAAGGTTTCGACGCCACGCTGGTGCTGACCGGCAAGGCGGGGGTAGAGGGCGCGCTGTCGGGCGACTATACCGCGATGATCCTCGACATCATGCTGCCGGATATGAGCGGCATCGACGTGCTGCGCGACGTGCGCAAAAAGAGCCGGCTGCCGATCATCATGCTGACCGCCAAAGGTGACAACATCGATCGGGTGATTGGTCTGGAGATGGGCGCTGACGATTACATGCCCAAACCCTGCTATCCGCGCGAATTGGTGGCGCGTTTGCGCGCGGTGCTGCGCCGTTTCGAAGAACGGCCGCAAGAAGCGGACGACGAGGCCGCCATCAGCGTTGGCGAGCTGACGTTAAACCCTTCAACCCGCAGCAGCGAATGGCGCGGCAAGGCGTTCGATCTGACCGCTTCGGAATTCAATCTGTTGGAGCTGTTGCTGCGCGCGCCGGACCGCGTGGTGTCGAAGGACGAATTGTCCGAGAAGGGGCTGGGGCGCCCGCGTGAAGCCTATGACCGCAGCGTGGATGTGCATATCAGCAATATCCGCCAGAAGCTGAGCGCGTTGGCCGGCAATACGCTGAGCATCGAAACGGTGCGCAGCATCGGCTATCGCATCCGGTAACCTGACATGCGCGGAAGACTGTTCTGGAAAATTTTGCTCGGCTTTTGGCTGACCTTTCTCATCATGACGCAGGCCCTGTGGGTGGCGTTTTCTCTTTATGGCGATCGCTATGTGCCGCCGGAGAACGCCATGGCGCGGCGGGCGATCGGCCTGCAGCTGACCTCCGCCGCCACCCAATTGCGCAGCGGCGGCATGCCGGCGCTGGAAGCGCTGATGCGCGACTGGCCCGAGGACGACAGGCGTCTGCTGTCGGTAACGCCGATGACCCAACCGCCGCCGCCCGCGCCGGAAGAACCGCTGTTTGAAGGGCGGCGGATGCCGAAAGCGATTTCCGCCTGGGTGCAGACCGGGGAAGGGCAGGGATACTGGCTGAGTTATAACGTGCGCGGGCTGCGGGAAGAGTATCGGCCGGAGCGGCGTTCCCATTTCTTCAACATTCCTGCGCCGATGTTGTGGGTCGGCGGACTGGGCGGTTTGCTGTTCAGCGCCGTGCTGGCCTGGAACCTGACCCGGCCGATGCGTCAGCTGCGCGGCGGCCTGGATCGGGTGGCGCAGGGCGATCTGTCGGTGCGGCTGTTCCCGAAAATGCGGCGCCGTCATGACGAGCTGTCCGACGTGGCGCGCGATTTTGACACCATGGCCGAACGCTTGGAGCTGCTGGTCAGCGCCCGCGAGCAGCTGTTGCACGATGTCTCGCACGAACTGCGTTCGCCGCTGGCGCGCCTGCAGTTGGCGATCGGCCTGGCGCGGCAGAATGCCGGCAACGTCGAAACCTCGCTCAAGCGCATCGAACATGAGTCGGGGCGGCTGGATAAAATGATCGGCGAGCTACTGGCGCTGTCGCGCACCGAACACAGCAGCCTGCCGGACGAGGAGTACTTCGATCTGTACGGCCTGGTGGATGCGGTGGTGAGCGATGCGCGCTACGAGGCGCAGGTGCCCGGCGTGGAGATCGTGCTGCAGGCCGAGTCGGACGTGGAGTATACCGTCAAGGGCAATGCGGAGCTGATGCGGCGCGCGGTGGACAACATCGTGCGCAATGCGCTGCGCTTTTCCAGCCAGGGCCAGCGGGTGACGGTAGCGCTGTCGCGCATCGACAACCAGTTCCAGCTCGCCGTCAGCGATCAGGGGCCGGGCGTGGAGGAGTCGAAACTGTCGAGCATCTTCGATCCGTTCGTGCGCGTGAAGTCGGCGCAGTCGGGCAAGGGCTACGGCCTGGGGCTGGCGATTACCCGCAAGGTGGTATTGGCGCACGGCGGCCAGGTTGAGGCGCGCAACGGCGATAAAGGGGGGCTGGTCATTACCCTGCGTATCCCGCGCTGGTCGTCATAACGTAGCGAGATTGGGATACGACGAAGGGGATAAAAAAACGGCGCCGAGGGCGCCGTTTATCTTGCTCATTCGCGATTACTTCTTGATGCGGATGATCGGGGTTTCGCCAACGGTCACGCTGCCGGACAGTTTGATCAGCTCTTTGATCTCGTCCATGTTGGAGATAACGACCGGCGTCAGGGTAGACTTGGCTTTCTCTTCCAGCAGTGGCAGGTTGAACTCGATAACGACGTCACCTTTCTTGACGCGCTGACCTTCTTCGGCGATGCGTTTGAAGCCTTCGCCTTTCAGTTCTACGGTATCGATGCCGAAGTGGACGAACAGCTCAATGCCGCTGTCGGATTCGATAGAGAATGCATGGTTGGTTTCGAAAATCTTACCGATGGTGCCGTCAACCGGAGCAACCATTTTGTTGCCGGCCGGTTTGATGGCGATACCGTCGCCAACGATTTTTTCAGCGAACACTACGTCCGGCACATCTTCGATATTGACGATTTCGCCAGAAAGGGGAGCGACGATCTCGATAGTGCCCGTGTCTTTCTTGTCATCAGAAACCAGAGATTTCAGTTTATCGAACAAACCCATGATCTTCTCCTAAGCATTAAATTGGGCGGCGTTCCAGTGTCGTGGAAGTTTAGCAGAGCGTTTTTTCTTCGATGAATTTATTGACGCAATTCATCAGGTCTTGTGCCGTTGGCTGTGCCAAGGCTTGCGCTGCCAACGCCTTCACATCTTCGAAATTCGTGTTGCGAATAATTTTCTTGATGCGCGGGATTGAAATCGCACTCATGCTGAACTCATCCAGCCCCATGCCCAATAACAACAGTGTAGCACGCTCATCGCCAGCCAGTTCGCCGCACATGCCGGTCCACTTGCCTTCCGCGTGAGATGCATCAATAACCTGTTTGATCAGGCCAAGCACTGATGGGGACATCGGGTTATAGAGATGAGAAATCAGCTCGTTGCCGCGATCTACCGCCAGAGTATACTGGGTTAGATCGTTTGTCCCAATACTAAAGAAGTCGACTTCTTTCGCCAGGTGGTGAGCGATGACCGCCGCAGCCGGTGTTTCCACCATCACGCCCACTTCGATGCTCTCGTCAAACGCCTTGCCTTCTTCGCGCAGCTGCGCCTTCAGCGTCTCGATTTCGCCTTTCAGATCGCGCACTTCTTCCACAGAGATGATCATCGGGAACATGATGCGCAGTTTGCCGAACGCCGAGGCGCGCAGGATGGCGCGCAGCTGGGCGTGCAGGATTTCACGGCGGTCCATCGCGATGCGGATGGCGCGCCAGCCGAGGAACGGGTTCTCTTCCTTCGGCAGGTTCATGTACGGCAGGTCTTTGTCGCCGCCGATGTCCATGGTGCGGACGATCACGGCCTGCGAGCCCATGGCTTCCGCCACGGCTTTATAAGCCTGGAACTGCTCGTCTTCGGTTGGCAGCGAGTCGCGGTCCATGAACAGGAATTCGGTACGATACAGGCCGACGCCTTCCGCGCCGTTGCGCTCTGCACCCGCGACGTCGCGCACGGTGCCGATGTTGGCGCAGACTTCAACCTGATGGCCGTCCAGCGTAATCGCCGGCAGGTCCTTCAGCTTGGCCAGATCGTTTTTCTCGGTGATGTATTGGTTCTGGGCGGCTTTCAGCTGATCGATAACGTCAGCGGTCGGGTTAACGTAAATCTGGTTGTTAACCGCGTCCAGAATCAGATAGTCGTCGTTCTTCACCTGCTTGGTCACGTCGCTGGTGCCGACGATTGCCGGTAGCTCCAGGGAGCGCGCCATGATAGAGGTGTGGGAGGTGCGGCCGCCGAGATCGGTAATGAAGCCCAGCACTTTGTCCAGGTTCAGCTGCGCGGTCTCGGACGGGGTCAGGTCGGTGGCCACCAGGATCACTTCGTCCTGAATGGAGCCCAGATCGACGATAGGCATGCCCAGAATGTTCTGCAGCAGGCGTTTGCCGATGTCGCGCACGTCGGCGGCGCGTTCTTTCAGGTATTCGTCGTCCAGTTCTTCCAACGCTTTCGCCTGGCCTTCGATCACGGTGTAGGCGGCGGCATCTGCGGAGGCCAGATCGTCTTTGATTAGGGCTATGATTTCCTGCTCAAGCTCTTCGTCTTCCAGCAACATGATGTGGCCTTCGAAGATAGCTTCCTTCTCTTCGCCGAAGGTTTCGCCAGCTTTGGTCTTGATCGCTTCCAGCTGTTCGGACGCTTTCGCGCGGCCGGCCAGAAAACGCGAGACTTCCTGCTCTACTTGATCAGCAGAGATTTTCTTCCGGTTGATGACAATGTCGTCTTCTTTCAGCAAGAGAGCCTTACCAAAAGCGATGCCCGGTGATACTAAAATGCCTGAAATCATAACCCTACCTTACTCTTGACTGGTGTTAACTAAAAAGACGGGCCGATTACTCAAGCTCTGCCATCAGTTTTACCAAGTGCTCAACGGCTTTCTGCTCGTCTTCACCTTCAGCGGAGATGGTCACTACGGTCCCTTGAGTCAGCCCCAGAGTTTGCAGTTTGAACAGGCTTTTCGCGCTGGCGCTTTTGCCGTTGGAGGTTACGGTGATGTCAGACGTGAAGCCTTTTGCTTCTTTAACGAACTGAGCGGCAGGGCGAGTATGCAGACCATTCGGAGCGGTAATAGTAACTTCTTGCTGGAACATTGATGTTTCCCCAACTTATTGGATTAATGTTGTGGAGCTAAAGTTTAGCCCAGGGGCCTGACTTTAGCTTGTCTGGTTATAGCGCCTGACTATGGACAGGGGCGAACGTTGATGCAACAGAAAACGACGCGTTAGGCACTTCAGATCAAAAAACTCGGCTTTTGACGTCGTTCCAATCCGCTCCCCATTATGCCCGATTCGCCGCGTCGGCGACAGATGAGTAAATCGATTCAGCCTTGACCGGGCTCGGAGAGTGATTAATTTTGCGCATCGAAATAATGCACCGTTAAATACTAAAGGCGACGGGCAAAAGCAATCTTGGACTGCTATAAAGTTTGATCCAGTCCACAAAAAAGCACCCCGTGGGGTGCTTTTTTAGCTATTTGTGCAGTGCCGGAATTACTGCTGCAATTCCTGCTCGGTGAACAGATCGGCAAACAGCGCGGTGCTGAGATAACGTTCGCCGGAAGAGGGCAGGATAACCACAATGGTCTTGTCGGCGAACGCCGGTTCTTCGGCCAGTTTTACCGCCGCCGCGACCGCTGCGCCGGAGGAGATGCCCGCCAGGATGCCTTCTTCGTCCATCAGACGGCGCGCCATGCTGATGGCTTCGTCGTTGGAGATTTTTTCGACGCGATCCACCAGGTCCAGATCGAGGTTGCCTGGAATGAAGCCGGCGCCGATGCCCTGAATTTTGTGCGGGCCCGGCTTCAGCTCTTCACCGGCCAGCGCCTGGCTGATGACCGGCGAGTCGGTCGGCTCGACCGCCACGGTGGTGATGGCTTTGCCTTTGGTGTTCTTGATGTAGCGGCTGACGCCGGTCAGCGTGCCGCCGGTGCCGACGCCGGAGATGAACACGTCGACTTCCCCGTCAGTGTCTTCCCAAATTTCCGGACCGGTGGTTTTTTCATGGATGGCCGGGTTGGCCGGGTTGCTGAACTGCTGCAGGATCAGGTAGCGGTTCGGATCGGTAGCGACGATCTCTTCCGCTTTGGCGATGGCGCCTTTCATGCCTTTCGCCCCTTCGGTCAGCACCAGATTGGCGCCCAGCGCCTTGAGCAGCTTGCGGCGCTCGATGCTCATGGTTTCCGGCATGGTCAGCGTCAGCTTGTAGCCGCGCGCGGCGGCCACGAAGGCCAGCGCGATGCCGGTGTTGCCGCTGGTTGGCTCCACCAGTTCCTTGCCGGCGGTCAGCACGCCGCGTTGTTCCGCATCCCAAATCATATTGGCACCGATGCGGCATTTGACGCTGAAGCTCGGGTTGCGTGATTCAACCTTGGCCAGAATGCGTCCGTTGCCGATACGGTTCAGACGAACCAGCGGCGTATGGCCGATTGTTAATGAGTTGTCTTCATATATCTTGCTCATAGCCCGTCCTTTAACTCTATGAAAATGTGGGGAACATCGAAAGCATACGCTAACAGTACCGGCAGGGAAGTAAAGAATTGGTATATCTATATGTTATTAGGAAATAAGTTTTAAGCACAATGATAAGGGCGCGAAATGCGCGCCCTGTCGAAAATTCCCGCGCTGTCGGCGGTAAAAAACGGCGATTATCGGACGAATTGCGTGCGATAACGATCGACCCACATCGCGGTGGCGCCGCAGACGGCGACCGGCAGGATCACCAGGTTGAGGATGGGGATCATGGTGAAGAGGCTGACCAGCGCGCCGAACTGCAGATTGTCGGTTTTGTGCTGGCGCAGTGCGCGGCGCATATCGGCAAAGCTCACCTTGTGGTTGTCGAACGGATAGTCGCAATACTGGATCGCCAGCATCCAGGCGCTGAACAGGAACCACAGCACCGGCGCCACCGTCTGGCCGATGCCGGGCACGAAGTACAGCGCCAGCAGCAGCAGCGCGCGCGGCAGGTAATACATCAGCTTGCGCCATTCGCGCGCCATGATGCGCGGCAGGTCTTTGGCGATGCCGAGCAGGCCGGTGTCCGGCAGCGGTTTGCCGGTCAGGCTGCCTTCGAGCTGTTCGGCCAGCAGGCCGCAGAACGGGGCGGCAATAAGATTGGTGAGGGTGCTGAACAGATAGCTGAACACCAGCAGCACCGAAATGACCGCCAGCGGCCACAGCAGGTAGCTCAACCATTGCAGCCAATCGGGAACGTGGCTCATCATCGCCGGGATCCAGTCGCCGAGGCGGCTGAACAGCCACCAGAAAGCGGAGCCCATCAGCAGCACGTTGACCAGCAACGGCAGGACCACATAGCGTTTAATCCCCGGGCGCGAAATCAGGCGCCAGCCTTCGGCGAAATAATGAATGCCGCTGGTGGAACGGGAAGGGGGCTGCGTATAGGACATATCTTAAGTTATCTCGTTGTCTGAACAGGCATCATTATCATATAGGGATGATTTTCCACTGGCTAGGGTAGGGTTGGCTGAAAAACCAGCAGAAAAAGGCAGTATAATCATCTTTATTGGCATAAAGTTCAGCACGGACTTGCACTTGTGTGCGCGGGCAAATAGAGTTAAAGAGTGAATGTTTGCCGCGGTGGCAATGTATTGGAACAACAGAGATAGCAATGATGCAGGATTTGCGTCTGATATTAATCGTTGTTGGCGCGATCGCCATAATAGCGCTGTTATTGCACGGTCTGTGGACCAGTCGCAAAGAACGGTCAGCGCTCTTCCGCGATCGCCCAGCCAAACGTTCCCAAAAGGAACGTGAACAAACTCCGATCGACGATCTCGAAGAAGGCGTCGGTGAGGTGCGCGTACGCGCCGCTCACCCGCAAGACGAGCCGTCATTCGGCCATTTCGATGCCGCACGCGAAGAACCCGTGGCCGCGCCGAAGCCCGCTCCGGCGGCTGCGCCTGCGCCCCGCGCCGTTCAGCCGGCTGCTCATCAGACGCCGCCTCCGCTGTCTCAGCGGCCGGAGTACGATGACATCCTGCTGAACAACTACGCGCCGGACGAAGAACCGGCCGAGCCGCAGCAACCGCAACCGGCCGCGCGCCGCGAGCCGCGCGTTGACGATCTGCCGCATGAACATGAGGCGCCGCTGGCGGCGGAACCGGCATTCCACGCCGAGCCCGCCCCGGTGCAGCAAGCGCCGGAAGTGAAGCCTGTGTCGGAACCTGCACCGCAACAGCCGGCCGCTGCGCCAGTTCAGGCTAAACTGAAAGAGACCGTGCTGGTGCTGCACGTCGCGGCCCATCAGGGCGGCGTGATCGGCGGCGAAGTGCTGCTGCAGAGCGTGTTGCAGGCGGGCTTCCAGTTTGGCGAGATGGGCATCTTCCACCGCCATATCAGCCCGGCCGGCAGCGGCCCGGTGCTGTTCAGCCTGGCGAACATGGTCAAGCCGGGGTCGTTCGATCCTGACATGATGTCCGACTTCTCCACGCCGGGCGTGTCGATGTTCATGATGGTGCCGTCTTACGGCGACGCCAATCAGAACTTCAAGCTGATGCTGCAGTCGGCGCAGCGTATCGCCGACGACGTGGGCGGTGTGGTGCTGGACGACGAGCGCCGCATGATGACGCCGCAGAAGCTGGAAACCTACAAAGCGCGTATCCGTGAAGTGTTGGAAAACAACGCCTGACCGGGTTGCCGCGCGCACTGAACATCCGTAACAACAAAGCCCCCGCTAGCCGGGGGTTTTTTATCTTTGATGGTGAGCCATGGAATCGATAATCCAACAAATCAATCAACTACGAGCCACATTGCGCCATCATGAATACCAGTATCATGTGCTGGATGCGCCCGAAGTGCCTGATGCGGAATATGACCGCCTGATGCGCGAGCTGCGCGAGCTCGAGAGCGCGCATCCGGAGCTGATCACCGCCGATTCGCCGACCCAGCGCGTGGGCGCGGCGCCGCTGGCGGCGTTTGACCAGGTGCGTCACGAAGTGCCGATGTTGTCGCTGGACAACGTGTTCGACGAAGAGAGCTTCCTGGCGTTTTACAAACGCGTGCAGGACAGGCTCAAGAGCAGCGATCCGCTGACCTTCTGCTGCGAGCTGAAGCTGGACGGCCTGGCGGTCAGCCTGCTGTACGAAGACGGCGAGCTGGTGCGTGCGGCGACGCGCGGCGACGGCACCACCGGCGAGAACATCACCTCCAACGTGCGCACCATTCGCGCTATCCCGCTGCGCCTGACCGGCGACAACATCCCGCGCCGGCTGGAAGTGCGCGGCGAAGTGTTCATGCCGCAGGCCGGTTTTGAACAGATGAACGAAGAGGCGCGGCGCAAAGACGGCAAGGTGTTCGCCAATCCGCGCAACGCCGCCGCCGGTTCGCTGCGCCAGCTCGATCCGCGCATTACCGCCAAACGCCCGCTGGCCTTCTTCTGCTATGGCGTCGGCCTGCTGGAGGGCGGTGAGCTGCCGCGCAGCCACTTTGAGCGCCTGATGCAGTTCAAGGCCTGGGGCCTGCCGGTCAGCGATCGTGCCCAGCGCCGCACCGGCAGCGAGGAAGTGCTGGCGTTTTATCGCCAGGTCGAGCAGGACCGCGCACAGCTCGGTTTCGACATCGACGGCGTGGTGATCAAGATTGACGACATCGATCTGCAGGAAACGCTGGGCTTCGTGGCGCGTGCGCCGCGCTGGGCGACGGCGTTCAAATTCCCGGCGCAGGAGCAGATCACCGTGGTGCGCGAAGTGGAGTTTCAGGTTGGCCGCACCGGCGCGATTACGCCGGTGGCGCGCCTTGAACCGGTGCTGGTGGCCGGGGTGACCGTCAGCAACGCCACCTTGCACAACGCCGATGAAATTGAGCGCCTGGGGCTGCGCATCGGCGATACGGTGATCGTGCGCCGCGCCGGCGACGTGATCCCGCAGGTGGTGGGCGTGCTGGAAGACCGTCGGCCGCAGGATGCGCGCGAAGTGGTGTTCCCGCTGCACTGCCCGGTGTGCGGTTCCGACGTTGAGCGCGTGGAAGGCGAGGCCGTGGCGCGTTGCACCGGCGGTCTTATCTGCGGCGCGCAGCGCAAAGAGGCGTTGAAGCATTTCGTTTCCCGCCGCGCGCTGGACGTTGAAGGCATGGGCGACAAGATCATCGAGCAGCTGGTGGACAAGGAGTACGTGAAGAACCCGGCCGATCTGTTCCGGCTGTCCGCCGGCATTCTGACCGGCCTGGATCGCATGGGGCCGAAATCGGCGCAGAATCTGGTTAACGCGCTGGAGAAATCCAAGCAGACCACCTTCGCTCGCTTCCTGTATGCGCTCGGCATTCGCGAGGTCGGCGAAGCGACCGCCGCCAACCTGGCGGCGCATTTCGGATCGCTCGAGAAGCTGTTCGCCGCCGACATCGAGGCGCTGAAAGAGGTGCCGGACGTCGGCGAAGTGGTGGCCAAACACACGCGCAACTTCCTCGATGAAGCGCTCAATCAGCAGGTGATCAACGAGTTGGTGGGCGCCGAGATCGGCATCCACTGGCCGGCGCCGGTGGTGGTGGCGGCGGAAGAGATAGACAGCCCGTTCGCCGGCAAAACCGTGGTGCTGACCGGCTCGCTGAGCCAGCTGTCGCGCGACGAGGCCAAAGATCGCCTGACGGCGCTGGGCGCCAAGGTCAGCGGCAGCGTGTCGAAGAAAACCGATCTGGTGATCGCCGGCGAGGCGGCCGGCTCCAAACTGGCGAAGGCTCAGGAGCTGGGTATCGCCGTGATCGACGAAGCGGAGATGATCCGCTTGCTGGGTGAGTGATGGAAAAAGAAAACCTGCTGGAGATCGCCAATACCGTGATGCCGTTCGGCAAGTACCAGGGGCGGGTGCTGATCGATCTGCCCGAAGAGTACCTGCTGTGGTTCGCCCGCAAGGGTGAATTCCCCAAAGGCAAGCTCGGCATGCTGATGGAGATGACGCTGGCGATTAAAATCGAAGGGCTTGACCACCTGGTCAAGCCGCTGAAGAAAAGCTGAACTGACGGGCCTTGGCCCGTCTTTTTTTACCCGCGCGACGCCTGCGCGTTGGGCACCGCCTGTTGCGCCTGCTGCTTGCGCTGATACCTTTTCGCCAATACCGCACAGGTCATCAGCTGCACCTGATGGAACACCATCAGCGGCAGCACCATGATCCCCACCGTCGCCGCCGGGAACAGGATATTGGCCATCGGAATGCCGTTCGCAAGGCTCTTCTTCGAACCGCAGAATACGATGGTGATCTCGTCCGCTTTGCTGAACCCCAGCCAGCGCGCCATGTAAGTGTTCACCACCAGCACGATCGCCAGCAGCACGATGCTGCCACCGACGATAAACGCCAGTGAGCCCATCCCTACCTGGTGCCAGATGCCGTGCGTCACCGCCTCGCTGAAGGCGGCGTACACCACCAGCAGAATTGAAGTCTGATCGGTTTTACCGATAAGCGGCCGATGGCGTTCGATCCAGCCGCCGATCAGCGGCCGCAGCAGGTGACCGGCGACGAACGGCACCAGCAGCTGCAGCACGATCGAACCGACCTGCCGCAGGCCGCCGGTATCGCCGTGCACATTCATCAACAAGCCGACCAGCAGCGGCGACACGAAGATCCCGAGCAGGCTGGAGGCGGAAGCGCTGCATACCGCCGCCGCGACGTTGCCGCCCGCCAGCGAGGTGAAGGCGATGGCCGATTGCACGGTGGCCGGCAGGATGCACAGGTAGATGAAACCGGCGTACAGCTCGGGGCTGACGTCGATCGGCGCCCACCAGGCAAACAGCACGCCCAGCGCCGGAAAAATGATGAAGGTGCTGCACATCACCCACAGATGCAGCCGCCAGTTGTTGCTGCCGGCCAGGATGGCCTCGCGCGACAGCTTGGCGCCGTGCATGAAGAACAGCAGGGCGATGGCGGCGATGGTCAGGGCGTTGAGCCAGCCGACGAACTCGCCGCGCGCCGGCAGGAACGACGCCAGCAGCACGGTAGCGATCAGCGTCAGGGTAAAACGATCGGGCAGGAATCTCATGGCGATGCGCTCGGGTAGAAAATCGATGGGGCTATTCTCCCGCGTGAGCATATAATAATTAAATTGATTTATTTAATTCATATATGAATAAAACACATGAATTACTCACTCAAACAGCTGCGGGTATTCGTCGCCATCGCCCGCCACGGCAGCTTCAGCCGCGCCGGTGAGGCGATCGGCCTGACGCAATCGGCGGTCAGTCACAGCGTGAAAGAGCTGGAAGCGGAGGTCGGCGTGCGGCTGCTGGATCGCACCACGCGTGAAGTGGTGTTGACCGACGCCGGTCTGCGGTTGGCCAACCGGGTCGAGCGGCTGCTGGACGAACTGCAGGCCGCTTTGCTGGATGCGCGCAGCTTTGGCGTACAGCGCAGCGGCACGGTGCGGGTGGCGACGAGCCAAACCATTTCCGCCCATCTGATGCCGCAGTGCATCGCCGCCGGCGAGCGTGAATACCCGGAGATCCGCATCATGCTGCGCGATCAGGCGCAGCAGCAGGTGCTGCACAGCGTGCGCAACGCCGAGGTGGATTTCGGCATCGTGGTCGATCCGGTACAGGCAGTGGATCTGGAGTGCGAAGCGGTGCTGCACGAACCTTTCCTGTTGCTGTGCCGCGACGATCATCCGTTCGCTGCGCAGCAGGCGGTGCATTGGTCGGCGTTGAACGGTTGCCGCCTGGTGTTGCAGGATTATGCGTCGGGCAGCCGACCGCTGATCGACAGTGCGCTGAGACAGCAGGGCGTGGAGGCGCAGGTGGTGCAGGAAATCGGCCATCCGGCCACGCTGTTCCCGATGGTGGCGGAGGGGATTGGCATCAGCATTTTCCCGGCGTTGGCGCTGCCGTTGCCGGAAGGGGGGCGGCTCCGGGTGCGGCGGCTGGTGCCGGAAATTAACCGCGCGCTGATGCTGGTGCGGCGCAAGAACCGCTCACTGACGCCGGCGGCGGAGGCCATCTGGCAGGTGGCGCGTCAGCAGGCGGCGCTGCTGCAACAGCGCCGGCGGGAAAACGCGGCATATTGACTCAGATATAGACGTCCACCGCGTTAAGCGGCGTTGGGCGGTTTACGCCGTCGCCGGATTTCGCCGCGGCTTTTTCCATTTGTTCCTGCTGCTGCTTTTCCATTTCTTCTTTCTGGATGCGCGCGATCTCGGCCTGCAACATCTTGATCTGCGCTTCGATCAGCTGTTTCTGCTTCTCGATCTCTTTGGGATCGGCGCTGGAGTCCTTCAGCTCCACCAGCTTTTGCTGCAGCGCCTGAATCTGCCGGTTCAGCGCCTTGATGCGAGCCGAAGCGCGGCTTTCATTGAGGTTAACCGGTTCGTCATTGCCGTTGGCGCGTTCGTTTTTCTCCATCTTGCCGCCTTGCGGCTGGTTGTTGACCGGTTTGGCCATCAGCAATTCGCCCTGATGGCCCGGCGCGCTGAAGACGTTGCTGACGCCGGGGACGGTATTCTTGATCGGTACGATCATGGTGATGGTGGTCGACATGGTTGCTCTCCCTGAGTCTGGATCTCGCTGTTCAGGGTATCGGCAGCGGCGGCTAAATCTTTACCTGCCGCAGACGCGGCCAGCGCAGCAGCCAGCCTTTGTCGACCACGCGCTGGGCATAGGCCGTGCGATCGCCATTTTTCACGTTGAAGGTAATGGTGTCGTTGAACAGCGCCGCGAGCCCGAAAGGGGCGACCAGCGTGATGCTGTCGTCGGCGTTCAGGCGCGCGCCGATCGCCGTTTCCACTTCGGTCCAGAAGCTGATGGCCTCTTCGCTGTTGCGGTAGGGCGCGCGGCCGCTGCGCAGGTGCATGCGTGCCTGGTTCTTGACCGACCACGGCTGCGGCAGCCACTGCTGCAGCCGCGCCTCCAGCATGCGATCGCGTTCGGCGTCCGCCCGCTCCGCATCGAAGTGGATCACGTCGATATCGTTGAGCGGCGTGGGCTCCACATAGCCGTGGCGCCGATCCCACACCAGGTTGCGCACAAAGCCGGCGCCGAGGCACCAGTCATTCAGGCCGAGCCGGCGCACGGTGCGCAGGGCGGCCATGCGCGCGCTATCTTGTTGCAGCCAGTCTATAATTTGCCGTTGCGGATCCATCACCCCTCCTGTTTTCGCGGCTACTGTAACCCGAAGCGGCGGCGGGTGAAATGGGGGAAAGCGCGACGGCGGCGATCGCGTGCAAAATAATTTTCTTTTCCCACTGACTACACTTGGTGCAGGGCTTTTATCTCGTCACTCGGGGCAAGGGAGGGGGCTATGTATCAGGCAACGCTGGGCCAACGCGGCTATCGCTTTGGCGATCTGCGTCAGCTGATGGCGAAGGCTTCGCCGGCGCGTTCCGGCGATTATCTGGCGGAGGTGGCGGCGCAAAGCGCCGAAGAGCGTATGGCGGCGCGCATTGCGCTGGCGGACTTGCCGCTCAAGGCGTTCCTGCAGCAGGCGCTGGTGCCGTACGAACAGGACGAGGTGACGCGCCTGATTATCGATGGCCACGATGCCGCCGCCTTTGAGCCCATCTCGCACCTCACGGTCGGTGATTTTCGCGACTGGTTGCTGAGCGAGCAGGCGGACAGCGCCATGCTGGCGCAGGTGGCCGCCGGCATCACGCCGGAGATGGCGGCGGCGGTGAGCAAGCTCATGCGCAATCAGGATCTGATCCTGGTGGCGAAGAAGTGCCGGGTGGTGACGCGCTTTCGCAATACGATCGGCCTGCCGGGCCACCTCAGCGTGCGGCTGCAGCCCAATCACCCGACCGACAGCCTGCAGGGCATCGCCGCCAGCATGCTGGACGGCCTGTTGTACGGCAGCGGCGATGCGGTGGTCGGCATCAATCCGGCCAGCGACAGCCTGCCGCTGCTGGAAAAGCTCAACTACATGCTGGACGACGTGATCCAGCGCTTCGCCATTCCCACCCAATCCTGCGTGCTGACCCACGTGACCAACACGCTGCGGCTGATGGAGCGCGGCGCGCCGGTGGATCTGGTGTTTCAGTCGATCGCCGGTACCGAAGCGGCCAATCGCGGTTTCGGCATCAGTCTGGCGCTGCTGGCGGAGGCGCAGCAGGCGGCGCTGAGCCTCAAGCGCGGCACGTTGGGCGATAACGTAATGTACTTCGAAACCGGGCAGGGCAGTTGCCTGTCGGCTAACGCGCATCACGGCGTCGATCAGCAGACCTGCGAGGCGCGCGCCTATGCGGTGGCGCGGCATTTCTCACCGCTGCTGATCAACACCGTGGTGGGGTTTATCGGCCCTGAATACCTGTATGACGGCAAACAAATTATCCGCGCCGGGCTGGAGGATCACTTCTGCGGCAAGCTGCTCGGCCTGCCGCTGGGCTGCGATGTCTGTTACACCAACCATGCCGAGGCCGATCAGGATGATATGGACACGCTGCTGACGCTGTTGGCCGCCGCCGGGCTGACGTTCCTGATCGGCGTGCCGGGCGCGGATGACATCATGCTCAATTACCAAAGCACCTCGTTCCACGACGCGCTCTATATCCGTGAACTGCTGGGGCTGAAGCACGCGCCGGAGTTCGCCGCCTGGCTGGCGGCGATGAACATCACCGATGAACGCGGACGGCTGCGCGACGCCGCCGTCAATCACCCGCTGTTGCTGGCGCTGCAGGGAGAACGGACATGAGCAAACCGGTTCACGTCAACAGTTGGGACGCGCTGTGCGCCTTTACCGATGCGCGCATCGCGCTGGGGCGCACCGGCGCCAGTCTGCCGACCGACGAGCTGCTGCGCTTCGGCCTGGCCCATGCCCAGGCGCGCGACGCGGTGCATCAGCCATTCGAGAGCGAACGGCTGGCGGCGGATCTGCACGATGCCGGTTGGCCCACGCTGGCGGTGCACAGCCAGGCCGTTGACCGCGCCGCCTATCTGCGCCGTCCGGATCTGGGGCGGCGATTGGCGCCGGACAGCCGCAGCCTGCTGCTCGGCGTGCCGCCGCGCCGGACCGATCTGCTGCTGGTGGTGGCGGATGGCCTCTCTTCCAAGGCGGTGCACCGCCAGGCATTGCCGCTGTTGCAGGCGCTGCGGCCCTATCTCGATACGTTGGGGCTGGCGATCGCGCCGGTGGTGTTGGCGCATCAGGCGCGAGTGGCGCTGGGGGATGAGATCGGCGAGTGCCTGCAGGCCCGGGCGGTGGCGGTGCTGATCGGCGAACGGCCGGGGCTGTCGTCGCCGGACAGCCTGGGGGTTTATCTGACCTGGGAGCCGAACGCGCGCAGAAGGGACTCAGAGCGCAACTGCATCTCCAATGTGCGGCCGGAGGGGCTGGATTATCCGCAGGCGGCGTTCAAATTGGCCTGGCTGCTGGAACAGGCGTGTCGGCGAAGGCTGACCGGCGTCGAACTGAAAGACGAGAGCGACAACCCGGCGCTGCGCGGCCGCGTCACCCCGCTTTACGCCCAGTTGGGCGGTTGACCGATGGTTTGCTGCAGCAGGGCGGTGAAGGCCGCCAGGCGGGCGGACACTTTCGCCACCGGCCGCAGCAGATAGATGCCTTGCTGTTCATGGCGCGGATCTTCCAGCATCTGCACCAGCCGCCCATGCTGCACGTCCGGCCCCACCACCCAGTTGGGCAGAAAGGCGATGCCGAGGCCGAGCAGCGCCGCCTGACGCTGCGCGGTGAAGTCATCGCAACGCAGCGCCATGGTGCAGCGGTTCATCAACGCCGCGTCGAGGATCTGCGCCCAGCAGGCCGGCTGTTGTTTGTGGTAGCGGGCGATCAGCCGGTGCTGCGGCAGCGCCTCCAGATCGCTCGGCAGGCCATAGCGGGCGACGTAGCCGGGGCTGGCGCACATCACCCAGCGTTGGGTGGCGATGCGGCTGGCGTACAGCGCGCTGTCCTTCTGCTCGCCGATGCGGATGGCGGCGTCCAGCCGTTCCTGGGTCGGATCGGTCTGGCGTTCGGTCAGATCGAGATCGACCCACAGCTGAGGGTAACGTTCCGCCAGCGTCGGCAGCAGCGGCAGCACATAGGTTTTGCCGAAGGTCGGCAGGCAGCTGATGCGCAGCGTGCCCTGCGGCGTTTCGTTCAGCGCGTTCAGCTCGGCGCGAATGCCGGTAATGTCCGTCATCAGCGCGGCGGCGCGTGCCAGCAGCAGCTCGCCGGCGTCGGTCAGCAACAGGCCGCGGGTGGAACGCACGAACAGCGTCGCGCCGAGCGCGCTTTCCAGCGCATCGATATGGCGCACCAGCGAAGAAGGCACCATACCCAGCTGGCGCGCGGCGGCGGAAAAGCTGCCCAGGCGGGCCACGTCGAGAAAGATTGGCAGATGTTCTACATAGCGGGCGTCATTCATTTTTGCATTATATGCAAAAGCGTTTCTTATGAATACCCGCTTCTCTGTTGGCGATGCTGCGGCTACTCTGATTGCGGGTTGACGACGGGCTTCAGCGTCGCCGCATCCCGGCCGTATAGAGAGAAAACGCATAAACCTCACGGCGTTTAGCACCAAATAGCAGATGTTTTTCCCAGGCTGTGTGAGCCGCCTGTGGCGTTGATTGTCGCTCCAACACCAGATTAACCGTTCAATTTGATATCCGACTCAACCTTAATGATTAGTGAGTCTTTACTTTCACTTATCTTCCTGTTGTTTCTGGATATCGGCCGGCCAGCCGTGCCGGTTTTTTTGTCGCCTCAGGCTGAATCGTTCCAACTGATGAACGCGCCTGAGGGACATCTTGGCCCGCCGTCGGCGGGTCTTTTGAACGCGTGGAACCGCAGTTCCGCGCTGGTGGAGGAGTCAGCATGAACGAAAAACACGGGTGTTCCTGTGCGCGCCATTTGGCGCAGGGTTTCGCCAGGCAGTCGATCAACGCCGGGGAGGGCGAAATCTATCAAATCTCGCTGATGAGCGCGCTCATCGACGGGGTTTATGAAGGGGAGACCACCATCGCCGAATTGCTGAAACACGGCGATTTCGGCCTCGGCACCTTCAATCATCTGGATGGCGAACTGATCGCGTTCGATCAGGAAATACACCAGCTGCGCGCCGACGGCAGCGCCCGCCCGGCCGGTTTGCAACAGAAAACCCCTTTCGCCGTCGTCACCTTTTTCCAGCCCAGCGTCAGCCAGCAATTCGATCGGCCGATCACCAAGGCGCAACTGCACCAATGCATCGATGAACAGGTCGCCTCGCCGAACCTGTTCTGCGCGGTGCGGGTCGACGGTGAGTTCAGCCATGTCGAAACCCGCACCGTGCCGCGTCAGGAACGGCCTTACCGCCCAATGCTGGAAGCGATAGAAGAGCAGCCGACCTTCTCGTTCCATCAGCGGCGCGGCACGCTGGTCGGCTTCCGCTCGCCCGATTACATGCAGGGCATCGGCGTGGCCGGCTATCACGAACACTTCGTTACCGACGACCGCAGCGGCGGCGGCCACGTGTTGGATTACCAGCTCGATCATGGCCGCCTGCAGTTCGGCGTCATCACCCGTCTCAATCTTCAGTTACCGCATGATGCGGATTTCTTGCGCGCCAACCTCTGTCCAGAGGATTTGGATCGCGCGATTCGTTCCGCCGAGGGCTAATCCCGGCGATCGTTTTCTTAAGAGGTGGAACCATGGCACAGGAAAAAACAGGCAATGACTGGCAATGCGGCGCCGACTTGGTGGTGAAAAACCTGGAAGCGCAGGGCGTCAAACACGTTTTCGGCATTCCGGGCGCCAAGATCGACCGGGTGTTCGATTCGCTGGAAGATGCGCCGTCGATCGAAACGGTGGTGGTGCGCCATGAGGCCAACGCGGCCTTTATGGCGGCCGCGGTCGGCCGCCTGACCGGCAAGGCGGGGGTGGCGCTGGTCACCTCCGGGCCGGGCAGCTCCAACCTGATCACCGGGCTGGCAACCGCCACCTCGGAAGGGGATGCGGTGGTGGCCTTCGGCGGCGCGGTGAAGCGCGCCGACAGCCTGAAGCAGACGCACCAGAGCATGGATACCGTCAGCATGTTCCGGCCGGTGACCAAATACTGCGCCGAAGTGCATGCCGGTTCGGCGATTTCCGAGGTGATCGCCAACGCCTTCCGCCGCGCCGAGTTCGGCCGGCCGGGGGCGTCGTTCGTCAGCCTGCCGATGGATATCGTCAATGAGCCGGTCACGGCGCCGGTGCTGGCGGGCTGCCGCTTGCCGCGCATGGGGGCCGCAGCGGCGGACGACATTCAGGCGGCGGTGAAACTTATCCGCCAGGCCAAATGCCCGGTGCTGTTGCTGGGCTTGCAGGCCAGCCGGCCGGAGAACAGCGAGGCGGTGCGCCATCTGCTGTACCGCACCCATATGCCGGTGGTCGGCACCTATCAGGCGGCGGGGGTGATTGACGTCAATCACTTTGCCCGTTTCGCCGGCCGCGTCGGCCTGTTCAACAACCAGCCGGCCGATCAGCTGCTGCAAAAGGCCGATCTGGTGGTCAGCGTCGGTTACGATCCGATCGAATACGATCCGTGCATGTGGAACAGCCACGGGCGGCTGAAGCTGGTGCATATCGACGTGCTGCCGGCGGACATCGATACCTGCTATCGGCCGGACGTCGAGCTGGTGGGCAACATCAGCGCCACGCTGAACATGATGACCGAAGCGTTCAATGAGGCGGTCTGCGTCCCGGCGGAGGTGGAACTGATCCTGACCGATCTCGGCCGCCAGCGCGCCGAATTGGCGGAACGCGCCGCGCGCCGCGGCGGCATGCCGATCCATCCGTTGCGCATCGTCAAGGAGCTGCAGGACATCGTCAGCGACGACGTGACGCTGTGCGTGGACATGGGTAGTTTCCACATCTGGATAGCCCGCTATCTTTACAGTTTCCGCGCTCGCCAGCTGTTGATCTCCAACGGCCAGCAAACCATGGGGGTAGCGCTGCCGTGGGCCATTGGCGCGGCGCTGGTGCGCCCCGGCGACAAGGTGGTGTCAATCTCCGGCGACGGCGGCTTCATGCAGTCGAGCATGGAGCTGGAGACCGCGGTGCGGCTGAAAAACAACATCGTGCACGTGATCTGGGTCGATAACGCTTACAACATGGTGGAAATGCAGGAAGTGAACAAATACCAGCGCAAATCCGGCGTGGAGTTCGGGCCGATCGACTTCAAGGCCTACGCGGAATCCTGCGGCGCGGTCGGTTTCGCCGTGCAGTCGGTGGACGATCTGCGGCCGATGCTGCGCAAGGCGATGGCGATCCAGGGGCCGGTGGTGGTGGCCATTCCGGTCGACTACGCCGATAACTATAAGCTGATGGCGCAGATGAACTTCAGCCAGATGATTTAATTTCATCATCCTCGCGCCGTTTCACCGGGGCAGGCCGCTTGCGCGCCTGCCCGTTTTTATGCGCGGAATTTGTCCTTTACATCGCTAACTGCATGATTTATTGCTATCCGTTCGGCTGTTTTTTCACCACTGGGGATAGCGCAATGAAAAGAAAAGCAATAACGATCGGGCTGCTGGCGTTGGCGATTGCCGGCGGCGCGCGGGCCAATACGCTGGTCTACTGTTCCGAAGGCTCGCCGGAAGGCTTCAACCCACAGCTGTTCACCTCCGGCACCACGGTAGACGCCAGTTCGGCGGCGATCTACAACCGGCTGGTGGATTTCAAACCCGGCACCGTCGAGCTGCAACCCAGCCTGGCGGAAAGCTGGGAGGTGAGCGAAGACGGCAAGCGCTATACCTTCCATCTGCGCAAGGGCGTGGCATTCCAGAGCAATAAATATTTCACGCCCACCCGCGATTTCAACGCCGATGACGTCATCTTCTCGTTTATGCGCCAGAAGGACGCCAACAACCCATATCACAAGGTCTCCAATGGCGCCTACACCAACTTCGAGTCGATGGAGTTCGGCACGCTGATTGACCGGATCGTCAAGGTGGATGAGCACACCGTGCGCTTTGAGCTCTCCCGCGCCGAGGCGCCGTTTGTCGCCGATCTGGGCATGTATTTCGCCACCATTTTATCGGCGGAATATGCCGACGCGATGCTGAAGGCCGGCACGCCGCAGCGGGTGGACAACGATCCGATCGGCACCGGGCCGTTCCAACTGGTGCAGTACCAGAAGGACGCGAAAATCCTCTACAAGGCGTTCGACCGCTACTGGGAAGGCAAGCCGAAGCTTGATCGGCTGGTGTTCTCGATCACGCCGGATGCGGCGGTGCGTTACGCCAAGCTGCAAAAGAACGAATGCCAGGTGATGCCGTTCCCCAACCCGGCGGATCTGGCGCGCATGCGGCAGGACGGCAATCTTCAGGTAATGGAAAAATCCGGCTTGAATATCGGCTTCCTGGCGTTCAACACCCAGAAGAAACCGTTGGATAACGTAAAGGTGCGCCAGGCGTTGGCGCTGGCGGTCAACAAGCCGGCGATCATCGACGCGGTGTTCCACGGCGCCGGTCAGCCGGCCAAGAACCTGCTGCCGCCGGCCCAATGGGGCAGCAACGCGCAGCTTGAAGACTACCCGTATTCACCGGAGCGGGCGAAGCAGCTGTTGCAGGAGGCCGGGCTGGGGCAGGGCTTCGACATCGATCTGTGGGCGATGCCGGTGCAGCGGCCCTATAACCCCAACGCCAAGCGCATGGCGGAGATGATCCAGGCCGATTGGGCTAAAATCGGCGTGCGCGCCAAAATCGTCACCTTCGAGTGGGGCGAGTATTTACAGCGGATTAAAAACGGCGAACACCAGACCGCGCTGATGGGCTGGACCACCGCCAACGGCGATCCGGACAACTTCTTCGGCCCGCTGTTCACCTGCGCTTCGCTTGGCGGTTCGAACTCGGCGAAATGGTGCTATAAACCGTTCGACCAGCTGATCCTGCAGGCGCGAGAGGAGAACGATCACGCCAAACGGGTGGCGATGTATCAGCAGGCGCAGGTGATGATGCACGATCAGATGCCGGCGTTGATGATTGCGCACTCGACCATCTTCGAACCTGTGCGCAAGGAAGTGAAAGGCTACGAGATAGACCCGTTCGGCAAACACATCTTCAACCAGGTGTCGCTGGAGAAGTAACGACAAGGCCGGGATAACCCGGCCTTTTTCATGCCTGTGGTGCGTCGCAGTGGTAGCGGCCGCGCGGGATCACCAGCGGCGTGTGGGACAGCGGATCGTCGATGATCATGCACGGCATGCCGAACACCCGCTCCACCAGTTCGGCGGTAATGATCTCCGCCGGTTTCCCTTCCGCCACGATCTTGCCGTCGCGCATGGCGATGATGTGATCGGCATAGCGGCAGGCGTGGTTGAGATCGTGCAGCACCGCGATCAGGGTTTGACCGCGCTCGCGGTTGAGCTGGCGGAACAGATCCAGCAGCTCGATCTGGTGCGCGATGTCCAGATACGTCGTCGGTTCATCCAGCAGCAGCAGCGGCGTTTGCTGCGCCAATGCCATCGCTACCCAGACGCGTTGACGCTGCCCGCCGGACAGCTCGTCGACGCTGCGATCCGCCAGTTGGCTGACGTTGGTGGCCTCCATGGCGGCTTCCACCGCTTGTTTGTCGGCCTGTGTCCACTGTTTCAGCAGGCTCTGGTGCGGATAGCGGCCGCGCGACACCAGGTCCGCCACGGTGATGCTGTCCGGTGCGATCGAGGTTTGCGGCAGCAGGCCAAGCTCGCGCGCCAGCGCCTTGGTGGCGAAACTGCTGATGTTCTTGCCGTCCAGCATCACCTCGCCGGCGCTGGGTTTCAGCAGGCGGCACAGGGCGCGCAACAGCGTCGATTTGCCGCAGGCGTTCGGCCCGACGATCACCGTAAAGGCGCCGTCGGGGATCGCCACGCTCAGATCGTCAGCGATGATTTTATTGTCGTAGCCCAGCTTCAGGTGCGAGGCGTGCAGGCGGTGGCTCATGGCATTATCACTCTTCATTATCTATCTGCGGGCCTCACGGATGAGCAGCCAAATCAGGTACAGGCCGCCGATGCAGACGGTCACGATCCCGACCGGCAGTTGGATCGGCGCGAAAAGATGTTGGGACACCACGTCGGCGCCGAGCAGCAGCGCCGCGCCCATCAGCGCTGAGGACGTCAGGGTGACCGAGGATTGTCCGGCCAGGCGGCGGGCGATTTGCGGCGCCGCCAGCGCGATAAAGGAAATCGGCCCGGCGGTGGCGGTGACGGCGGCGGTGAGGGTGACGCCGAACAGCATCAGCCACAGTCGGCTGCTTTCGGCATTGACGCCCAGCGCGCGCGCCGTGTCGTCGCCCATTTCCAGCAGCAGCAGCCGTTTGCCCATCAACAGCGCGGCCGCGGCCGCCAGCAGGATGAACGCCGTGGCGGGCTGGGCTTTCTGCCAGGTCATGCCGTTGAGCGAACCGGCCTGCCACATGGCGGCGTCCATGGCGCGCTCGAGCGAGGCAGTGATGATTAGCCAGGTATTGGTGGAGACCAGCACCGCGCTGATGGCGATGCCGACGATGATCAGCCGGAAGCCGGCGATGCCTTGCCGCCAGGCCAGCAGGTAGATGGCCAGTGCGGCGAGAATACCGCCGGCCAGCGCGCCGCCGGCGATGTAGTAATAGCCGCCGTTGAACAGGGTGATGGCGATCAGCGCGCCGGTGTAAGCCCCCATGTTAAAGCCAATCACGTCCGGGCTGCCGAGCGGGTTGCGGATAATCGACTGGAAGATGGCGCCGCTCATGCCGAGCGCGGCACCTAACAGCAGCGCCATGGCGATGCGCGGCAAGCGCCATTGGGTGACCACGGTGACCAGGTTTTTCGGCGCCTCGCCGGTCAGCGCGGCAAAAACCTGCTCCAGCGAAAGTTGCAGCGTGCCGTAGCACAGGGCGGCGACGGCCATCGCCAGACACAGCGCCAACAGTGAAAGGTTGACCAGCAGCAGGCGCAGCGGCAGGCGCCCGTTGATGACGCCGTCCGGGCGGCCGATATGCAGCGTGTGCGGAAGACTCATCAAAGACCCCCGAGCGTTTTCTTGCGGCGCACCAGCCAGATCAGCACCGGCGCGCCGATGAAGGCCGCCACGATGGAAACGCGCAGCTCACCGGCCGCCAGCAAGCGGCCGACCACGTCGGCGCACAGCAGTAAAATCGGCGCCAGCAGCATGGAGTAGGGCAGGATCCAGCGTTGGTCGGGGCCGACCCACCAGCGGGCGATATGCGGCACCATCAGGCCGATGAAACTGATCGGGCCGACGGTGGCGGTCGCCGCGCCGCACAGCAGCGTAATGGCGAGCACTGCGATCGCCTGAGTCAGCACTACGCGCGCGCCGAGCGCGATAGCCAGATCTTCCCCCATGCCGATGGTATTCAGCGGCCGGGCGATGAGCAGCGTCAGCAGGCAGCCGAGCAAAATGGCGGGGGCGGTCACCGGCAGGGTGGCCAGCGTGCGGATATCCAGCGTGCCGGCCTGCCAGAAGCGCAGTTGGTCGAAGGTTTGCGGATCGATCAGCGACAGCCCGGTGGTGATGCCGACCAGCACTGCGCCGATCGCCACGCCGGCCAGCGTCAGCCGCACCGGGTTGATGCGCCCGCCCGCCAGCGTGCCTATCACGTAGACCAGCAGGGTGGTGACGGCCGCGCCGACGAAGGCGTAGGCCATATAGCTTTCGGTGGTGGCCGCGCCGAAAAACATGATGCCGATCACCACGGCGAAGCTGGCGCCGGCGTTGATGCCGAGCACGCCGGGATCGGCCAGCGGATTGCGCGTCAACGCCTGAATCAGCGCGCCGGCGGCGCCGAGCGCCATGCCGGCCAAGATGCCCGCCAGCGTACGGGGCACCCGGGCATTGAGAATGATGGTGCTGTCGGAGCCACTCGCGGCACCCTGCAGGCTGAGCCAGACGGTATGGAAGGGGATGGCTTTGGAACCCAGCATCAGGCTGGCAATGATGCACAGCAACAACAACGCCAAGCCGATACCGAACCCGGCGATGCGTTTGAAGCCACTGGCGTAAGCTGCGTGCGGTGCGGACGAAAGCGTCCGCTCAGTCGGAGTGGGTACGTTCACACCGGTAACTCCTTTATGATTTTTATTCTCATTGTTATTTGCGTTCGTGAAGGGCGCCAATAGTAACACGAGTTTACGCCCGCATGCACCCGCCGGTTGGTGGCGAAGGCGCGTGGACGATGTTAATAACTATTGATATTTCAATTGATTGAATGTGAATGGTTGCCCCGTTTGCGAAAAGCGTCGGCAGGGGACTGGCTTGCCGACGGCGTGATTCAGGGCTTTTTGAACAACCGTTCGATTTGGTTCAGCATGTTGGTGGCGCTGTAGTAATCGAGGCGGAAGGTATCGTTGCCGACGGCGTAGACGTGCCGCTGTTCCACCGGTTCGAGATGTTTGAGGAACGGGTTGGCCAGCACCTCTTGCACTTTACGCTCATTGGTGGCGAACAGGATCAGGGTTTTGCCGTTCAGGCCTTCGGCCATTTTTTCGCCGGAGATCTGGATGATGTCATGGCGTTTACCCATGCTGGCGTTGCCTTTGGCGCTTTCCGGCGGGGTAGCCAGCTGGAAGCCGAGCTGGGTCAGCAGCTTGCCTTGGGCGGAGCCCGGCGTCCACAGCATGGCTTCGCGGCCGTTGTCGGCATACACCAGCGGCGTGGTCGGCTGCGGCGGCAGGGTAATCGCCTGCTTCACTTGTTCCACGCGCTGCTCGAAACGATCTTCCGCCTGTTTGGCACCGGCTTCGTGACCGGTGATCTCACCGAGCTCGCTGGCCAGCTGTTGCCAGCTTTTGTCGCCGTAATCGAGCACCAGCGTCGGCGCAATGGCGGACAGCTGATCGTACAGTTTCAGCGCCGAATCACCGCCGGTCGCGGCGACGACGATCAAATCCGGGGCGGCGGCGGCGACGGCTTCGGCATTGGGTTCCACCTGATACAGCCGTTCGACGTGGCGCTGTTTGGCCACTTCGCTCCACTGGGTAAAGAAGCCTTGTTGATCGGCCACCAGGGGATTTGGACTGGTGGCGGCGCTGGCGACCACCGGGGCGTCGATAGCCAGTAACGTGCCGGTGATGGTGACGCTGGTGGATACGATGCGCTGCGGCGGTTTTTCCAGCGTGAACTTCCCTTTGGCGCTATCGATGGTGCGCGGCCAACTGCTGTCGGCAGCGGGGGCGGACGGTTTCTGCCCGTCGCTCTTGTCGTCCGGGCCGCAGCCGCTGAGCAGCAAGGCCGCGGCGGCAATAACTGAAATGAACAGCTGACGTAAGGATAGGGTCATGAGCGGGCTCTTTCTTTCCTTGCACAAAGGCGTATCAATCCGCGTGCGGATTGCTGGGGAGTGTTATGCCCGCTAATTTACCATTCAAGCCGTAAAAATGATAACCATTCGTATCTCAGTGCGTGGCGAATGAAGAAAGGGAGGCGAACGGCAGAAACGAAAAAAGCGCCAAAAGGCGCTTTTTTCTGAATTGGTGGGTCGTGCAGGATTGATTCGGCCTGTGGCCCTCACCCTGCGGGCAACGCTGCGCGTTGTCGTATCGCTGCGCGATGCTCGAACCTGAACGCAGGATCTCACCCGCACGACTCAGTGGGCCATGTCAGTAAGAAGATAAAAGCAGATTCAGATGGCGCAGAAACGAAAAAAGCGCCAAAAGGCGCTTTTCTCTGAATTGGTGGGTCGTGCAGGATTCGAACCTGCGACCAATTGATTAAAAGTCAACTGCTCTACCAACTGAGCTAACGACCCGCAGAAGTGGTGGGTGATGACGGGCTCGAACCGCCGACCCCCTCCGTGTAAAGGAGATGCTCTACCAACTGAGCTAATCACCCACTTCAGGACTTCCAGGCACTGCTAAACGAGAGAATGATGGTGGGTGATGACGGGCTCGAACCGCCGACCCCCTCCGTGTAAAGGAGATGCTCTACCAACTGAGCTAATCACCCTCATTCGTTCTCATTTTTCTCAACAAGATGGTGGGCGATGACGGGCTCGAACCGCCGACCCCCTCCGTGTAAAGGAGATGCTCTACCAACTGAGCTAATCGCCCCGTCTTGTTGGAGTCGCATTATAGGGATAGTTCAAAGTGAGTCAACGGTTTTTAAAATGATTTCAATCGTTCGCCGCAAATTTAGGCAGGGCGCGATAATTATCGCCAACGGCGCCGATTCTTTGCGCAACGCTATGCGAAACTCGCCGCAAAACGCGCGAAATCGACCGGCGCAATATCGTGTCGGCGTTGAGGAATTAGCGCGTGGTGATACAATGTCGTCCACTCTTTTTTCAATTCCGAGCAATCGTCGGCCATCGCCGACACGCGTTGCGTAATAAGGCAGTGAACCCAATGAAAATCAAAACCCGTTTTGCACCGAGCCCGACCGGCTATCTTCACGTCGGCGGCGCGCGTACCGCACTTTACTCCTGGCTGTTCAGCCGCCATGCGGGCGGTGAGTTCGTTCTGCGTATCGAAGATACCGATCTGGAACGTTCTACCCAGGACGCGATCGACGCAATTATGGATGGCATGAACTGGTTGAACCTGGATTGGGATGAAGGCCCGTACTTCCAGACCAAGCGTTTCGATCGCTACAACGCGGTCATCGACGAAATGCTGGAGCAGGGCACGGCCTATAAATGCTATTGCTCCAAGGAACGCCTGGAAGCGCTGCGCGAGAAGCAGATGGAAAACGGCGAGAAGCCGCGTTACGACGGCCACTGCCGCGACAGCCAGTGCAGCCACACCGACGACGAGCCGCACGTGGTGCGCTTCCGCAACCCGCAGGAAGGGTCGGTGATCTTCGACGATAAAATTCGCGGCCCGATCGAATTCAGCAACCAGGAGCTGGACGATCTGATCATCCGCCGCACCGACGGTTCGCCAACCTATAACTTCTGCGTCGTCGTCGATGACTGGGACATGGAAATCACCCACGTGATCCGTGGCGAAGACCACATCAACAACACCCCGCGCCAGATCAACATTCTGAAAGCGCTGGGCGCGCCGGTGCCGGAATACGCGCACGTGTCGATGATCCTCGGCGACGACGGTAAAAAGCTGTCCAAGCGTCACGGCGCCGTGGGCGTGATGCAGTACCGCGACGACGGCTATCTGCCGCAGGCGCTGCTGAACTACCTGGTGCGTCTGGGCTGGTCCCACGGCGATCAGGAGATCTTCTCCATCGACGAGATGAAAGAGTTCTTCACGCTGGAAGCGATCAACAAATCCGCCAGCGCGTTCAACACCGAGAAGCTGCAGTGGCTGAACCACCACTACATCAACCATATGCCGGCGGAAGAAGTGGCGGTGCATCTGGCATGGCACGTTGAGCAACTGGGCATTGAAACCCGCAACGGGCCGGAACTGAAGGACATCGTCAAGCTGCTGGGCGAGCGCTGCAAGACGCTGAAAGAGATGGCGGAGTCTTGCCGTTACTTCTACGAAGACTTCAGCGAGTTCGACGCCGACGCCGCCAAGAAGCACCTGCGTCCGGTCGCGCGTCAGCCGCTGGAAGCGGTGCGTGCCAAGCTGGCCGCCATCACCGTCTGGACGCCGGAAAACGTGCACGACGCAATTCAGGGCACGGCGGATGAGCTGGGCGTCGGCATGGGTAAAGTCGGCATGCCGCTGCGTGTCGCGGTGACCGGCGCCGGCCAGTCGCCGGGCATGGACGTGACCGTGCATGCGATCGGCCAGAAGCGTTCGCTGCAGCGTATCGATATGGCGCTGGCTTACATCGCCGAGCGTGAAGCCCAAGCCTGATTAGGCTGATACGCCTTAAAGAAAAAGCCCCGTGGAGCGATCCCGGGGCTTTTTTATTGCGCTTTGTCAGGCTTGTTCGCTAGCCGGCAAACCCGGACGGTAGGCGAGGAAATACATCAACCCGACAAAGCCGGCGCCGCCCAGCGCATTGCCGAGAAATACCGCGACGAAATTAGGCAGATACTGCTCCCAGCCCATGCCGCCGGCAAAGATGGCCGCCGGGATGATGAACATATTCGCCACCACGTGCTGGAAGCCGATGGCGACAAAAGCCATGACCGGGAACCACATGCCGATCACTTTGCCCGGCACATCTTTGCTGGCGAAGGCTAACCACACCGCCAGGCATACCAGCCAGTTGCAGCCGACGCCGGAAATGAAGGCGTGCAGGAAGTCCGCATCCACTTTGGCCTGCGCGATCGCCAGCGTCTTATGTAAAAACGCGCCTTCGGTCAGGCCCAGCAGGTGGCCGAAGAAGTAGGCGACGGCCACGCTGCCGGCGAAGTTGGCCAGGGTGACCCAAAACCAGTTGCGCAGCACGGCGATGGCGGGAATTTCACGGGCGAACCAGGCCATTGGCAAGGTCATCATGTTGCCGGTCAGCAGTTCGCCGCCGGCCAGAAGGGTCAGGATCAAACCGATAGGGAAGACCGCGGCCCCCAACAGCGCGCCGAAAGAGCCCCATTCGGCCGGCAGGGTGCCGATGACGTGAATATCCAGCAGGAAGCCGGTGGCGATAAAGGCGCCGGCGAGAAAGCCCAGAATCAGCAGATTAGCGAGAGGGGCGCGGCTTTTGTTTACCCCGGCCTGAACGGCGAGGGCGGCGATTTCTTTTGGTGAATGCAAAGACATGACGGACTCGGTTTATAGTAATAAAGTTTATGGCGCGGGCAGTCTATGCCGCTCGGGAGCCTGACTCAAGCGCATTTCGCTAACATTCCGTTAATTAAAAATCAACGTGATATGCAGGGTCTTTTGCCATTTTGAGAAGTAGCGCGTAAAATGGATGAACTCTGCGCAAAGTGATGATTTTTTGGCGCCAAAGATGCTGATTTGGCGGCTTTTTCAACGCTTGATTCAGTAATTCAATTTAGCCGTTGACAGCTTTGAGCGGGTTTCATATTATGCGCCCCGTTCACAGCACAAAGTGATTGTGGAACGGGGCTATAGCTCAGCTGGGAGAGCGCTTGCATGGCATGCAAGAGGTCGACGGTTCGATCCCGTCTAGCTCCACCAACCTTCTTCTCAGAGAGGTTGGGGAATGCCGTAACGCCGGTCAACGCGTACCACTTTTGTGGGGCTATAGCTCAGCTGGGAGAGCGCTTGCATGGCATGCAAGAGGTCGACGGTTCGATCCCGTCTAGCTCCACCACCATTTGAAAAGCCGACCTTAGGGTCGGCTTTTTGCTTTTAACCATTTCTATGGGCATGGGAGTCTTACTTTCGTGCGGAAATAGACCTCCCGATGTCATCGAGAGGGGATACCAGTCTTCCAGCCGGGTCTTGCACCGGCGTGTTAGAACAATAATAAAACTAGCGATATGACACGGTGAATTGAGCCACCGCATTGACTTCGCCCGGCGTGATTTTTTCTTCCGTTTGGTAATATTGTACGCTGAGTGGGATTTCATTTATCCCTACCAATGTCTCGCTTAATACGTTGGTTGCGGAACCCAGTTCAAAGGGAATGCCGTTGTGCAGAATCTGCAGGCCGACGCCGTTGGCGGCCTCTTTGGAGGGCGTAATCGCCAAAACTTGATGATAGCCATTAACCGTTTCCCCGCGTATTTCCAAATCAACTTTTGTGTTGGCATTGCACTCCAGGGCGATGCTGAAGGGGGTATTTCCTGCCACGCTGCCAGGACCGGAAAATACTCGCCGATTAACCTTGTCTAAAATAACCTGTTTCGACGGCGTGTTCAGGCGACAGCCCTCTACGGCAATATTAACGGCAGGATAATAAATGTGGCCCAATCTCCTGGCATTTGAGGCTCTTAAGCAAGCATAGTTGAAAAAGAAAGAAGCGAACGAGGGCATGGTGCCTGGCTGTATGTCGCCGGTCTTTATCAGATAATGCTTAAAGTTAGCGCCTAGGATATAGCCGATAGGCGTCTCGCGGGGACCATAAAACTCGATGAGGCCCGGTTTATCATTAAGCGACATGGCAATACCGACACCCTTCCAACTCGTTTGATAGACAGTGATGCCATTGTACTTTAAGTCTGTCGCCGTTAGACCGGTGAAGGGTTGCATCACCAAATCTCCTCGCTCACCTAAGGAAAATCCTGTGTTGTTTTCCACCAGTTTTACTGCGAAGTTAGATTCTCCCTGGCCGATAAGATCGCCGATTTTGGCGCTGGCCGGGACGGTAATACCGGATTGCTCGATCCGTAGTGGATTGTGCCATATTACACGGCAATCACCATCTCCCCTGGCTGAACAGGAAAATAATAAGATCAGAATGCTTACTGCTTTGGCGATATGTGCGGCTGTGATTAGCCTTGATGTCGTCATGCTGATGTCCTTTGGCGATTATTCTCTCGCAAATGATTTATTAATCTGCTTATTACGGGCTACCATGCTCTAAAAATTTAATAAAGCAAGCGATAGTGATTTATCGTGTTTATCTTATTCACATTGCAAGCTAATCTGCTTAACTCTTGAGGCAGAATCGTTAGGCTCTATACTGTAACTTCCCTGGCAGCTTCCTCCTGCTCCCCAACGCAATGTTATTGTTCCAGCGTCTGGCATGCCGCTCATATAGACCGCGTTATTATTGCCGACGATACCTGATTTCGCTGGGTCGCCGCGCAATGTGGCAACGGCGCCGAAAGGAATTTCCGTCCCACGATGATGTACTTTGAAAATAATTCGGTTTCCTATGTTAGATGCAAAGTTGGCGACAACAATGGCGCCTTTCGTCGGGATGACGGTTTGGCTATTGTTCTCTATTTCTACTGAGTCATCAAAGGACTGCGGGTTTAAATTAATTCGATTCTTATGATAACTGTTGATATAAGGTACCACGGCATAGCCTCGCGAATCTGTGGTGACACCGGTACTGTTGATGATTTCAACATTGTGTGCATTTGGCACTTCGACTAAAGCAATAGTGTCACCCAGCGATTGGGATAGTGTAATGCCGTTTCGATGAACCACGGCGCCGCCTCGTAAACTGTAGTTTATTCGCTGCACATCTTTATCAAAGCTGTATCCGGCGCCAATTTCACCATATCTACTGCGATAATAAGCCGAACTGTTGCCAGAATAGCCGTCACGAGTACCGCTTTGAGCTGCAGAGACGTTATAACTGAGCTGGTTATTTTCCAGTGCGGTACCACTTAGCCCTAATTGCTGATTGAGTTTGCCTTTGCTGCTCTTGCTCGAGGTATAGTTCATCCAGCTGTTTGATTGCCCTTTGCTTAACGGAATCTGGACGTTAAGCGTGGCGATCTTGTCGGGCTTGTCCGTATAGCGGCCGCTGTTGTAGCCCAATCCAATATTGTAACTCACTCCAGATTGGTTCGTGGAAAATCCCATGAGAAAATTTCGTTCAACGGCATCGCTGTGCCAATAGTTTTGTTGGTAACCATTGATGTATAGACTGCCGAAATCACGGATAGGCTGATTAATATTGAGAACCAGCCGGCTTCTTTTCACGCCGCGCGCCAGCCAGTTTCTTTCAATGTTGGCATTCATATCACTGAGCTGCGAGAAACTTAAGTAGCCAGACGTCGAGTATTGATAGCCGGCCAGCGTAAAGTTGGTACCCGTTGCTTCAATATTTTTTGCGTACTGGATACGGTATTGTTGTCCTTTACGATCCTGCCCTGTGGCTAATCGGCTTTTGGTGTGAGTGACATCGGCAGAGACGGAGCCGAAATGCCCCAGGCTGCTGCCAATGCCGGCAGAAATTCCCTGGTGCTTTTCCGAAATAATGGCGCCACCATAGAGTGTTTTATCATCTTTAAGACCATAAATCGTCGATGCCTGTAGAAACTTATACTTTTGGTTAGCGCTTCGCGCAGAGCGATATTCCCCCATTGTGAATTCATTTCTTATCATGTTCTCCCTGAGCATAATAGGAACGGAGGAAAAAGGCTGAAAGAAACTCCTTTCTGAGCCATCCGCTTCTTTGATGATCACCTGTAACCCACCGCTGGAAGTGGTAGGGTAAATATCAGTTATCTCAAAACTCCCCGCAGGCACATATGTTTGATAAATCATATAGCCATTTTGTTTTATAGTGATCTCTGCATTGCTTTGCGCTATGCCTCTCACCGTCGGGGCAAAGCCTCTCTGGCTGTCGGGCCACATGCTGGGATCGCTTGCTAATTTCAGACCGCGAAATTGAAAACTGTCAAAAACGTCGCCCGATGTTGAACTATCGCCAATGGTCAGCGTGTTTTTGCTGTCCCGAAAGCTGCGCTCGGCATAGGTGTTGATACCTTTCCATTTAGTACTGCTTTGGTTTGAATAGGTAGAGTAGTTTCTGAAGCGCCAGGCATCATAGTTAAAACCACTGCGCAAGTTTAAATATTGATTTCCATTATATTTTTTATTTTTCGTTTTCCATGACTCGGTACCACTAAAACTGTAATCCATTAAAAATGCGCGAATGCCATCATCCCAAAGTGCGGGGTTAACCCAGTCTCTAGGAAGATTTTCGATATAAGCTTGCGGGATATTTAAATCCAATCGTTGTCGATTAAAATCAAACTTGGCCTGACTGCCGGGAATAATCTTGCTGATAGGCGTTGAGGCAAGGTCGGTGTCATTGTTTACTTCCAGCTTGTCCATGCGAACACCGAGGTTAACCAGAGCGCTGCGACAGATTCGGGGCTGCAAAGTACCATCCACATAATAGAAAGACACTTTTTTATTAGCGAAAAATACATTATTCAAATAGATATCAACCCAATACTCACCAGGCAATTGACTGCGCGCACTATTAAAGTGGGATAAGTCAGTTATGGTCTGGTAATCTCTGTTCAGCGCTGAGGGTTCAAAGTAGTCTTCAGCTAAAACCGCAGGTGAAGATAGAACACAAAAAAACAGCACCGATGTTTTATTGGTGGCCTTGTTATTCATCGTCATTTTCGCATCCCCAGGCAAATACTATAATGGTGCGCTTATCGCACGGGTCACTCCCCCATAGTCATTGATGGCTTGCCATTTTATTTCTTTACCATGAGCTTCCTGTGGCAATAGCCATTTTTTCGTGCTTTGTGGCGCGATCATATCGACCTCTTTTACCTCTTTTCCATCAATGCTTACTGAGTAAAAGGAGACGTAAAACGGTGACGGATTTTTTGCCTCTAAGGTCTTTCCTTTCAAGGAGAAATGAATTTTTTTGTAGGCATCTATGGCTTCATCTCTTGATAGGGTTTTGGGGCGATAAAATAGCTTTATTTTATTTTGTACGGTAATGAGCAACTTGTTTTCTTTTGATTTTTTGGTTGAGGGTATTGATCTTACGCTCAGCCAATATATCGATTCCTTATGTTGTGGCAGATTTCCTCCAGAATAAATGACTCTGATGATATTATCCTGTTCTGGTTCCAGTCTAAATAATGGCGGGGTGACAACAAATGGAACCTCTTTTTTATCTTCAGGCGAGAAACTTTCTACCCAAGTTTGAATAAGCACCGGGCTATTGTGATCCTGGTTGGTGACGGAAATGTTTGCCTCTTTTTTATCTTCTTCATAAACGATACGTGTACCGGCTAGCGTTACGCTTGCCGATGCGCCGCATGAAAAAAAGACTATTGCCAGCAAAGAATATTTACTTAGCTTCATTATTATGGCGTCCTTGATGTTTTTTGCCGTCAGGCCAGCCATATTTGCTGACCTGACAGGCTGTTTTTATCAGTTATATGAAATGCTAAATTGTGTCGTGGCATTAGCCGGCCCGACCGTGACCTTATCCGATGTCGCCATATATTTAGCGACATAGGTAAAGACGTTGTTGATGTCTTTCTGCACGCTCTGCGCATTAGAAAACGAAGCCATAGGAATTTGCGTGGTGCCGTCAGCCTCATAGAGGGCTACGCCAAGACCCGTTGCCACACCGCTTTCTGAATTGAGTGACAACAATGTCGAGTTGCCTTGTGCATATGTCCCGTCGAATTTTACCGACGCTTTTGTCACCGTTTCAGGGCAGCTGGTTAAAGCAATACTGAACTTTGTCGGCAGGGCGGTATCGCCAGCACTTTTAAATGCTTTGGCGCTGATGTTGCCCATCGGAATGGTTTGGTTGGCGCTGCCGGCGACTACGGTGCAGGTTTGATCGGTGACATTGCCGGTGAAATTAATGGTGCCGTCCGCCGCGGCAGCCTTGGTAATGGTGGTCATCGCCAAAGGAACACCGACAAGCAGCAATGAGTTCAGCATGTACTTATTCATATAAATATCCTTGTGTTATAACTGTATGTAAATTATACGTTTTCTACTCTTGTACCATCATGTGTAAATAGATGTTAAATACCCCCTTTTTCTGGTGATTGATACCATGATTTTCATGTTAGATTTCTTTAAAAAACTGATTCTAGTTTTTTAAATGGTGTTTTGTGCTGGTTGTGTCGCGCATTTGGTGTGCTGTTTGTTAATGAAATTCAGTCTACATGAAAAAAAAATTGTCAGTCGTTAAGGGCGGCTATGGCTGTATTTTTGGTTTATAATTCTATATAAATAGTTTTTTGTGCTGTAATGGTGTGAATTTATATCAAATTTTAGCGATGTTAATAGTTTTATCCTCTGATTAATCGCGAAATAGTTAATGTGCTAATTAATGTTGGTTGTTGGTATCTATTGACATTGGTGCTGTTTTCTTGAAGAAACTATTGTCATTATTTCATTACGGCTGGATGAGGTTATCCATGAAAAAAAATAAAAATATCGCAATTGTGGGTGGCGGTGGGGTAACTGCGGCGATGACGGCGCTGGCTTGCGCCAGAAAAGGAATTTCCGTCGATTTCTTCCTTGATGACAGAGATTATGATGACTTTAAAACCTCCTTTGGAAATCATTGTCTGTGGCGACGCATTCATGAAAATAACCAACGCCTCAGCCGTTTATGTACCCAGTCGCAATGGATGTGGGAAAAATTCATTCTTTCCTCCAGCGGTGAGTTCGGCAGAAAAGAAAAGATGGTGCGCATCGTCGAAAGATCTGAAATACCTCACCTCGCGAGACTCTATGAACAGCATGATCTACCCTATGAAGTGAAAAACGGCGGAGATGATGAATCCATCAATTTTCCCTCTTTCCTTAACTGTAAAAATAAATCTGTTTTTGTGAGTTATGATTCCATTTTGCTAAATACGGCAGAAATTTTTTCCTACTTTCAGGATGAGCTGGCTTTCTTTACCAGTGTCAATGTTTTTAGAAACAAAAATATTGGCGACTTGAACAGTATCGAGAGTGGCGTGATTTTTTTTGATGAAAATAAACGCATGTACGACACGGTCATAAAGTTTACAAATGGCTATAATATCAATGAGATAGAATCACCCTTCGAGGTGTGCCCTGCCGTTAATCGGGTATTCAGAGATTATTATCTTTCCCACTCTGTGGGTAATCTGCTTTCGCCTATGATGATTACAGAAAGGGAGTTCAATTTGTGGATTGTCCCTTCTGTTGATGGCAAGATCGTCAGAGTAGGAGGAGATATTCATGTCCCTCAGTCTGCGGAGTTTTTGACGCGAAGCTTAGATATCGGTGCCTACATCGACCGCAGAAAGTTAGATATCATTTCGGATTCGTTGTTTACCATTATCTCTTCATTTTCCTATGTGGAAGGGACTTTGGCGGTGGTTCCATGTTGGACTTCAAGTGAAGATCACAAGAAAATCGTGGTCGTGGAAAGTGTTGATTCTTACTATAATGCGTCGCCGATTATTTCTGAGGAAATCACAGCGTTTTTAACGGATTCGAGCAACTAGCCTTTATTTTTAAAAGTCGGTTCAGAGTAAGGATGCATCTTATCATTAGCCGCTAGTGAACATTCTTCTTCACAATAACGTGCGTTCAATTTTACCGATATAATGGAAAGTACGCCCTAAAAACTAAGGTATTCGTTTTTTAGCGTGTTTTCTTTTTATACAAACTGCAAGTAAGGCTTTATGATTTGGCATGCCAACAGGCGCTGAGATTTATTTCTTCCCAGCGCAGAGGTGAGAGGTGCGGCAAATAATAAAAAAGGCGCCCGCAGGCGCCTTATCATTGCTGTAAATTTCAGGTTTAGCCCAGCACCAGACCCGCGATGGAAGCGGACAGGATGCTGACCAGCGTAGAGCCGTAGACCAGCTTCAGACCGAAGCGGGACACTACGTTGCCCTGGTGTTCGTTCAGACCCTTGATCGCACCGGCCACGATGCCGATGGAAGAGAAGTTGGCGAAGGACACCAGGAACACCGACAGGATCCCCAGGCTGCGCGGCGACAGCTCGGCAGAGACTTTCTGCAGTTCCATCATTGCCACGAATTCGTTGGAAACCAGCTTGGTGGCCATGATGCTGCCGACCTGCAGGGCTTCGTGCTTAGGAATACCCATGATCCAGGCGAACGGATAGAAGAAGTAGCCGAGGATTTCCTGGAAGCTCAGGCCGAAGATGGCGCTGAACACGCCGTTAAGCGCGGCGATCAGGGCGATGAAACCAATCAGCATCGCGGCGACGATAATCGCTACTTTGAAGCCGGCCAGGATGTATTCACCCAGCATTTCGAAGAAGCTCTGGCCTTCGTGCAGGTTGCCGAGGTGCAGCTCTTCTTCTTTATTGGTGTCGTACGGGTTGACCAGCGACAGCACGATAAAGGTGCTGAACATGTTCAGTACCAGCGCCGCCACCACGAACTTGGCGTCCAGCATGGTCATGTAGGCACCGACGATGGACATGGACACCGTAGACATCGCGGTCGCCGCCATGGTGTACATGCGCTTTTCCGACATCTTGCCCAGGATATCCTTGTAGGCGATGAAATTTTCGGATTGGCCCAGGATCAGCGAGCTGACGGCGTTGAACGACTCCAGCTTGCCCATGCCGTTCACTTTCGACAGCACGGTACCGATAATACGGATGATGAACGGCAGCACCTTGATGTACTGCAGAATACCGATCAGCGCCGAAATGAAGACGATCGGGCACAGCACCTTCAGGAAGAAGAACGCCAGGCCTTTGTCGCCCATGCCGCCGAACACGAAATCAGTCCCTTGTCCCGCAAACCCGAGCAGTTTGTCAAACAGCGCGGCGAATCCTTTTACGAAGCCCAAACCCGCTTCCGAATGCAGGAAAAAGTAGGCCAGCAGTACTTCGATAACTAATAATTGAATAACATAGCGAATGCGGATGCTTTTGCGATCGCGGCACACCAACAGGGCCAGGATCGCCACCACCACTATCGCCAACGCAAAGTGCGCAATATGGGACATGTTTGCTCCAAATTTGAGGCAGGCTGAATTTCGGCTGTCATTTTATGTAACGCTACGTTTAAAAACGAGACTTCTATTGCAAATATGGAAAATCATAGTGGGAGTTCTCCTAAAGTGTTGCGCAAAAGCATAAAAAATCAAGATGTTAACTCAGACATAGGAAATTCGTATTCTTGTGCTAACCTGTCTTTCAGGGGTATTGCAGCCAAAATCCCAACCCAAAAGCACGGAAATCGGCAAGTACGGTGTCGAACCCTTCGATAAAACCGTTAATGTTGGCTATTGCAGAGATAAGTTTTACCACTCTAAATGCGCTTGATAATTATTATCATTTATATAGAGTGGAGATAAACGTAATTTCAGTAAGGGTTCAACATATGCTGAACAGTCGCGTGGTTGAAACCACCTCCGGTCGCTCCGCCAGAAAAATCAAACTCTCGCTGATGGGGCCCGCCTTCATCGCCGCTATCGGCTACATCGACCCCGGCAACTTCGCCACCAATATCCAGGCCGGCGCCTCGTTTGGCTATAGCCTGTTGTGGGTCGTGGTCTGGGCCAACGTGATGGCGATGCTGATCCAGCTGTTGTCCGCCAAGCTGGGGATCGCCACCGGAAAAAATCTGGCCGAGCATATTCGCGATCGCTTTCCGCGGCCGGCGGTATGGGCCTATTGGGTTCAGGCGGAGATTATCGCCATGGCGACCGATCTGGCCGAATTCATCGGCGCGGCGATCGGCTTCAAACTGCTGCTCGGCGTCTCCTTGTTGCAGGGCGCGGTGCTGACCGGCATCGCCACCTTTTTAATTCTGATGCTGCAAAAGCGTGGACAAAAGCCGCTGGAATGGGTGATCGGCGGCCTGCTGCTGTTCGTCGCCGCCGCTTACATCGTCGAGCTGGCGTTTTCCCAGCCGCAGCTTGCGCCGCTGCTGAAAGGCATGGCGTTGCCCGATTTGCCCAACGGCGACGCGGTATTCCTGGCCGCCGGGGTATTGGGTGCCACCATCATGCCGCACGTGATCTATCTGCATTCGTCGCTCACCCAAGTTGGCGGTGAGCACGATAAGGCGGAGCGCTATGCTGCCACCAAAGTCGACGTCGCCGTCGCCATGACCATCGCCGGTTTCGTTAACCTGGCGATGATGGCCACTGCCGCCGCCGCGTTTCATTTCAGCGGCCACAGCGGCATCGCCGATCTTGACGTGGCCTATCTGACGCTGCAACCGCTGCTCGGGCAAGCCGCCGCCACCGTGTTTGGCCTGAGCCTGGTGGCCGCCGGTCTTTCTTCCACCGTGGTGGGCACGCTGGCGGGGCAGGTGGTTATGCAAGGGTTCGTGCATTTCCATATCCCGCTGTGGCTGCGCCGCGCGGTGACCATGCTGCCGTCGTTTATCGTCATCATGCTGGGAATGGACGCCACGCGCATTCTGGTATTGAGCCAGGTGCTGCTCAGCTTCGGCATTGCGCTGGCGCTGGTGCCGCTGCTGGCTTTCACCGGCAATCGGGCGCTGATGGGGGAGATGGTTAACGGCCCCGTGGTGCAAAACCTGGGCAAGCTGATCGTGTTGGTGGTGGTGGGGTTGAATGGCTACTTGCTGATCGGCAGTGTGCTGTAGGCGAAAACAGTGCGGGCCGGCGTTGCGCCGGCCCGTTGTCGTTAATCGCGGTCGTCATCGCCGTGGCGGCGCCAGCGATCGCGGTCATGATCGTGGTGGTGTTTTTTCTCTTTCTTCCAGTAATGCTTGTCGCAATGATGGTCGCATTTGTAATAGCGCCCGTCGCGCGAGTAGTAATATTTGCGCCAGTAGTCGCGGTCGCGCCAGCGATAGCCATCCCAGTAATAGCCGCGCGGGCTGCGATCGCCGAGATAGCGTCCCTGATGGCCTTGCCACCAGTCGCGATCGCGCCAGTCGTAACCGTCCCAGTAACGGCCGCGATTGTCCTGATCGCCGATGCGCAATGAAACGCCCGGCATCAGATCGATGCTGATCCCTTCGGCGTGCGCCTGCTGTGCGGCGGGCAGTACCGTCGCCGCCAAGATGGCGGCCAAGAGCAGAGGTTTAAACATGACTTCTCCTTTCCGCTTGCGCGGCCTGGCCGTTGATCACTTTATGAAGCGCGTTCATCAGTTTAAAAAACGGCCTTATCGTTATTTTTACTGCAATATCGGCATCATAGCGCCGGCGCATGGGGTTGAATCTGAGAGCCACTCTGAAAAGGGTGCCGGAGGCCGAGATTTGAGAGTTTTCTGGGGCATCGCCGCTCAATTGAGCGGCGGGATTTGTAAGCGATTACAATAAAATGTTCTCGATCTGCGCAAGCTCTTCTTCAGTGAAGTGACGATTGGCCAGCATGCCCACCGCGTCTTCTATCTGCGCAGTCTTGCTGGCGCCGATCAGCACCGAGGTGACGCGATCGCCGCGCAGCACCCAGGCCAGCGCCATCTGCGACAGCTTCTGCCCGCGTTGCCGCGCCAGCGCATCGAGGCGGCGCACCTTGTCCAGTCGGTCGGCGGTCAGCTGTTCCGGCTGCAGGAAACGGCTGCCGCTGGCGGCGCGGGAATCTTGCGGGACGCCGTGCAGATAACGATCGGTCAGCAGGCCGCCCGCCAGCGGGGAGAAGGCGATCGCGCCGACGCCATGATCCGCCAGCGTATCCAGCAATTCCGCCTCCGGCCCGCGTTCAAACATCGAATACTTGGGCTGGTGGATCACGCACGGCGTACCGAGCCGCTGCAGGATGTCGAACGCCTGGCGCGCGCGCTCGGCCGGGTAGTTGGACAAACCGACATACAGCGCTTTGCCCTGGCGCACCAACAGATCCAGCGCCGCCATGGTTTCTTCCAGCGGCGTGTCCGGGTCCGGCCGGTGGTGATAAAAGATATCTACATACTCCAGCCCCATGCGCTTCAGGCTCTGATCGAGGCTGGCGACCAGGTACTTTTTCGAGCCCCAATCGCCGTAGGGGCCGGGCCACATGGTGTAACCGGCTTTGGACGAGACGATCAGCTCATCGCGCCAGGCCCGCAGATCGGCGTTGAGTATGCGGCCAAAGTTCTCCTCGGCGGCGCCGGGCGGCGGGCCGTAGTTATTGGCCAAATCGAAATGGGTAATGCCGCGATCGAAGGCGCAGCGGATCAGGCCGCGGGCGTTGTCGTACAGCGTGGCGTCGCCGAAGTTGTGCCACAGCCCGAGCGAGACGGCGGGCAGCTTCAGCCCGCTGCGGCCGCAGCGCCGGTATTCCATATCTTGATAACGCGTAGGGGAGGCTTGGTAGGACATAGTTATCCTTGTCGGCGGGAGGTGAAGTGCTTTGAGTGTATACGCTTTCACACCGCGCTGCCGGGGGAGCGATCACAGCGCCGGCATGTAACGCCAGGTTGCCGCTCGACACGGAAAGCGCTGTTCGAAAATTAACCGTCATCTTCGATACTTAAAGATAATCGCTTCAGCTGCAGACAGGTGATGATCATGACTCAGATCTACACGGTGGCCGATTATCTGCTCGATCGTCTGGCCCAGATTGGCATCCGCCACGTCTTCGGCGTGCCGGGGGATTACAACCTGCAATTCCTCGATCACGTCATCGCTCATCCGCAAATCACCTGGGTAGGCTGCGCCAACGAACTCAACGCCGCCTACGCCGCCGACGGCTATGCGCGTTGCAAACCGGCGGCGGCGCTGCTCACCACCTTCGGCGTCGGGGAGCTGAGCGCGCTGAACGGCGTGGCCGGCAGTTATGCCGAATACCTGCCGGTGATCCACGTGGTGGGCACACCGGCGCAGCGTGCCCAGCGCGCCGGCGATTTGCTGCACCATTCGCTGGGCGATGGCGACTTCACTCACTTTGCGCGGATAGCCAAAGAAGTCAGCGTCGCACAGGCCAATCTGACCGCCGACAACGCCGCCAGGGAGATTGACCGCCTGATCGACGCCGCCTTGCTGGAGCATCGTCCGGTTTATCTGATGCTGCCCAGCGACGTAGCGGAAGCGCCGTTGCCGGCTAAACCGGCGCCGCTGATGCTGCGCCAGGCCAGGCTGTCGCGAAGCGCATTGCAGGCGTTTATCGCCGCAGCGCGTGAAAAGCTGCAATCGGCGCGGCAAGTGTCATTGCTGGCGGACTTTCTGGCGGACCGCTTTGGTGTTGAAACGGCGCTGGATAACTGGATGCAGGAGGTGGCTATCCCGCACGCCACGCTGCTGCTCGGCAAGGGCGTGCTGGATGAGAACCGCGACGGTTTTGTCGGCACCTACAGCGGCGGCGCCAGCGCTGCGGCGACCAAAGCGCTGATTGAAAATGCCGATGTCGTGATCACCGTTGGCGTGCGTCTCACCGACACCATTACCGGAGGATTCACGCATCATCTGCCGGCGGAAAAATGCATCGATATCCAACCGTTCGAAGCCTGGGTCGGTCGTCAACGGTTCAGCCGCATCCCGATGTGCGCCGCCGTGCAGGCGCTGCGCCGCCTGACTCTGTCGCTGGCGTCGCGCTGGCCGTTGCCGACGATCGGCCGTCCGGCGATGCCGGAAGGCGATGGGGAAGGGTTGGATCAGCACGCCTTCTGGCGGCAGATACAGGATTTCCTGCGGCCGGGGGATATCGTGCTGGCCGAGCAGGGCACGGCCTGTTTCGGCGCCGCGACCTTGACGCTGCCGCGTGGCAGCCGGATGATCGTGCAGTCGCTCTGGGGCTCGATCGGCTATACCTTACCGGCGACCTTCGGGGTGCAAACCGCCGAACCACAGCGCCGGGTGGTGCTGTTGATCGGCGACGGCGCCGCGCAATTGACCGTGCAGGAGCTGGGATCGATGCTGCGCGACGGGCTTAAACCGGTGATCTTCGTGCTGAATAATCAGGGCTACACGATTGAACGCGCTATCCACGGGCCGGAGCAGAGTTACAACGACATCGCCCGGTGGAACTGGACGCAGCTGCCAACGGCATTGGCCGGTGGGCGGCCGGTGACAGCGTTACGGGTCAGTCAGCCGGAGGCGCTGCGCCAGGCGCTGAGTGAGGCGGCGCAGGGCGACCGGCTGGCTTTCATCGAAGTGATGCTGCCGAAGATGGATATTCCCGAACTGCTCGATACGATCTCGCGCGTCATTCAGTCGCGCAACGCCGCCGCCTGAGCCGCGTCGTCTTCCAGCAATCGCTCCAGCATCCAGTACCCCGCCGGGCCCGGCGGGGTCAGTTTGGACCATACCGCATCCACAGAAATCAGTTTGGGCCAACCGCGCGGGCGCAGCTGGGTGAGCCTGCCGTGGCCGTATTGTTGCACCAGCCAGTGCGGCAGCACCGCCCAACCGAATCCCTGTTCCGCCATCTCGAGCAACAGCAGATAGCTGGGCGCCGACCAGACCAGCCCGCCTTGTCTGGCCGCTTCGGCGCCGGTGTAAGTGTTCAGGATCAGCTGACGAGTGCTGGATAATTGCTCCGGGGTCGGCGCGGCGACCTGCGCCAGCGGATGCCCATGCGCGACGAACAACCCCATTTCGGTCTGCTCAGGCAGGCGGGAGAAGGCGATATCCGGCGGATAACGTTTTTGCACTTCCACCATGCCCAAATGCGCGCGGCCGCTTTGCAGCAGATCGATAACGTCGCCTTCCTCGGCGATCATCCATTCCAGCTCAATCTCCGGGTAACGTTGTTCAAACCGCTGCATCAGGCTGTCGTGATGCTTCGGTTGATAGGTATCGGAAAATACCATGCTCAGGCGCGGTTCGACATTGCCCGCCAGCTGAATGCTCAGCGCGTCGAGTCGCTCGCTGGCGGCGAGGATCTCCTGCACGTGCCCCAGCACCTTGCGGCCGGCGGCGGTGAGCACCGGTTGGCGCGCGCTGCGATCGAACAGCGTCAATGCCAGGTCGGCTTCCAGATTGGCGATGGCGGTGCTGACGGTGGATTGGCTTTTGCGCAGCTTGCGCGCGGCGGCGGAAAATGAGCCGAGGGCGGCGGCTTCAACGAACGCCTGTAACGCTTCCGGTGAATAGTGCATATATCTACTTTATCGATGGAACCCATTTTTAATCTACCCAAAAAAGCGATGATAATCACCTGGCTTTCGCAACAACTGTTGAAAAAAAGGTGATGTATGCAACTGCAAAACAAGTCTCTCATTGAACGTATCGTCCACGCCGTCGGTTTCGAGGCCATCGCCGTGATGGTTTGCGCCCCGCTGGGCGCGTGGCTGCTGAACCGCTCAATGGTGCAGGTCGGTGCGTTGGCGGTGATGCTGTCCACCGTCGCGATGCTGTGGAACATGGTTTACAACACGGTGTTCGACCGCCTGTGGCCGGTCAGCCGGGTGGTGCGTAACCTGAAGGTGCGTGCGCTGCACGCCGTCGGCTTTGAAGCCGGTTTTATTCTGATCGGCGTGCCGATCGCCGCCTGGATGCTGAGCATTTCCTGGGCGCAGGCGTTTATGCTGGAAATCGGTTTCTTCCTGTTCTTCCTGCCGTACACCATGGCCTACAACTGGCTGTACGACACGCTGCGCCAGCGCTGGTTCGAAGCGCGCCAGCCGATCAATTCCGGCGCCAAATAAGGCGTCGTCAGCCCGGCGATTCTCAGGTAAGGTCAGAGGATCGTCGGAAAATACTGAGGAATGAAGGATGAAAGTGTTGGGTCTGCTGGGTGGCATGAGTTGGGAATCCACCATTCCGTATTACCGCACCATCAACGAGCAGGTAAAGGCGCGCCTCGGCGGGCTGCATTCGGCCAAAATCGTGCTCTACAGCGTCGATTTTCAGGAGGTTGAACGCTTGCAGCACCAGGGCGATTGGGATGGCGCCGGCCGGCTGCTGGCCGCCGCCGCCGTGGCTTTGCGCGCCGCCGGCGCCGAAGCTATCGTGATCTGCACCAACACCATGCACAAGGTGTCGGAGGCGGTCGAGCAGGCCAGCGGCCTGCCGCTGATTCACATCGCCGACGCCACGGCGCTGCAGGTGCGGGAGAAAAACATTCGCCGCGTCGGGCTGCTGGGCACGCGTTTTACCATGGAGCAGACCTTCTACCGCGGCCGCCTGCAGGAATTGCACGGCATCGATGTGGTGACGCCGATCAGCGCCGATCGTGACATCGTGCACCGCATCATCTATGACGAACTCTGCCTCGGCAAAATTCGCGACGCCTCGCGCGACGAGTATCGCCGGATCATCAGCGATCTGGAACAACAGGGCGCGCAGGGGATTATTTTCGGCTGCACCGAGATAGGGTTGCTGGTGAGCGAGCGGGATGCCTCGGTGCCGGTGTTCGACACCACCGCGATCCACGCTCGCGCCGCCGCGGCGTTCGCGCTGGCCTAATCGTCGTGCGGCGGTTGCCGGCGGTTCACCAGCATCAAGGGTTTGCCCGCCAGCGCCAGCCAGGCGGGCAGCATCACGATGCACAAGATCGGCAACAGGTGCAGATCCGGCACCACCGCCACCGCCATAAACAGGCTGAGCCAGCCGTCGCGCGTTACCACCAGCACCAGCCCCATGATGGCGCAGGAGACCGTGATCGCCGCCGGCACCGCCGGAACGTGCTGGTGCAGCATCAGCCCCAGCGCCACCCCGACGAACACCGCCGGGAAGATGCGCCCGCCGCGAAAGCCGCAGGCGGCGGCGATCACCAGCGCCGCCAGCTTGGTCAGGGTAACGGCCAACAGCGCCGGCACCGAATAGTTGCCGTCTGCCGCGAGGCGCTTCATTTCATCCAGCCCTTTGAACAGGGTAATCTCTCCGCCCACCAGCGCCAGCAGGCCCAGCACAAAGCCCCCCAGTCCTAGCATCAACACCGGATTCTTCATCGAATGGAACAGACGGTGCACGTGCGGGAAGCACCACAGCGCCACCATGCCGAGCGCGATGGCGATCAGCGCCACGATGGCGCCGCTGAAGATGTCCGGCAGCCGGGTTACGTCATAGGCGTCGAGCTGCAGGGCGAAATTGGGCACGAAGAACAGCTGGGTGGTGACCGCGCCGGCTGCGGCGGCCACGAGCGGGGCGAACAGCCGATCCCACAGCGGCGTTTCGTTATTGCCCGCCAGGGTTTGCGAGAAGATCAGCGCGGCGGCGACCGGCGTGCCGAACATCGCGCCGATGGTGCCCGCGGCCGCCAGGATGATCCAGTCCATGCGCGGCACTTTAGGCAGCAGGCGCGCCCCCGCCGCCGCCACCAGCGCGATATTGATGGCGGTGATCGGGTTCTCCGGCCCCAGGCTGACGCCGCCGGCCAGGCCGACGATCAGCGCCAATCCCAGCCCCGGCAGGGCGGAGAGCGGCAGCGGCATGCCGATCAGTGATTCCGTCGCCGGATCCGGCCCGGCATGGCCCGGCATGTAGCGCACGATCAGGCCGACCGCCACGCCGGTCAGCGTCAGCATGCCGAGCGGCCACCAGGGTGCCTGGGCGTCCAGGCTCAGTGCGTCGGGCAGCGTCACCCACAGCCATTGCTGCAGCGTAGCGGCGACTTTCATCATCAACAGCAGCACCAGACTGGAGGCGGAACCGATAATCAGCGCAGGCAAAGCAAAGGCCAACATGGCATTGGCGCGCGGATGCAGCATGGATAATCCCTTGTCGATGCCTCCATGCAGGGCAGGGAGAGCGGGTGGTTGGACAGTGACCACAGCTTGCCAGACTATCGGCGAGCAGGCACGCATTGATATTGCCCGGCGTCGATGACGGTTAACAGTCGCGGCGGCGCGTTTTTTGCCGCAATTTGTTTCAAATCGCGGCTTGGCGGGCCAGCTGAAACGTTTTTTGTGATCCGGATCGCTATTGGGGTGCAGATCCGAGGCGGGTGATTGTTGTTTTCGCAGCAGGATTTTACAGTGTGGGCAGCTTTTTATTTTTCATTTTGCGGAGACGAAATCAATGACCTATGCCCTCGTGGGTGATGTTGGCGGCACCAATGCCCGCCTGGCGTTGTGCACTGTTGCGACGGGTGAAATTACCCAGGCGAAAACCTATTCCGGCCTGGAGTTTGACAGTCTGGAGGCGGTGATCCGCCAATACCTGAAAGCGTGCGATATCGAGGTGCAGGACGCCTGTATCGCGATCGCCTGCCCGGTGACGGAAGACTGGGTCGCGATGACCAACCACAGCTGGGCGTTCTCGATCCAAGCGATGAAGGCCAGCCTGGGGCTGAGCCACCTGGAAGTGATCAATGATTTCACCGCCGTTTCGATGGCGATCCCGATGCTTTCACCTGATGACGTGCTGCAGTTTGGCGGCGGCGATGCGCAGCCGGGCAAACCGATCGCGGTGTACGGCGCCGGCACCGGGCTGGGTGTTGCCCACCTGGTGCAGGTCGATCGCCGCTGGGTCAGCCTGCCGGGCGAGGGCGGCCATGTCGATTTCGCACCGAATAGCGAAGAAGAAGACATTATTCTGGAGGTGCTGCGCGGTGAAGTGGGGCACGTTTCCGCCGAGCGCGTGCTGTCCGGACCGGGCCTGGTCAACCTGTATCGCGCCATCGTCAAGGCGGACAACCGCCTGCCGGAGAAACTGGAGCCGAAGGACATTACCGAGCGGGCGCTGGCCGACAGCTGCATCGACTGCCGCCGTGCGCTGTCGCTGTTTTGCGTGATCATGGGGCGCTTCGGCGGCAACCTTGCGCTGAATCTGGGCACCTTTGGCGGCGTGTACATCGCCGGCGGCATCGTGCCGCGCTTTATGGAATTCTTCAAGTCCTCGGGCTTCCGCGCCGCCTTCGAAGATAAAGGGCGTTTTCGTGACTATGTGCGAGACATTCCGGTGTTCATGATAACCCATGGCCAACCGGGCCTGCTGGGAGCCGGCGCGCATCTGCGCCAGACGCTGGGCATGCAGCTGTAAGCAACGTGGCGGCATGATAAAAAAAGGGGCGCAACCCGCAGGTTGCGCCCCTTGTCGTTTTCGCGGGGTATCAGGCTTTGGCCAGCTCTGCCGCCTGTGCCGTTTCTTCGCTTTCCACTTCCACGGCTTTCGGCGCTTTGATGAACAGCGTAATCAGCAAGGAGGCGGCGGACAGGACGCCAATCACCATGAAGGTGGCGTGGAAGCCGCCGAAGTATTTGGCGACGAACGAACCGGCCAGCGCGCCCAGGCCGAAGCCCTGGTAGATGATGCCGTAGTTCTTGCTGTGGTTTTTCAGACCGAAGAAGTCGCCGACAATCGCCGGGAACACGGTGATGTTGCCGCCGAAGCAGAAGGCCACTGCGCCGACGCAGATGAAGAACAGCGTGTGGTTCAGGGTCATGAAGCTCAGGGCGACAATCGCCAGCACGGTAACCAGCATGGTGAAGCTGATGACGCGCATACGGCCCACTTTATCGGACAGCGTCCCCAGGATGATGCGGCCGGCGGTGTTGAAGATGGCGACGGCGGACACGGTGTTGGCGGCGGTGGCCAAGTCCATCCCGGCCAGTTGAACGCCCATGTCTTTCACGATGCCAATCAGATACAGACCGCTCATGCAGGCGGCAAAGAAGATGGTGAACAGCAGGTAGGCTTCTTTGGTGGCCAGCATCTGGCGCACGCTGAAGTCGTTGCCCAGACCGTTGGCGCCTGGCTGTGCGGCGTTGGTCGCCAGCACCGGCTCTTTCAGCAGCAGGGAGCCGACGACGATCAGGCCCATCACGATGGCACCCCAGTAGAAGAAGGCGCCGGAAACGCCGACGTCGGCGATCAGGGCGGCGTTGACGTATTTGAACAGCAGGCTGCCGCTGCCGAAGGCGCCGACGGAGATGCCGGAAATCAGACCTTTGTTGGCCGGGAACCATTTGATCAGGTTGGACAGGGTGGAGATGTAGGCGATACCGACCGCAAAGCCCACCACCACGCCGGCCAGCAGGTAGATCATGTCGAGAGAGCTGACGTGAGCGCTGGCGATCAGGCCCAGGCCGACCAGGATGCCGGAGCACAGCGTCAGGTTGCGGATGCCGAAGCGTTCTTGCAGCTTACCGGCGAACAGCGTGGCGAAGGCCAGGAAGAAGCTGGTGATGGAGAAGGTGGTGGCGACGTCCGCCAGCCCCCAGTGGAACTTGTCGACCAGCGGCTGGTTGAACAGGCTCCAGGTGTAGATGGTGCCCAGACCCATCTGACAGATGATGGTGCCGAGAACGATTAAGCTGCGATTTGCCGGTTTGGTGTTCATGGCCGGTCTCCTTCCTGTGTGTGCGTTGCCGGGCGTGAGCCGTTGGCTGAAATTTGCGGGGTGAATCAGCGTTCCCGCGGTATGGGCTTATTATATGGCCGGCCCCTGTGGCGGGCGGCGGATCGGGAATGAGTTGCATGACGGAAGGAATGAAATGCATGTTATGCGGCGTGAGTTGCCGTTTTTGCGCCTGAAAGCCCGTGAAATGCCGGGGATGACACGTGATCTACATCAAAGATATCAACGATTTATTGTTAATCGCCGGTGAACGATTGTGGTGGAATTGTGAAGGATGCGTCTGAAAGGCGTAAATCGGCATTGCGCCTATAGAGCGGCGGTGAGCGCGGGGCTATGTTATCTGCGATCGGACAAGGTCCGCTCTGCAGGAGCCATGAAATGAAAAAAACGCTGTTGTTACTGGCTGCGCTGCTGGCGCTGCCGCTGGCGAGCCAGGCCGACGTCTCCATCGGCGTGAACGTGCCTGGCCTGTCGTTGCATATCGGCGATCGCGACAATCGCGGCCATTACTGGGACGGCTATCGCTGGCGCGATCCGCGCTGGTGGGCCGATCACCGCCGGTATGAACGCCCGCGCGGGTACTATTACGGCCCGCCGCCCCGGATTATTTACTACGGGCCGCCGCGGCGCGACTGGCGCGACCGGCCGCATTACCGCATGCCGCCACCGCCGCCGCCGGGGTATTACTACCGTCCGGGCCCGCGCTGGTAAGCGCTTACAGGCGCATCAGCTGGCGAAACTCTTTCACCTTGCTGCGGCTGACCGGCACTTCAAACTCAAGATCGCTCAGCCGCAAAATGTAGGTATTGTTGAACCAGGGCACGATCTCGCGGATCTTCGCTAGGTTAACGCAGTAAGAGCGGTGGCAGCGGAAAAAATGTTCTTCCGGCAGCCGGCCGTAAAACTCGGTGATGTTCATCGGCATCACGAACTCTTCCCGGCGGGTATAGACCCGCGTCACCTTTTCATCGGCGGCGGCGTAATAGATGTCGTTGATGTCGGTAACGATGATCCGCTCATCTTTGATCAGGTTGATGCTGTGGCTGCCGCGGCTCGGCGCGCTGGCCGTCTCCGTCGCGCCGGCGGGGCGCTGGTGCAGCGCCTCCAGCTTTTGCAGCATGGTGACGATGCGCGCCTCGTGATAGGGCTTGAGGATATAGTCGAACGCTTCGATCTCGAACGCTTCCACCGCGTGCTCTTTATAGGCGGTGATGAACACGATCGACGGGCGATGCGCGAACTTGCTGATGTTTTGCGCCAGCAACACGCCGTCCAGCGACGGGATGTTGATGTCGAGGAAAATGGCGTCGACCTGGTGAGTCTGCAGGTATTTGAGGACGTCGAGGCCATCTTCGAAGGTGGCGACGATATCGATATTGCTGTGTTTCTTGATCAGGTAGCTGAGTTCTTCCTGCGCGAGGAATTCGTCTTCCACGATAATGGCTTTCATGAGGCCTCCCCGACCGGCGGCGCGCTCGGCTCCTGATGCAGCTTGCCGCCGTTTTTGCTGATGTAGAACGCGATTTCGGTGCCCGGCTCCAGGCGGCGGATATGCAGCCCTTCACCGTACAGCAGTGACACGCGGTGGTGTACGTTGAGCAGGCCGATATTGTGGCCCGGCATCTCGTTGCGCGCCACCCGATCGATGGTTTCCTGATTGATGCCGTGGCCGGTATCCTTCACCGAAATTTTCACCCGGTCGCCCTGATCTTTCACTGCGATCACCACCACCCCTTTGCCCTTGCAGGGCTGGATGCCGTGCACGATGGCGTTCTCCACCAGCGGCTGGATCAGCAGGCTCGGAATGCGCACCGAGACGTCGTCGTCGATGTCGTAAATCACCGTCAGCTTGGCGCCGAAACGCGCTTGTTCGATGGCGATGTAATCCTGGATCTGATGCAGCTCCTTGCGGATATCGATCAGTTCGTCGTTCAGCTCCAGGTTGTAGCGCAGGTAGCGCGACAGGTTGATGATCAGCTGGCGCGCGGTGTCCGGATTCAGGCGGATGGAGGAAGAGATGGCGTTCAGAGCGTTGAACAGGAAGTGCGGGTTAATCTTGCTCTGCAGCGCGCGCATTTCGGCTTTATCCGCCATCTGGCGCAGGTGCTCGATGCGCGAAACCTCCATCTGCGTGGAGATGATCTGCGACAGCCCGACCGCCATCACCTTCAGCGTGTTGGTGATCTGGTGAGCGTGGCAGTAGTAAATTTTCAGCGCGCCGGTCACTTCGCCTTTTTCCCACAGCGGCACCACCAGCTGCGAATGGATTTGCGGCGCGGCCGGGTTTTCCAGGTTGTTTTTGATGATGATTTTGCCGTGGCGAATGCTTTCGCGAGTGACGCGGCTCAGCCCTTCGCGGCCGATCGGGTAGGCTTCGCGCCCTACGCCGACGTAAGCCAGCACCTGATGGGTATCGGTGATCGCCACTGCGTCGGCGCGGATATCCTGGCGGATGATATCGCAGATGGTGGCCAGCGATTCGCTGTTGATGTTGCGGAAATAGGGCAGCGTCTTGTGGGCGATATCCAGCGCCAGCTTGGCCTGGCGCGCGGCGATCACTTCTTTCTCATCCTCGACGCTCTGCACCAGCAGCACGATCAGGCCGATGCACACCGTGCCGAGGATCATCGGCAGGGCGATCTGCGACACGATGTCCAGCCCGAGCTCGGTCGGCTTGGCCCACAGCACGATCAGCAGCATGGTGAGGGATTCGCACAGCATGCCGCCGACGATGCCGGCGCGCCAGCGCTGCTCTTTTTTGACCTTGAGGTTGATGTAACCGGCGCTGATGCCGGCGATGATGCTGGTGATAAGGCAGGGCACCGAGGTGATGCCGCCGATGTCGATCAGATAACGGTGCACCCCGGCGATGATGCCGGTGACGATCCCCACCCAGGGGCCGAACAGGATGCCGCCGGCCATGATGGCGATGACGCGCACGTTGACCAGCGAGCCCTCAACGTTGATGCCGGAGTAGGTGCTGAACAGCGCGAACAGCGAGAAGATTGCCGTGACGATGCCGAGCTCAAGCGGCGTATGGTCTTCTTTTTGCAGCAGTTGGCGGAACAGCCGGGTGCGGGTCAGGAAAAACAGACAGATCAACATCAGCGCGGCGCGATCAAACACCGCCAACAGCATTTCAAAAAAAGGGTGCACGACGGGTTCTCGCTGCGGCCTACGGATGACGGCAGTATACCACAGCGAGAGAGGCCCGTGGCTGGGGGCGGCGGTCAGCGCATGCCGAGCTGCGCTTTGCCCAGCGGCGTCAGCAGCTCGACGGTGGCGCGGCCCTCGAAATCGACCTCGAAATCGTCGGGGGCGAAGTCCGGCGGCGTTCTGCCGTCGATAAAGCTCGGCAGCTGGCGCTGCAGATAAGCGTCGTTTTTCTCGCAGCCCGGCGCGGCGGCGATGTACATCACGTTGCTGTCGAACTCGCCGTTATGTTCGTTCTCCACCGCGTGGATCACATCGCAGTGCCAAAAGACCGTGTCGCCCGGCTCCAGATCGGGAATAGGGGAAATCCCGCTTAATAAAAGGGGATGCCATTTTTCCGAGATCGACAGCGCGCGGCCCGGCGCCGCATCGCACAGATCGTCATCGGCGACGTCGTCCTGCAGCGCGCGCAGCAGCACATAGGCCATGGCGTTGGCGATTGGCACCAGGTTCAGCGTGCCGGCGTTGGTGCGCTGCGGCGTCAGCGCCGTCCAGCCCTGGAAGGTGCGGAACATCGAGCAGACCGCCGGAGAGGCTATCTCGCGCACTTCGGTGCGGCCGTCGGCGGCGAAGGGATCGTACTGCTGCCAGTCGCCGGAGAAGACGTGGCGATACACATAGCGGAAGTTCTCGTCCAGCCAGCGCTCGATGGTGCCGCTGTCGACGTGCGGCGACAGGCCCAGCGACGAGGAGTTCGGCGGGCGGCGGCGGGTGCGATCGGCGTAGGTGGCGACGCGAGTCGGATCGAAATGCTGTTTGCCGTTGCTTTCGGTGGCCCACAGGCTGTTGAGGAACACCTGCACCGCATGCATGCGCGCGTCCTGCCGCGCTTCAACCTGCGGTTTTGACCAATAGATGCCGTAGATCTGTGGCTTGCTGGCGGCCAGCTTGCCGAAATAGTTGTCTTCGGCGGCGTTCTTCAATCGCTCGACGAAGTTGTTGCGATCGAGGTAATCGCCGATTTCGCGGTTCCAGCCCTCAGCTTTGGCGCGCGGAAACACCCCGCGAATAGCGCAGGCACCGCGTTGTTTGATCAGCGCTTTTTGTTGTTCAGTGACGCGCTGCTGCAGGATATCTTCCGCGTCAATTTGCGGCACCGGGTTGTGGCCGGCGGCCAGTTCGCGGCGAATCTGTTCGACCTGGCCGCGGATGTTCTCTTCCAGTGCCTGGAATACGTCGCGATAGTTGGGCAATGCCTGGCGCAGCTGACGCTTGACGTTAACGATCGCCTGCGGAATATCGTCGATGACTAAAGAGGCCATGGTGTTCTCCTGATGCCGCGTGGGTAACGGCGGCGGGCAGTTGTAGGGAATCGGGCAAGACGTTATGGTTTTGTGGTTTTAACGTAAATGATTATCGGCAACCAATCGGGGAAAATAAAGAGATATCTTTCATTCGTAAGTTCCTCTTTTTCGTTTTTCGGAGATTTTATGAAGCTGGTCACTGAACGTCTGCAGTTACAGTCGATAACCGCCGAGGATTGGCCGCTGTTTCTGCGCCTGTACCAAGATCCCGAGGTGATCCGTTACATCTCCGATCCGCGCAGCGAAGCGGAGATCCGCGCACGGTTCGAGGAGCGCCTGCCGGTCTGGGACAAACACGGCGACCAGTGGCTGTGCCTGGTGATGCGTGAGAAGCACAGCGGAGAGGCGGTGGGCATTACCGGCTTTCGCCCGCACTGGGCGCCGTATCGGCAGGCGGAAGTGGGATATGGGAGTTTGCCTTCCGGGCAGGGCAAGGGCTATGGCAAGGAGTCGCTGCGGGCGGTGCTGGATTTTGCGGTGAACGCCTGCGGTTTTCACAAGCTGACCGCCACCGTGACCGCCGGCAACCTCGCCTCGCGTGGCCTGCTGGAGTCGTGCGGTTTCCAGCTGGAGGGCACGCTGCGCGACAACTACCGTCTGGCGGATCAGTGGTGCGACGACTGGCTGTTCGGGCTGCTGGCGGCGGAGTTTCAGAGCGCTAAATAAAAATATCGCGCAGGGTATCGACAAGCTCGTCGGCGCTGCGCTATGTTCGATATTCGGTCAGTTCGCTGGCCAGCGTCGCTCGGACGGTCCGGGCGCTAACGTCTATCGAGGAATCCCCTATGGCTGATAACAGTCCACAGCGCCGTTTCACGCGCATTGAACGCCTTCCCCCTTACGTATTCAACATCACCGCCGAACTGAAGATGGCCGCACGCCGTCGCGGCGAGGATATTATCGACTTCAGCATGGGTAACCCCGACGGCCCGACGCCGCCGCACATCGTGGAAAAACTGTGCGCCGTCGCCCAGCGCGACGACACCCACGGTTATTCCACCTCGCGCGGCATTCCGCGCCTGCGCCGCGCCATTTCGCGCTGGTATGCCGATCGTTATCAGGTGGATATCGATCCGGAAAGCGAAGCCATCGTCACTATCGGTTCGAAAGAGGGTCTGGCGCACCTGATGCTGGCGACCCTCGATCACGGCGATACCGTGCTGGTGCCGAACCCCAGTTACCCGATCCACATTTACGGCGCGGTGATCGCCGGCGCTCAGGTGCGCTCGGTGCCGCTGGTGGACGGCGTGGATTTCTTCGGCGAGCTGGAGCGCGCCATTCGCGAAACCATTCCGCGCCCGAAAATGATGATCCTCGGCTTCCCGTCCAACCCGACCGCGCAGTGCGTGGAGCTGGATTTCTTCGAGCGGGTGGTGGCGCTGGCCAAGCAGTACAACGTGCTGGTGATCCACGATCTGGCCTATGCCGATATCGTCTATGACGGCTGGAAAGCGCCGTCGATCATGCAGGTGCCGGGGGCGAAAGACATTGCGGTGGAGTTCTTCACCCTGTCGAAAAGCTACAACATGGCCGGCTGGCGCATCGGTTTCATGGTCGGCAATCCCGAGCTGGTCAGCGCGTTGGCGCGCATCAAGAGCTATCACGACTACGGGACCTTTACGCCGCTGCAGGTGGCGGCCATCGCCGCGCTGGAAGGCGATCAGCAGTGCGTGCACGATATCGCCGAGCAGTATCGGCAGCGCCGCAATGTGTTGGTGAAAGGGCTGCATGAGGCCGGCTGGATGGTAGAAAACCCGAAGGCGTCGATGTACGTCTGGGCGAAAATTCCCGAACCTTATGCCCATCTCGGTTCGCTGGAGTTCGCCAAACGCCTGCTGGCGGAAGCCAAGGTTTGCGTTTCGCCGGGCATCGGCTTCGGCGACTATGGCGATACCCATGTGCGCTTCGCGCTGATCGAAAATCAGGACCGTATTCGCCAGGCGGTACGCGGCATCAAGGCCATGTTCCGCGCGGACGGGTTGCTGATGCCGGGCAAAGGCGGCGGCGCCAAATAATCCTGTCAGGCCGGACGTTTGTCCGGCCTTATTTTTTCCCGTCCCAAGGTTTTCTTCATTATTTCCCCATTATGCTCGACTACGCTGAATTTTATTTTTTGGATAGAGTGTATGAGCAACCGCTACGCGCGATCGCAAATCGTTTTACATTGGTTGACGCTGCTGATGGTGATCCTCACCTACGCGGCGATGTTGCTGAAGGATTCGGTGCCGGAGGCGTGGGCGCCGCTGGTCAAAAATCTGCACTTTAATTTTGGGGCTTCGGTTTTTGCCCTGATGCTGATTCGGCTGGCGGTGCGCACCCTCCACGCGACGCCGCCGACCACGCCGCCGCTGGAGGAATGGCAGGAAGTGGGCGCCAAGATCTTCCATTGGCTGCTGTACGTGGTATTCCTGATGTTGCCGCTGCTGGGCGTGTTAACCCTGGCCTACGGCGGGAAATCGTGGACTTTACTGGGGTGGCCGGTACCGCAATGGGTGACGCCGGATCCGGTGATGCGCAAGCTGGTTAAAACGGTTCATGAGACGCTGGCGAATATCGGCTACTTTATCATTGGCGCGCATGCGCTGGCGGCGCTGTATCACCACTACCTGCGCAAGGACGACACCCTGCGCCGCATGATGCCGGGCAAATAACGGCGAACGACGGAAACGACAAAGGGACGCTCGCGCGTCCCTTTGGCTGTGTTCCCGGTCAGGCAACCATCAACATGAAGGTGCCAACCCAGGCAACCAGCATGAATGACACGCCCATCAAAAAATATTTCACTGAACAACTCCTGTCTGGAGTCCTCGCCAGCAATGATCCCGATTGTTGTGCTGAGTGTTTTATGGGCAACCTGTTTGTCGGGCGGGTTCTTCCAAACGAAAGAACAACGTCCTCGCGCGCGGGTTGTCCGGTTGTCGCGCCTCATGCTCCGTGAGGTAAAATCCGAACCGCGACAGGATCGGCGCTAATGTACTCTCAATACTGGTCTGATTTCAATACTGTGTTTTTGATCACAATTTTCGGCTATTTTTTGAACAGCGCGCGCTGTTTTATAACGCTTTTTATCGGCGGGCGACAGGAACTAGCCCGCCGTGGCGGGCTGTAAAATAAGGGATGAAGCAATGCAGCGGCAGGCGCTCAGGCGACGGCGTTGATGCCGGTCGCCAGAATGACCCAAAAAACGAGACAAGACAGCAGAATAACGGCCCAAATATGACGGCGACTCCACTCCATTTTTAGCCTTCGTTGTTGCGACAGAGGATTAGGTAACGATCACATCGGCGCGAATGGGGGAAAATTTAGCCCCTGCGGATAATATTTTGCTTACCTGTTGCTAACTTATTGGCAAACTTCACTTATTGTCACGCGCACGTCGTAGCCCAACAGATACAGCGCCTGCTCCAACGCTTCCACCTTCGAGGCGTAACCGATATCCAGCAACCGCTCCATTTGCCCGCCGTTGAAACCCAGCTTGCGCGCCAGCGCCGCTTTACCGGTGTTTTTGCGCAGCATGGCGTTGTGCAGTTCGATTTTCAGCGCCACCAGCGCCGGCAGGTGTACCCTCAACTCATCGGCTTGCAGAGGGGAAGGGGCGGGCAGGGGCAAACCTTCATCCATCGTGGCGGCGATGGCGGCCAACAGGCTTTCCTGTGCCTCCAGTTCGATGTCTTCGCGTTTATAGCAGGCGGTTTGCCACTCGGGGAAGTCGCGAAAACCGATCTGCCAGGCGTCGCTGTCGCGATCGAAGGCGTAATGGGCGAAGTAATGGCTGAACATGGCGATCCCTGATTAAAACTTGAATGAGGCGCTATTGTGACGGCACGGCCGGCGGATAGCCATAGCCTTGAGCGGAATGGCGCTCAATCGGTCTGTTCACGCGGCTTGCGTCGCAGCCCGTCGGGCGGCAACAGCAGGGCGCAGAGCATGACTGCCAGACTGAACAGCGGCAGCCAGCGCGCTACCGGGCCGGGGGAGTAGTTGTTGAGCACCGAGCAAACATAGCACGCTACGGCCAACGCCCAACCGGGCAGGCCGATATCGTTGAGTCGGAATGCGGTTTTGGCCATGAACCACGTGACCAGGCCGAAACAGAACAACGCCCACACCATAATGCACAGCAGATACAGCAGCACCGAGACGAATTCGGCGCCGTCGCCGTGCGCGTGGGCGCGAAAATGGTTTTTATCCAGATAGGTCGACAGAAACGACAGCAGCACGATACCGATGGCGAAGATCGCCAGCGAGAAAATAAACGGTTTGCGCGAGATGCGCCCACGGTACAGGTCTTTGGCGAGTTGTCCGAGAGATTCCATCACAGTCCATTGTCGTGATCATTGCGGCGATAGCCGGGTGGCAAGCAGTCGGGCATTTTATCGGGGCAAACGTGGGCGTCAAGGTGATAACTTTTCTCATTTAGTTGCGGTTGAGATTCAGCGCGGCCGCACCGGGCGTTCTTTGCCCGTGCAAAACGTCACAATTTGGCACGTTTGGCTACCTGACGCGGTCATTGGCGGCATAATCCTGTTTGTTCGCGTTGAACAATGCATTAACATAACTCCCACTTATCTCTTGCATGGCTATATGGATATCCGATGCGTCACCTGGTTGCGCTTTTACCGCTGATTACCTTGCTTGCTGCCTGTAGCAGCACGCCGAAACCCAGTACCACCGCTACGCCGCAGAGCACCCCGGTAAAGGGCGGCTTTTTGCTGAGCCCGGCGCACAGCGGCGCGCCGCTGGGTGGGGATTTCGCCAATAACCCGAATACCGCGCGCTTTATCGAGAAGATGGTGCAGGAACACGGTTTTGACCGGCAGCAGCTGCACGACGTGCTGGCGCAGGCTCGGCGATTGGATTCGGTGCTGCGACTGATGGACAGGCAGGCGCCGACGCCGTCTACCCAGGGGCCAACCGGGCCGAATGGCTCCTGGCTGCGCTACCGCAACAAGTTCATCACCCCGGATAACGTGCAAAACGGCGTGGTGTTCTGGAATCAATATCAGGATGCGCTGCAGCGCGCCTGGCAGGTGTACGGCGTGCCGCCGGAGATTATCGTGGGGATTATCGGCGTGGAAACCCGTTGGGGCCGCGTAATGGGTAAAACCCGCATTATCGATGCGCTGGCGACGCTGGCCTTCGACTACCCGCGCCGCGCCGATTACTTCGCCGGTGAGCTGGAAACCTTCTTGCTGATGTCGCGCACCGAAGGCGACGATCCGCTCGAGTTGCGCGGCTCCTTCGCCGGTGCGATGGGCTACGGGCAGTTCATGCCTTCTTCCTTCAAAAGCTATGCGGTCGATTTCAACGGCGATGGGCATATCAACCTGTGGGATCCGGTCGATGCCATCGGCAGCGTGGCCAATTACTTCAAAGCGCACGGCTGGTCCAAAGGCGAGCCGGTCGCCATTCAGGCCAACGGCCAGGCGCCGGGGTTGGAAAACGGCTTCAAGACGCGCTACTCGGTCGCCGCGCTGGCCGAAGCCGGCCTGAGCCCGCAGGGTTCGCTTGGTGATAACCAAGAGGCCAGCCTGCTGCGGCTGGATGTCGGCACCGGCTACCAGTATTGGTACGGTCTGCCGAACTTCTACGTCATCACCCGCTATAACCACAGCACCCATTACGCCATGGCGGTATGGCAACTGGGCGAAGCGGTCGGGCGCTCGGCGCGCGGCGGCTTCTGACGCTGCGTCAATAAACGAAAAAGGCCGCTTGTGCGGCCTTTTTTGCATTCTGAGCAATCAGAAATCGTAGCGCAGACGCACCACGGTCATATCGCCGAGGTTGTCGGTGCTCGATGTCAGCACGTGCTCCACGTCAACGCGGAAACCGTAGTCAAACTGTACGGTCACCCCGAGGCCGTTATCGATGCGCTGGTAGTTGCGGCCGGTGATGTATTCCAGGCGGTCGCCCATGAAGTACGGCATCACCGATTTCACCGCGTACTGACCTACCGGCACGGTATAACCGGCCAGGTATTCGATACCCCACGCATCGCCGGCGAAGTAATTATTGACGTCGGCTTTCTTGGTGGTCAGGAAGTCGTTGTAGTAACCGCCGCCGAAGGTCAGGGTCCAGTTGTCCGGTTTCCAGCTGATGGCGGTGCCGAAAATGTTCTGATCGTAGCTTTTGCTGCCGCTGGTGGACGGGTTGCGCATTTCGGCGCGGGTGTAGTTCCAGGCGGTGCCCCAGGTCAGATCCGGCGTAATATGGTAATCCACACCCAGAGAGCCGCCGCCTTTGCGCTTGTAGCGCAGGCCGTTGCCCGGCAGATAGTCGCTGTCGCTGAACAGGTACGAGGCGTAAACGTCCGCATCGCCGAAGCGGTTCTTGTACTTCAGCATTTTGCGTGAACGGTAAGAGCCGTCGTAGTCGCCGTTAATGCCGTTGCCCGGCGCCTGGGCCAGCATGTCGTAGTCCCAAATATCAGTCTTGGCGCCCACCACGTCATAATAAACGCTGTTCTGTTGACCGAAGGTCATCTGGCCCCAGGTGTTGCTTTTCAGGCCGGTGTACAGCATGCGGCGGCTGGTGTTTCTCGCGCCGTCGGCATAGTGATGATCCCAGTCAAACAGCGCCGGAATGTTCACGCCCAGCTCGTAGTAGCTGATCCAGCTGATATCGTCGAACAGATAGTAGTCCGCCGCGAAACGGAAGCGGGTGCCGCCGTCGAAGCCGTTACGCTTGTACGAGCCCTTGTCACCGTCGCCCGTCATGTTGTTGAACTGCGGACGAATACTGCCGCCAACGGTGAAGTTCAGGCGGCTGAGCGGATCGCCGGCCTGTGGATCTTGCTTCAGCAGGGTGATTTCCGCCTGAGCAGCGAACGACGCGCTGCCGATCGCCAGACCCAGCGCCACCGCTTGAGTCATTACGCGCAATTTCATTGCCATGTGTTATCCCTGTTTTAGGTATGACCGCCCTCATCAGCGCCGCCATGCCGATGTTTTGCGCAGAAAGCTGCGTTTTTGCGCATTTTGACGGTTTTTTTTGGTGTTTTAGCGGCGGGCGGCATTTGTAGCATAAACGGTGAAATAAATAATTACTTTTCTTGCTAATTATTGGCCGGTTTTTGACCATTTCGTGCGGTGAAAGTGGCCGCTCTGCCTCTCTCTCCACTCGGATGAATTCATTTAACGCCAAGGTTTATATTTTTCATTTGTCAGTCACCAACCCCAGCCTGTAATTTCAGCCATGCAAGAGATAATTAATTCCAGCCTGTCACCGCCGTATTAACGTGAGGCATTTTTGCGTAATCGGTTGGCAGGAATAAGCGATTGGGAGGTCGCCATGAGAAACCTGTTAATGTTGTTGGTGGGGCTGTTTTCATTACCGGCGATGGCGGCGGAGTCGCACGTCTGCCATTCTCAAGCTTATGATTATGCAGAGGTTAGTAAGCTAAGGTTGTCTGACGACACTCTGTTTTTCTGCCGCGGCGTGGGGCGCCTGACGATCCCGGAATTGGCGCGAAAAGGCTGGAAGGTGATTCACCTGGCGCAGCAAACTGAATATACCGACTCCGTCGACAGCGATGGCGAAGTTATTAAGCTTTATCAGGAAATCGTGGTGTATAAAGAATAACGCGGCGGCAGCCTGTGATTATTTCAACGGCGGCGGGAACCCTATTATGAATGCAAGAATCGGTATCGACGGCAGGGCTGCCGCCGCCATGATGATGCTATGCGCCATTTGGGGAATGCAGCAGGTGGCGATCAAGGCCGCCGAACCGGATGTGTCGGCGGTGCTGCAAATTGCTATTCGCTCCGGTCTCGCCGCGCTGGGGGTTTACCTGCTGGCGCGCTGCTGCGGCGAGTGCTTCACCTGGGATCGCGCCACGCTGAGCGCCGGTTTGAGCGTAGGGGCATTGTTCGCGCTGGAGTTCTTTTTTGTCTCCGAAGGGCTGCGCTATACCAGCGCTTCGCATATGGCGGTGTTTTTGTACACTGCGCCGCTGTTTTCCGCTCTCGGCCTGCATTTTCTGATTCGCCAGGAACGCCTGTCGCCGGTGCAGTGGCTTGGCATGCTCATCGCCTTTGGCGGCGTGGTGTTGGCCATATCGGGCATGGCTGAGGGCAGCGGCGACGCAGCTCGGTTGAAGGGCGATCTCTACGGCCTGCTGGCGGGGATCGCCTGGGGCGGTTCTACGCTGGTGATCCGTACCTCGCGTCTGGCGGAGTGCCCGGCTAAACAGACGCTGCTGTTCCAGTTGACGGGCGCCTGCGTGCTGCTGTCGTTGCTGGCGATAGCGTCGGGCAATTTGCACGTCGCTCTGAGCCGGGTGGCCTGGAGCAGCCTGCTGTTCCAAACGGTGATCGTGTCGTTTTTCAGCTACCTGATCTGGTTTTCACTGTTGCGCCGTTATCAGGCGTCCTCGCTGGGCATTCTCACCTTTATGACGCCGGTATTCGGCATTCTGGCCGGCGTCGTCATGCTCGGCGAGCCGCTGCAAATTGAGTTTGTATTGGGTGCCGTGCTGATCGTGCTGGGGTTAATCGTGGTGAGTTGTTCATATCTTATTTATTTTGACCGTAGGGTGGCACCAAAAATATAAATTATGGATGTTGATGTACAGAATTACCAAATAAGCTGCGCAAGCCAATTCATTATTCAGCTGCAAATATCCCGCTATGCCTGGGGCGTGCCGTTGATTACGCTCAGCGATAACGGTGACTTTACCGTGATAAGAAGCCGAGGTTGGTCAAAATTGGCTAACGGAATGCCGCTGGAGGTTTATTACTTTGCCAATAATTCCCTGCTGACCTGGGATAAAAATCGCAAATATATCTCTTATTCAAAGGCCGGCCGGCTCTATGCCTGCGCGTTGCATTTTTCTTATTCTCCCAAAGTATGGCGATAACCCTCTGGCCATCAGACCAGAGGGGATATTTTCATGATCCACTGCTTAAATGCGAGGATCTTCGGCCACTGCCGCTCGGAGATGGTCGAGGTAAAATAGCAGTGTTCGCAGGGCACGGTCATATCGGCGAAGGGAATGATCAGCTCGCCGCTTTTGATCCAGTCCTGCACCAGATTAAGCCGCCCCATGGCGACGCCAAGGTGCCGCGTAGCGGCCAGCACCGCGAGATCGGAACGGTCGAACTCCATACTTTTACTGTCGGTATCCAGCCCCAGCGCAAAGTGTTGTGACCAGGTTTGCCACTCATCTTCGCCGGAGTTGTAGCGATCGTGCAGCAGCGTACAGTGAGCCAGGTTTTCCGGCGCATCATACAGATTATGTGCGGCGGCGTACTGCGGCGTGCAGATCGGCACCATCGATTCCTGCATAAAGGCTTCTTCCAGATGCCGCCCCGAGCGCAGTTTGCCGAAGTACATCGCCAGATCCACGCCGCGGTTGGCCAGGTTGATGATTTCTTGCCCGGTCAGAATGTTGAGGTGAATGGTGGGGTGCTGGGCGATAAAGTCGCCGATGCGCGGCAGCAGCAGACATTGCACCAGGGACGGGTGCGAGTAGAGGGTCAAGGTCCCCGTCAACTCGCGATTTTTGATGTCCAGGATTTCCTGATTCAAGGTGTTGAAGGAGCTGTCCAGCGCCCATTGCATGCGCTCGCCCTCCGGTGTCAGCGTAATTCTGCGATGAAAGCGTTGGAATAGCAGAAACCCCAATTCCTTTTCGAGCAAATTAATGCGGTGGCTCACGGCACTGGGGGTGATCGACAATTCTTGTGCCGCCAGCGCAAAAGATAAATGACGGGCGACGCATTCGAAAGTATGCAGCCTGGAAAATTGATAGCTGGTCAGCGGGGTCGCCCGTTGCGAATGTTTTTTACTGGGGAACATGCTATTTCTCCGTGCGCATAATCCGGCAATATTAACATTTAATGGTGCGGAGGATAAACCCAGCCTGATTGATATATTCGGTTTTTATGCCGAGGAATTTCGTTATCTTGAGGGGAAATTAACTTACTGGCATAACACGCGGAAATAACAGACACAGGGGGCGTTGATTGAGAGGGCGATGATAATCAGCAATAGGACGAATATAATAAAAGAGGTGCCGTTAAGCCGTGAGTAAAGGCGGTGTGCGACAGCCTGAACGATAAAGGCTCATGTTCCATGCGGGATAGAATGGTTTCGCCATAATAATCCGTCGCATGGCGACGCAGAGCACGCGTTAAGCCCGGATGCCAACGAGAGGGAGGCAGCAATCCCCCGTCTGGCCAAAGAACCGTGCCCGGTGGCTGCCCACCGGACACGGCATTCAGGGAAAACCGGTTTGCTCGTCGGCGCCCATCAACGGCGACGCAGCAGCAGGCCGGCCAACAGACCTGCGCCGGCAACGAGTGCCAACGCGGCGAGGGGATTTTTCTTCATCATGCTGCCGGCGCAGCTCAGGGCGTCGCCGTATTTTTCTTGCAGCGCGCCCACTGCCTGGCGCGTGACGCCTTCGGCCTGCCAACGTTCGTTGCCGCTGACGTCGCCCGCGATTTCCTGCGCTTTGCCCGCCACTTTTTCCATCATGCCATTGGCTTTTTCGCTGTTCATTATGATGCGCTCCTTAGGTTCGATCCGTTTGGCGTTCGCTCAGGGCGAAAGCCTGCATTTGCACCGCCATGTTATGCACTTCACTCGGTGCTCATAAGGGGCGTTTGCATCGGTATGGCTAGTGCATTTGCAGGCTACTTGCCATTCATCGAGGCCGGTCCGCCGGTAAACAGCCCGCGTTCTCTGGCCCATACGATGGCTTCGCTGCGGCTGTGCACGCCGAGTTTGGAATAGACCGTCGCGACATGATTGCGAATGGTGTTGAGCGCCAGATTGAGGCGCGCCGCGATTTTCTTGTCCGGCAGTCCCTCGCAGATCAAACCCAGCACATCGCGCTCGCGCGGGGTGAGATCGCTGGCGGCAAACCCGGCCTGGTTGGAGCGATTGATGCTTTTCACATTAGCCAGTTTTTCGATCAGGGTTTGGCTAAACCACGAGGCGTCCTGCATCACTTCCTCGATGGCGTTCACCAGCTCCAGCTCAGAGCGCTTGCGTTCGGTAATGTCCATGAGCACCAACAGATAGCAGGGCGCATTATGGATGCTGACGGCATCCGCTGAGGCCACGCAGTCGATTAACTCGCTCCCTTTCTTGCGCACCCGGATGTCCATCCCTTCGACATTGCCGGTTTTTTCCAGGGCGGCAAACAAACGGCTGCCCGCCTCGGGATCGTCAAAAACCGGGATCTCGTCGACCGATTTGCCGACTAAGGCTTCGGCGTCGTATTCGATGGCGCGGACGAAGGCTTCGTTAACGTCCAGCACGCGCCGCCCGTCTGCGGTGCACACCAGCGTTGGCACCGGGCTCAGGCGGAAAGATTTGGCGAACCGCTCTTCACTTTCTCGCAGCGCCGATTCAGCCTGGCGCCGGGGTTCGAGATCGGTAAACGTGAACAGCATGCAGTCGTCTTCATTGATGTCCAACGGTTGACCGGCAACCACCACCAGCTTGCTGCCTCCGTCGGGCAGTTTCAGCTCGGCCTCCATCTGCGGAATGGTGGCGCCTTCCCCCAGGCGCTGCACGGCCAGCTCTTTATGCTCGGCCTGTTGCAGGACGTCCAGTTCATAAACCGAACGCCCCAAGACCTGTTCACGTTGGTAACCGGTCATATCAAGGAACCCTTGATTGACCTTGACGTAGCGCAGATCGCTGAGCCGACAGATGACCGCCGGTGCCGGATTGGCGTTAAAGGTTTTTTCAAAGCGCTGTTCGGCGCTGGCCCACTCCGTCGCGTCGCTCATGATCAGCGCCAGCAGCTCCGGCTGCCCCTGCGGATCGGTGACGATCAGGCTCCGCAGGCGGTGCACCCAGAAACTGTCCGGATCGTCGACCTGGCGAACTTCCACCACCACATCGGTGAAGGTCTCGCCATCGGCAACCCGGTTCAAAGGGTACTGTTCCAAAGCCAGCGGATGGTTGTTGCGATAGCGCAGGGCAAAACGCGCCGCGTACTCGCCGGCATTGGCCCCCAGGGCTTGCTGGTGGCTCACGCCATGCATGGCTAACGCGGCCTCGTTGGCCCATAGCAGGGTTTGATCGGTATCCGTCAGGATCACGCCGTCGGACAAGCCGGAGATGATTTGCTGCAGGTGGCCGCGGTTGGTTTCGCTGGCCAAGACGGATTGGCTCATGTGTTCTCCGCTAGACAGAAGGGGAGCGGCCTCTTTAGGGGCCGCGGGTTACGCTACTCGCTGAGCAGCTTAGTGCATAACGTGCGTATTCGCAGGGTGTGAATGCACCAGGCGTTCTGGCGCAAATGAACCGGGACGGCCGATGATGCCGCGCGGCAGACTGAATTTGTCTGCGCGGTTTTCTGCCGTGTGTGCAATCACTTGTCCAGAAAATATAAGGAACAACGATGACCACTGTCTATGAATCAAATCGCTTTGCGTTTCAGGTGTCATGGGGCTCGATATTGGCCGGGAGTGCCGTGGCGCTGGTGACTTATCTGATATTCAGCGTGCTGGGTACGGCGATCGGCGCCCAGGCCGTGGATATGATGCAAAAGGGCAACCCGCTGAGCGGATTTGGCACCGGCACCGGGATCTGGCTGCTGGTTTCAACGCTGGCGTCGCTGGCCGCGGGCGCATTCGTCGCCGGCCGCACTGCGCCGAATCGCGGCGGCTTGCATGGCCTGCTGAGCTGGGCGATCACCACCTTGCTGACCACCTGGTTGATGGTGTCGCTGGCAAGCGGTGTGGTTGGGCTGGCTGGCAACGCGGTTGGCAAAGGGCTCTCGCTGGCGGGCAGCGGCCTGGCGGCGGCGGCGCCAAGCGTGGGCGACAGCCTGAAGCAACAGTTGGATAAAAAGGGCATCAGCCTGGACTGGGGAAACCTGGAAAGCCAGTTGAACGCAACGCTTAAGCAAACCGGTAAGCCGGAGCTGGATCCGGCTCGGTTGGAGCAGAAAGCCAATCGGGCGGCCGCCGACGGCAAACAGTCGGCCGTGGATGCCGCGGCCGATCCGGCGCAGGCCGCCACCGAGCTTAAGCAGTGGTTCGAGCGCGTTAAGCAGTCCGGTGAGCCGACGTTGAGCGCCGCCGATAAGGACGCGCTGGTGAATATTGTTGCGGCACGCACCGGCAAGAGCCGTGATGAAGCGAGCCAAATCGTCGATAACTACGCCCAGGCTTATCAGCAGGCGGTGCAGAAGGTGGAAAAACTCAAGGCCGAGGCCGAGCAGAAAGCGCGGGAAGCGGCTGATGAAGCGGCCAAGCAACTCTCTCGCGCCGCGTGGGGCTCACTGCTGATACTGCTGCTGGGCGCTGCGTTGAGCGCCGGCGTGGGGCGAATTGCCGAGTCAACCCGCCGTAGCGTCGCGGTGAGTTGAGATGGGCAAAAACCTGTCGTGCATCTCGCTGAATTATCGAAAAGTGGCGGGAGCGTCCGCGCCCGTACTGGTCATCGATTTTTGCAACGAGAACAACGAGCGCTACACCTTGCGCTATAACTTGCCGCCGGATACCCCGGAACGGACCGAGCGACGGGTGTCCTTGCTGCTGTATCTGTTGCGTAAGCACAGAGCGGCAGAGATCGACAACCTGACGGACTAATCCGCTCATTGGATGAAAAGCCCAGCTTTGCGTGCTGGGCTTTTTTTTGAGGAGCGGGCGGTTACGGTAACAAACTATGGCGCGTATCGGCTTGGCGCTTGACGGCGGAGAGGCTGGCGCGGTGCGGGAGCATCAATGCCCCCGGGACGGGAAGGCAATATATGACCTCTAACATGATTTGTTGATGCATCCGCTTTTTCTGTGCAGGGAAAGATAAAAAAGAAACTCACTGTTGCGACACGTGATTATTAAGCCTGATGTTCAGGCTTTGCGTTTATTCCTCTCAGCTTCCTTAGCCACGGCTCAGGCTTTACCCATTAGCTGCAATAAGTGTTATCAACAATCAAGGCTATAAAATGCGATTTCATTTCTGATGATGAAATTCCTATTCGGCCATGCAATTGATGCGATAAAAAACACTTTAAGATAAAAAATTTAACAGAAAGTGTGATTCTCACTGGCGGCGCAAGTGCTCCTTCAATAGATGCACTTTGTGTCGTTAAATTTTGTTTTTCGATTTTCTTGTGGGTGGATTTATATAACATGATCATTTTCAGTTATTTATATAATGACCTCTTGGAGGGTGTGAGAATAAAAAGAAGAGGGCGTGATTTTTTAGGATTAATCTTAATGACTTAATTTCTTCGCTTAACGATTTTAATGAAAATGATACGGCTTTTATAAATGCAAGGAGCGCACATGGATTACAGAAGAGATATTCTTTTACAAGTATTGGAGTATATGGAAAAGAATATTGTGGAAGGGCTTTCGGTTGAGAAGGTTTCAATTATCTCGGGTTACTCTAAATGGCATTTGCAGCGGTTGTTTAAGCATTACTTTGGCATTACGCTCGGGACGTATATAAGGAATAGAAAGCTGAGCCGATCGGCTGTCTTGCTCAAACAGCATCAAGGGAACATATTGGATGTCGCCTTGGCATCGGGGTTTGCCTCTCAGCAATGCTACACCCGGGCATTCAAACGTTTCTTTGGCGAAACGCCCAACAGCTTTAGAAACAGCCGGGGATGGGATTTCTCCACCCAGATCCCCCCGTACGGCAGCGACAATAAACCCTATTTTTATCATACGGTCATGCCGGATGACATCGAGATGCTGAAGCATTACAAAACATTAATTTTCCATTCTATAAGGAAATACAGAGATGCCAATGATATTGCGCAGACTAATGAGAAACGGCTAAGCAAAAATTGGGGGGTATATAATGTAGAGAAAAGCAGGGGGAATAAGTGCCATGCCAACGGCAAGGAGCAGGCAGTTTTTCACTCCATCTTCAACTTCTATATCCCAATGGGCAAATATATTGTTATTCCCTTTATGGGCGAGTTGCCTGAGTACGTTAATTTTTTTGAGGGGATATATGACGCTTACTTGCCGGCTATCAACGTCAAAATGAGGGAGAGCTTCTTTATCGAGCTATATAGAGATGAAAATTCAAACAGTAAAGTTATCAATGTCGATATACTTATTCCTGTGACGTAGTGATGGAAAAGGAGACGTCATGAATAGAGAAAATCGCCCCGATTCGATGAATAAACGGCACCACATACTCCTGCTACTGTATTTAAGGCTGTCTGCCTTTGGCCGAATCATCGTCGCCGGTTTAGGAAAACGGGCCATTCAATTCACGCTGGCATTTATTCTGTTCATGTTTTCAGGAAATGCGATGGCCAATAATCGGGAACATCAGCCAATCGCGTTGGCAGGAATGACCTGGATGGCGTGCCTGCACCCGCAGGGATGAAATTAGGGCTGAACAAGGGATTGGAGCAGGGGCCGCGGGCGGTCGATGCGCATTGGCTCGATAAGGAAAAATGGCGTCCCCGACTGGAATCGAACCAGTAACTAGCCCTTAGGAGGGGCTTGTTATATCCGTTTAACTACGGGGACGCTGCGGACCGGCAACCGAAGCTGCCGGGGCATTATACCTTTTTTTACCCGCAGAATAAGCGCTTAGCGGCGCGTTTGCTCAATACCTCGCCAGTTCGCGCCGAAATTTCCTCGGCTAACCGACGGCGATCACGGTTTTTCCCCGCCGTGGCGCCGTTTTTCCTCTTGCAGGCGCGCCGCCTTATTTTTGGCGCTCAAATCGTTGCGGATTTGTGCGTGGCTTATCAGCGCAAAGATAAAGGTGCCGCCGATGATGTTACCCGCCAGCGTCGGCAGGGCGAACGGATAAACGAATGCTTGCCATCCCATCGCGCCGTTGAACACCAGATACAGGATCTCCACCGAGCCGACCACGATATGCGTCAAATCGCAAATCGCCACCAGGTAAGTCATCAACACGATCACCCAGATTTTCGCCGCGCCGGCGGCCGGGAACATCCATACCATGGTGGCGATGATCCAGCCGGCCAGGATGCCGTTGGCGAACATTTCTCCCGGCGTATGGCGCATCACCTCTTCGCCCAGGCTGATGAAGGCGCGGCGCGTTTCGGCGTCGAACAGCGGCATATGGGTAAACGCCAGCGCCGCCAGCGCGGTGCCGATCAGATTGCCGAGCAGCACCACGCCCCACAGGCGCAGCAGGATAAGCAGGTTGCGCGGCGTGGGCTTATGCATGATCGGCAACACCGCCGTGACGGTGTTTTCGGTAAACAGCTGCTGGCGCGCCATAATGACAATGATAAAACCGAAGGTGTAGCCGAGGTTCTCAATGAAAAAGCGGCTGGGATCGTCCGGCAAGCGGGCGTGGAAAATGCCTTTCGCCGCCAGCGAGGCGCCCATCGACAGCCCGGCGGCGATCGCCGACCACAGCAGCGCCAGCCCGTCGCGCTCCAGCTCTTTTTCGCCTTCCATCCGGATCTGCTCATGCACCGCCGCCGCGCGCGAAGGCAAATTTTCTTCCCTGACTTCGATTTCGCGTTTGCCCTGTTCCTGCTCTTCGCTCTCTACCTGCATTGTCTCATCCGGCTCGTGCTCCTGGCGTGGCTGTTCGTTCATGCTGTCGCTCCTGCTCAATAAGGGTGAGTTCACGTCATTAAGCGTAGTTGCCCGGTCTAAATGCGGCGAAATACAGAAAAAGGTAACAAGAGTTAAAATCCGCCGATTTTTTCCACGCATTCTTGATCCTGCTCGCCATATTGGCCCCTCGGCGCGCCCGCCGCAGGCTGCGTGCGGGGAAAGGCTTATGCTATGATTCGCTATCCCAAAGAAAAATATGAGTTCCCTGATGCTGGAAGCCAAAAGTCTGAGTTGCGTGCGCGATGAGCGCATCCTGTTTAGCGAGCTAAGCTTTTCAGTTCAGCCGGGCGATATCATTCAGGTAGAAGGGCCGAACGGCGCGGGCAAGACCAGTTTGTTGCGCATCCTCGCCGGTCTGGCGCGGCCGGACGGCGGTGAGGTGTGCTGGCGCGGGCGCAACACGCTGCGCGATCGCGCGGCGTATCAGCAAGATTTGCTGTTTATCGGCCATCAACCGGGCATCAAAGCCGTATTGACACCCTTTGAAAATCTGCAGTTTTATCAGGCGGTGCGCGGCGCGGTCGAGCATCAGGCCATCTGGCGCGCGCTGGAGCAGGTGGGGTTGGTGGGGTACGAAGATCTGCCGGTGGCGCAGCTTTCGGCCGGGCAACAGCGGCGGGTGGCGCTGGCGCGATTGTGGCTCAGCGCGGCGCCGCTGTGGATCCTCGATGAACCCTTGACGGCAATCGATAAACAGGGCGTAGCCGAGTTGATTAGCCTTTTTGAACAACATGCGCAGCGGGGCGGCATGGTATTGTTGACCACGCATCAGGATTTGGCCGGCGTCAGCCAAACGGTGGGCAAAATTCGTTTGGCGGAACACGACGCGGGGAGTTTGTGATGTTTTTGACTCTGGTGCGTCGCGAATTGAAGATCGCCTGCCGTAAAGGGTCGGAGATCGTCAACCCACTGTGGTTTTTCCTGATTGTGATCACGCTGTTCCCGCTGGGGATTGGCCCTGAACCGCAGCTGCTGGCGCGCATTGCGCCGGGCATCGTGTGGGTGGCGGCGCTGCTGGCTTCGCTGCTGTCGCTGGAGCGGCTGTTTCGCGACGACTTTCTCGACGGTTCGCTGGAGCAGCTGTTGCTGCTGCCGACGCCGCTGCCGATGACGGTGCTGGGCAAAGTGTGTGCTCACTGGGTTGTGACGGGATTGCCGCTGCTGATCCTGTCGCCGCTGGTGGCGCTGCTGCTGTCGCTCGATATGCAAACCTGGCTGGCGGTGGCGGGTACGCTGCTGCTCGGCACGCCGACGCTGAGTCTGATCGGCGCTATCGGCGTGGGGCTGACCGTCGGCCTGCGCAAAGGGGGCGTGCTGCTCAGCCTGCTGGTGCTGCCGCTGTATATCCCGGTGCTGATCTTCGCCACCGGCGCGATCGACGCCGCCTCGATGGGCATGCCGATCGACGGCTATCTGGCGATACTCGGCGCGATGCTGGCGGGCAGCGTGACATTGGCGCCGTTTGCCACCGCGGCGGCGCTGCGAGTGAGCGTGCACTAGCTAACGTATTGAATGAACAGACGGGGCAAGGCCGACAAGAGCGTACCCCGCAGAAGATTTTCGCCGTTTCGAACGCTCGGAGCGGCCGACGCATAAAAATTACCGTGAGCACTGACGACAATGTGGAAATGGTTACATCAACTGGCGCGGCCCGAACGGCTGTATCACGTCTGCGGCCGCTTTATCCCCTGGCTGGGGCTGGCGGCGGCGGCCTGCCTGCTGCTCGGCTGGGCATGGGGCTTTGGCTTCGCGCCGAAGGATTATCAGCAGGGCGACAGCTTCCGCATCATTTATATTCATGTGCCGGCGGCCATGTGGTCGATGGGCATCTACGCCTCGATGGCGGTGGCGGCGTTTATCGGCCTGGTGTGGCAGATGAAAATGTCCGATACCGTGGTGGCGGCGATGGCGCCGATCGGCGCGGTGTTCACCTTTATCGCGCTGGTGACCGGTTCCGCCTGGGGTAAGCCGATGTGGGGCACCTGGTGGGTATGGGACGCGCGGCTGACCTCCGAGCTGGTGCTGCTGTTCCTCTATATGGGTGTCATCGCGCTGTATAACGCTTTTGAAGACCGTCGCCTGGCGGGCCGGGCCGCCGGCATTCTGGTGCTGGTGGGCGTGGTGAACATTCCGATCATCCATTTCTCCGTCGAATGGTGGAATACGCTGCATCAGGGCTCGACCAACATGCAGCAATCCATCGCGCCAAGCATGCGCACCCCGCTGCGCTGGGCGATCCTCGGCTACCTGCTGTTGTTCGTCACGCTGACGCTGATGCGCCTGCGCAATCTGATCCTGTTCCAGGAGCGCCAGCGCCCGTGGGTTGCCGGGCTGGTGAATAAGGAGCGTCAGTCATGAATGCCGCGTTCGATTCCTGGCCGGCGTTTTTCGCCATGGGCGGTTATGCCTTCTATGTCTGGCTGGCGGTCGCCGTCACGCTGATTTCGCTGTTGGGGCTGGTGGCGCACACCGTCTGGCAGCGGCGGCTATTGCTCGCCGAGATCGGCCGCCGTCAGGCGCGCGAGCGGCGCATTCGCCATGCGCAACAATCAAAACAAAAATCCGCCGCACCGCGGGAGAAATCATTGTGAATCCACGTCGTAAAAGCCGCCTTTATCTGGCGATCGTTGTGCTGATCGGCATCGCGCTGACCGCAACCCTGATGCTGTACGCGCTGCGCTCCAACATCGATCTGTTCTACACCCCGGGTGAAATCCTGCAGGGTAAGGGCGAAAACCATGAGAAGCCCGAGGTCGGCCAGCGGCTGCGCATCGGCGGCATGGTGATGCCCGGCTCGGTGAAACGCGATCCCAATACGCTGCAGGTCAGCTTCAAGATTTACGACGCGCGCGGCGCGATCGGCGTGACCTACACCGGCATTCTGCCGGACCTGTTCCGCGAAGGGCAGGGCGTGGTGGCGCAGGGCGTGCTGGGCGAGGGCAACGTGGTCAACGCGCGCGAAGTGCTGGCCAAGCACGACGAGAAATACACCCCGCCGGAAGTGGCCGACGCGATGAAAGAGAATCACAAAGGGCCGGCGGAAGCGTATAACGCGCCGCAGGCGGAGGGCGCCAAGTCATGATGCCGGAACTGGGCAGTTTTCTGCTGTGCCTGGCGCTGGCGATCGCGCTGCTGCTGAGCATTTACCCGCAGTGGGGCGCGGCGCGGCAGGACAGCCGCATGATGGCGGTGGCCCGCCCGCTGACCTACGGCATGTTCGCCGCGATTGCGCTGGCGTTTCTGTGCCTGGTGCATGCCTTCGTGGTCAATGACTTTACCGTCGCCTACGTGGCCACCAACTCCAATACCCAACTGCCGGTGTATTACCGCATCGCCGCCACCTGGGGGGCGCACGAAGGTTCGCTGCTGCTGTGGGTGTTGCTGCTGAGCTGTTGGTCGCTGGCGGTGGCGTTGTGCAGCCGGGCGATGCCGCAGGACGCGGTGGCGCGGGTGTTGTCGGTGATGGGCATGATCACCGCCGGCTTCCTGCTGTTCATCATCATGACCTCCAACCCGTTCACCCGCACGCTGCCTAACTTCCCGATCGACGGCAGCGATCTCAACCCGCTGCTGCAGGATATCGGCCTGATCTTCCACCCGCCGCTGCTGTACATGGGCTATGTCGGCTTTTCGGTCGCCTTCGCGTTCGCCATCGCCTCGCTGATGGCCGGCCGGCTCGACACCGCCTGGGCGCGCTGGTCGCGCCCGTGGACCACCGCCGCCTGGGTGTTCCTCACGCTGGGCATCGTGCTCGGATCGGCCTGGGCCTACTATGAGCTGGGCTGGGGCGGCTGGTGGTTCTGGGATCCGGTGGAGAACGCTTCCTTTATGCCGTGGCTGGCCGGCACCGCGCTGATGCATTCGCTGGCGGTGACCGAGAAACGCGGCACGTTCAAAGCCTGGACGGTGTTGCTGGCGATCACCGCTTTCTCGCTGTGCCTGCTGGGCACCTTCCTGGTGCGCTCCGGCGTGCTGGTCTCGGTGCACTCCTTCGCCTCCGACCCGGCGCGCGGCATGTTTATCCTCGCCTACCTGGTGATCGTGATCGGCGGTTCGCTGCTGCTGTACGCGGTCAAGGGCGGCCAGGTGCGCAGCCGGGTGCAGCACGAGACCTTCTCGCGCGAGACCTTCCTGCTGGGCAACAACGTGCTGCTGATCGCCGCCATGCTGGTGGTGCTGTTGGGCACGCTGCTGCCGTTGGTGCACAAACAGCTGGGGCTGGGCAGCATCTCGATCGGCGAGCCGTTCTTCAACACCATGTTCACCTGGCTGATGGCGCCGTTGGCGCTGCTGTTGGGCATCGGGCCTTTGGTGCGCTGGCGCCGCGATGAGCCGAGCAAGCTGTGGCGCCGCCTCGGCGTGGCGCTGTTGGCGACGCTGGTGCTGTCAATCCTGCTGCCGTGGCTGCTGCAGGACAGCATCGCCGGCATGACGGTGGTGGGCCTGATCATGGCGCTGTGGGTGATCATCCTGACGCTGATGGAGCTGCATGAGCGCGCTACCCACCGTCACGGTTTCTGGCGCGGCCTGCGCCAGCTGTCCCGCAGCCACTGGGGTATGGTGCTCGGCCACCTCGGCGTGGCGGTGACGGTGATCGGCATCGCCTTCAGCCAGAACTACAGCGTGGAGCGCGACGTGCGGATGAAGGCCGGCGACAGCGTGGATATTCACAACTATCACTTCGTGTTCCGCGACGTGCACGACATTCGCGGCCCGAACTACAGCGGCGGCGTCGGCATCATCGACGTCACGCGCAACGGCAAGCCGGAGGCGACGCTGCACGCGGAGAAACGCTACTACAGCGTGGCGCGCAGCATGATGACCGAAGCGGCGATCGATGGCGGTTTCAGCCGCGATCTGTACGCGGCGCTGGGCGAGGAGCTGGAGGACGGCTCCTGGGCGGTACGCCTGTATTACAAACCCTTCGTGCGCTGGATTTGGTTCGGCGGCGTCTTTATGGCGATCGGCGGCCTGCTGTGCATCCTCGACCCGCGTTACCGCATGAGCAAAAAACTCAAGCGCGAAGGCAAGCTGGAGGCGCAACCATGAATCGTAAGCTGCTGTTTATCCCGTTGGTCCTCTTCCTGCTGCTGGTGGCGGCGCTGATGGTGCAACTGACGCGCAACGCCGGCGGCGAAGATCCGACCATGCTGGAATCGGCGCTGATCGGCAAACCGGTGCCGACCTTCAGGCTGGAATCGCTGGATCAGCCCGGCAAAACCTACGATCAGGCGGTGCTGCGCGACGGCAAGCCGATATTGCTTAACGTCTGGGCCACCTGGTGCCCGACCTGCCGCGCGGAACACCAGTATCTCAATACGCTGGCGGCGCGCGGCGTGCGGGTGGTCGGCCTGAACTATAAAGACGATCGCGCCAAGGCGGTGACCTGGCTGAATTCCCTCGGCAATCCCTATGCCCTCAGCCTGTACGACGGCGACGGCATGCTGGGGTTGGATCTCGGGGTGTACGGCGCGCCTGAGACCTTCCTTATCGACGGACAGGGGATTATTCGCTATCGCCACGCCGGCGACATGAACGAGCGCGTTTGGCAGCAGGAAGTGCTGCCGCTGTATAGAAAGTACGGGGGTGAGGCATGAGGCTGATTGTCCTGCTGTGCGCCGCACTGCTGAGCTGGAGTGCCGCTGCGGCGATCGATACCTATCGCTTCAACTCCGTCGAGCAGGAGCAACAGTATCGCGAGTTGACCGAACAGCTGCGCTGCCCGAAATGCCAGAACAACAGCATTGCCGATTCCAACGCCATTATCGCCGCAGACATGCGCACCAAGGTGTACGAGCTGATGATGCAGGGGCAAAGCAAGCAGCAGATCATCGACTACATGGTGGCGCGTTATGGCAATTTCGTCACCTACGAACCGCCGGTAACGCCGGCGACGCTGATCTTGTGGATCGGCCCGCTGCTGTTCGTGCTGATAGGCGGGGCGGTGGTGATCCTGCGCACCCGTCGCCGGCCCGACGCGGCGGTGGACGATGAATTCTCCGAACGGGAACGGCAGCGCCTGGCGGCGTTGTTGCAAGAGACTGACAGGAAGAAACCCTAATGGCTTTTTGGCTGATTATTTGCGTGTTGCTGGCCGGCGCCGCAGCAACGCTGGTGGTGCCGGCGATGCGCCACGGCAAGCAGAGCGCCGCTACGCGCGATGCGCTGAACAAGGCGTTCTATCAGGATCGCCTCAGCGAACTGGAGCAGGACGAGCAGCAGGGCGTGGTGGCCGAGCGCCCGGAGCTGGTTAAAGAGCTGCAACAGAACCTGTTGAACGACATCCCCGTCGAACAGGCAGAGCAGGCGAAACCGATCAACCGTTGGGCGTTAGTGCCGGGCGTGCTGTTATTGCTGGCGGTGACCGTTGGCTTTTATCTGAAAACCGGCGGGTTGGCGCAGGTGCTGGATTGGCGTCTGGTGCAGGCGCAAATGCCGGAATTGCGTGAGCGCGTCGCCAATGAGCGCGCCAAACCGCTGAGCATGGAAGAGATCGCTCGCCTCGGGCTGGGGCTGCGCACCGAGTTGCAGCAGGACGATCGCAATATCAATGACTGGATGATGCTGGGGCGCGTCGGCATGGCGTTGAACAACGCCACCACCGCCACGCAGGCGTTTGCTCATGCCTATCAATTGAATCCGAATAGTCTGGAAGTGCGGCTCGGCTATGCCGAGGTCTTGACGCGATCCAACGATCCGGAGGATAACAAGCAGGCGACGCAGCTGTTGCGGCGCATGATCGCGGAAAATCACAGCGATCCGCGGGTGCTCAGCCTGTTGGCGTTCAACGCTTTCGAACAGGGCGATTTCAAACAGGCGATCGGCGCCTGGCAAGTGATGCTGCAGCTGCTGCCGGCTAACGATCCGCGCGCGGAAGTGATAAAGCGCAGTATTGCACAAGCAAAAGCCCAGGCCGGCGGAGAAACTGTTAAACTGAATGTGACTGTTTCGCTGTCACCGCAGGTGGCGAAAGCCATGCCGCTGCAGGGGACGCTGGTTATCTCGGTGACCGACGGCGTCAGCCCGGTGCCGGTCGCGGTAAAACAATTGCCGCTGAGCCGTTTTCCGCTGTCTTTCTCTCTGGACGACAGCAACGCCATGATGCCCGAGCGTCTACTCTCGGCACAGCATCAGGTGCAGGTGCGTGTGCGCCTCTCACAGGACGGATTGGCCACGCCGCAGCCGGGGGACTGGTTCGGCGAAAGCTCGCTGCAGACATTCAGCGGCAAAGAGCAGGTTAGCGTTCAGATAAACAAGCAGGTCCCTGAAAAATAAGACCGAACGTGTTTTTATGGAGAAAAATATGAACTTTCGCCTGACTGGGGTGGCATTCGCAGCGGCATTACTGGTGGGCTGTGCCAGCGCGCCAGACAATGAGCCGCAAGGGCGTTCCGATCCTCTGGAAGGATTTAACCGGACGATGTTCGACTTCAACTACAACGTCCTGGATCCTTATATCCTGCGTCCGGTCGCGGTGGCCTGGCGTGACTACGTGCCGATGCCGGCGCGTAACGGCATCAGCAACTTCACCTCCAACCTGGAAGAGCCGGCCAGCATGGTCAACGCCTTCCTGAAGGGGGATCCTTACCGCGGGATGATCCACTTCAACCGTTTCTTCCTGAACACCCTGCTCGGGATGGGCGGCCTGATCGACGTGGCCGGCATGGCCAACCCGAAACTGGCGCGCGAAGAGCCGAACCGTTTCGGCAGCACGTTGGGGCATTACGATGTGGGCTACGGTCCGTACGTGATGCTGCCGGGCTACGGCAGCTTTACCCTGCGTGAAGACGGCGGCGACTTTGCGGATACGCTGTATCCGATGCTGAGCTACCTGACTTTCTGGATGTCGGCGGGCAAATGGGTGGTCGAGGGTATCGAAACTCGCGCTCAACTGCTGGATTCCGACGGCCTGCTGCGCAACTCCTCCGATCCTTATGTCATGGTGCGCGAAGCTTACTTCCAGCGCCACGACTTCATCGCCAACGGCGGTTCGCTCAAGCCGGAAGAGAACCCGAACGCCAAGGCGATTCAGGGCGATCTGGACGAGATCGACTCGCAGTAACCGCCGGCCTTATGCCCATGAAAACCCGCCGTCTGGCGGGTTTTTTTACGCCCGCTGCGAGCGACAGGCAAAGAAAAAGCGCCCCGCGGGGCGCTTTGGCATCCATCTCAAACGAGATTAGAAGCGGTAGTTGAAGTTGGCGCCGTACAGCCAGGCTTTACCCACCGAGTTGAAGGTGTAAGGACCTTCATTGATGGTGACTTTCTGGCCGTGCATGTAGGACACGCCGACGTCAACCGAGGCGTCTTTGTTGAACGCATAGGTAGTACCGGCACTCAGCCAGAAACGATCCTGATCGGGAATGGAAATCGAACGGTTTTGGGCAGGCACCGGGCTGTCATCGAAGGCGATACCGGTACGGAAGGTCCAGTTGTCGTCGTAGAAGTAGGTGGTGCCCAATGCGATACGGTAGGCATCGCGGAAGCCTTCATGCTTCTCGAACAGCGTCTGGCCGTTGTTGCCGGTGGCTCTCAGCTCCTGGAACTGGCTCCAGCTGGTATAAGCCAGGCTGTAGTGAACGGCCCACTGCGGCGCCACTTTGTTGTAACCGGACAGCTCCCACATTTCCGGCAGGTTCAGATCCAGAGAACCTGGAATGGTGCTGCCGCTGGTGCCCCACGGTAAACCAACGCCCAGCGCCTGGGTAATTGGGTTGTACTGTGCCGGCAGGCTGCTCTTGTAATCGCCGTCGAACTTGATTTTCACTTCAGAGCGATAGGTGAAGCCGTAACGGTTGTTTTCATCCACTTCGTAGAGAATACCGGCGTTCCAGCCGAAGCCCCATTTATCGCCTTTCAGGTGAGAAATCTGGGTATCGCCAGGGATTTGAGCGATCATTCCGGCTTGCTGCTGCGTTAATCTACCGGTTTGTAAGCCTTGAGCGGCCAATAGCTTAGGCAATTCACCGGCGTAACGCTCGAGTTTAGCCTTGGCGTAGACGGCGTCAAAGCCCAGGCCAAAGCTGAAGTGTTGGTCCAGACGATAGGCGCCGCTCAGGTTCAGGTTCAGGGTTTCCAGATCGGTTTTACCGCCGTAAGCGCCTGCGGTGTAACCGTTATTGAATTCGGTCGCCAAACCGAAGTTGCTGGTGACCGAGCCGCCTACGGCGAATTGATCGTTAATCGGGTGAACATAATGCAGGTTCGGCACCCAGGCGGTCGGCGCGATGTTTTTCGCATCCAGACTGGCGCGGGAAGGCGAGGTACCGGAAATATCTACGTCCGGATCGATGAAGACTGCGCCGAAAGAGAGTTCCGGGCGGGTATACATCATCAGCAACGCCGGGTTGCGGCTTGCGGAGGCCGCCGTATCCGCCATGGCGCCTTCGCCAGAATACGAACGTCCTAAACCAGCTGATGAGAACTCATTCAGCTGGAATCCTGCGGCAGACACGTTTGAAGAAATAATTGCCACTGCAGCTGCGAGAGCTGATTTAGTCAATAGGTTTTTCTGGCTCATGACCAAAACCTCATTATGTGTTTATTATTTAAACTATTGTTACACGAAGTAACAAGGAGCGCGGGATTGTAGGGTCCGTTATCGTTCAGACAAATCAGACCAGTGGCTGAAGTATAGGTCTGACCTGTGAAAATGTTGCAAGTTTGTTTTTGAAATATTTCCACTCTGATATCAAAAAAGAGATCTGCTTAACAAAAAGACAGTGGTAAATAACAAAATTCTTACCATTTCTTAGCAGGCGCTCATTTTTATTTGTGATTTCCATCACTTAAAACACCCAGTAAAAGTAAGTGCTAGTGATTGCCGGCTTGGGAGCGTAAAATACCCACAGAATTTTGTGGCTTTGCGCCGGTGAATAAAACGGCAATTTGGGCTGATAACAGAGGCCCTTGAGGAGAACCAACCATGTCAGATGCAATTAATAAATGCAGCGCCCAGGAAACCGCCGCGTGTTGCTGCGTGGATGTCGGCACCGTGATGGATAACACCGATTGCACCGCATCCTACAGCCAGGTGTTCAGCAATCAACAAGATGCGGAGGCGATGCTGGCGGCCCTGAGCGAAAAGGCGCGCGCGGTCGAATCCGATCCCTGTGACATCAGCAGTAGCATTAAACCGGTTGACGGCGGCGTACAATTGGAAGCCGATTTTACCTTCGCCTGCCAGGCGGAAACCCTGATCTTCCAGCTCGGCCTGCGTTAATCCCCGCTTTACCCCCGGCGCCGCCCTGCTGCGCGCCGGGGATTTCCTTCCCCGCCTCGTTCCCGATAGAAAGTGCGCCTGCTCGCAGTTTTGATCTCTGCCGGTTTGCCAAATGTAACCGTTTGGTTAACAATGACCTCATCAGGTCAGACCTCTTTCTGCCCATTGCGCTGACGTTATTTTCTTCAGGAGCATTTATGAGTAAGGCACTGCCGTTGGTGACCCGTCATGGTGACCGCATTGCGATTGTGAATGGACTGCGTACCCCCTTTGCCAAACAGGCGACTGCCTATCACGGCATTCCGGCGGTGGATTTAGGGAAAACGGCGGTGAGCGAGCTGTTGGCGCGCAGCGGTATCGAGCCGCAACTGATCGAACAGCTGGTGTTCGGCCAGGTGGTGCAAATGCCCGAGGCGCCGAACATCGCGCGTGAGATCGTGCTTGGCACCGGCATGAGCGTCCATACCGACGCCTACAGCGTGTCGCGCGCCTGCGCCACCAGTTTCCAGGCGATCGCCAACGTGGCGGAGAGCATCATGGCCGGCAGCATCAGCGTCGGCATCGCCGGCGGGGCGGACTCTTCCTCCGTCTTGCCGATCGGCGTCAGCAAGGCGCTGGCGCGCACGTTGGTGGACGTCAACAAGGCGCGCACGCTGTCGCAGCGCCTCAAATTGTTCAGCCGGCTGAAATTCCGCGATCTGATGCCGGTGCCGCCGGCGGTGGCGGAGTATTCCACCGGCCTGCGCATGGGCGATACCGCCGAACAGATGGCGAAAAGCCACGGCATCACCCGTGAAGCGCAAGATGCGCTGGCGCATCGTTCCCACGAGCTGGCGGCCAAGGCCTGGCGGGAGGGGTGGCTGCGCGACGAGGTCATGACCGCCTACGTGCCGCCTTACCGCGCTCAGCTTTCTGAAGACAACAATATCCGCAAAGACTCCAGCCTGGCTTCCTACGCCAAGCTGAAACCGGCGTTCGATCGCAAACACGGCAGCGTCACTGCGGCCAACAGCACGCCGTTGACCGACGGTGCGGCGGCGGTACTGATGATGAGCGAATCGCGCGCCAAAGAGTTGGGGCTGCAGCCGCTCGGCTATCTGCGCAGTTTCGCCTTCGCCGCCATCGACGTGTGGGAAGACATGCTGCTGGGGCCCTCCTACGCCACGCCGCTGGCGCTGGATCGCGCCGGCATCGGCCTGGCCGATCTGACGCTCATCGACATGCATGAAGCCTTCGCCGCGCAAACGCTGGCCAACCTGAAGATGTTCGCCAGCGAAGCGTTCGCCCGCGAGAAGCTTGGCCGCAGCCAGGCAATCGGCGAAGTGGACATGGACAAATTCAACGTATTGGGCGGTTCTATCGCCTATGGTCACCCGTTCGCCGCCACCGGCGCGCGCATGATTACCCAGACGCTGCGTGAGCTGAAACGCCGTGGCGGCGGGCTGGGCCTGACCACCGCCTGCGCCGCCGGCGGGTTAGGGGCCGCGATGATCGTGGAGGTGGAATGATGAGCGTCGAAAACGCATTGCACGAGCAGCGCGCCAAACCGTCGGCCTTTCAACTGACGATCCGCCCCGACAACATCGGGGTGATCACCATCGACGTGCCGGGCGACAAGGTCAATACGCTCAAGGCCGAGTTCGTCGAACAGGTTAACGACGTGCTGATCCGCGCGCAGCAGCATACTGCGCTGGAAGGGCTGGTGATCGTTTCCGGCAAGCCGGACTCGTTTATCGCCGGCGCCGATATCACCATGATCGCCGCCTGCACCAGCGCCAAAGAGGCGGAAACGCTGGCCAAGAAAGGGCAGAGCACGCTGGCGCAGATCGCCGCCTTCCCGGTACCAGTGGTGGCGGCCATCCACGGCGCCTGCCTTGGCGGCGGGCTGGAATTGGCGCTGGCCTGCCACGGCCGCGTCTGTTCACTGGATGACAAAACCGCGCTCGGTCTGCCGGAAGTGCAGCTGGGCCTGCTGCCGGGCTCCGGTGGCACTCAGCGCCTGCCGCGCCTGATAGGCGCCGCCAAGGCGCTGGACATGATCCTGACCGGCAAGCACATTCGCGCCCGCCAGGCGCTGCGCATGGGGCTGGTGGACGACGCCGTGCCGCAATCGATTTTGCTGCAGACCGCCATCGAGCGGGTGAAACAGGGCTGGAAGCATCAGCGCGAGCTGCCGTGGCAGGATCGTCTGCTCAACGGCCCGCTGGGCAGAAATCTGCTGTTCAGCATCGTGCGCAAGAAAACGTTGGCGAAAACGCACGGCAACTACCCGGCGGCGGAGCGCATCATTCAGGTGGTGCGCACCGGGCTGGATCACGGCAGCGCCAGCGGCTATGAAGCCGAAGCGCGCGCCTTTGGCGAGCTGGCGATGACGCCGCAATCGGCGGCGTTGCGCAGCCTGTTCTTCGCTTCCACCGCGCTGAAAAAAGAGCGGGGCGGCGATGCTCAGCCGCGCGCCTTGCATCGCGTCGGCATTCTCGGCGGCGGCCTGATGGGTGGCGGCATCGCCTGCGTCACCGCCACGCGCGGCGGTTTGCCGGTTCGCATCAAAGACATCAATGAAACCGGCATCAATCATGCGCTGAAATACAGTTGGGACGTGCTCGGCAAGCGGGTGCGCAGCAAGCGCATGCGCCCGGCGGAACGGCAAAAACAGATGATGTTGATCTCCGGCTCTACCGATTACACCGGCTTCGAGCAGGTGGATATCGTGGTCGAGGCGGTGTTTGAGGATCTGGCGCTGAAGCAGAAGATGGTGGCCGAGGTCGAAGCGAACTGTGCACCGCATACCGTGTTCGCCTCCAATACTTCCTCGCTGCCTATCGGTCAAATCGCCGAACAGGCCCAGCGGCCGCAGCAGGTGATCGGTCTGCACTACTTCAGCCCGGTGGACAAAATGCCGCTGGTGGAAGTGATACCGCACGCCGGCACCAGCGAACAAACCATCGCCACCACCGTGGCGCTGGCGCACAAGCAGGGCAAGACCGCCATCGTGGTGGGCGACAGCGCCGGTTTTTATGTCAACCGCATCCTGGCGCCGTACATCAACGAAGCGGCGCGCTGCCTGCTGGAAGGCGAGCCCATTGAATCGCTGGACAAAGCGCTGGTGGACTTCGGCTTCCCGGTCGGCCCCATCACCCTGTTGGACGAAGTGGGCATCGACGTCGGCACCAAGATTATTCCGGTGCTGGTTGAGGCGCTGGGGCCGCGCTTCGCCGCGCCTGCCGCGTTCGATGCGGTGCTGAAGGACGGGCGCAAAGGGCGCAAGAACGGCCGCGGCTTCTATCTTTACCCGAGCGAGGGGCAGCAGCGTCAGCGGCGTAAGCGCGCGGACACCTCATTGTATACGTTGCTCGGCGTCACGCCGAAGGCGCACATGCTGCCGGCGACCATTGCCCAGCGCTGCGTGATGATGATGCTGAACGAAGCGGCGCGCTGTCTGGATGAAGGCGTGATCCGCAGCGCGCGCGACGGTGACATCGGTGCGGTGTTCGGCATCGGTTTTCCGCCGTTCCTTGGCGGCCCGTTCCGCTATATGGATGAACTCGGCGCCGAGAAAGTGGTGAAGACGCTGGACTACCTGCGTCAGCAGCACGGCGAGCACTTCGCGCCGTGCGAACGCCTGCAGCGCATGGCGCAGCAGGGCGAACGTTTTTACCCGCTGGGGAGTTGAACGCAGGGCGGCCCGATTTGCACTATAGTTGCAACAGGGCCGCGTTGTGATCGCCATCACTCCTTGCGACAGCGTCAGCCCGTGAGGCTGTACAGCAAGGTTGCGGCAGCGGTAAGTTAGCTTGAGCGCCATCAATAATTTTCATGGCGGGAAGGTTAAAATTTAACCCGTTGAATTGATTGTTCTATGAGCAATCGAGGTTTGCCTGGGGAGGATTGCTGTAAAAAACAGCATTTTCTTTACGCAAACTTTCAGGCAAAATGCCCGGCCGCCATAAAGAGACGGCGCGTTATCGTTTTAAAGCTTTGGCTTTGGGGTTGTAAAACTCGGCGGTACAGCACGCACGGCGTTTCTGTATAGCGTTACTTTGTCAACAACAGCGGTGCAATATGCAAGTTTTGATTATGCGTCACGGAGAGGCGGCGCTCGAGGCAGCCAGCGATGCGGTAAGGCCCCTTACCCTGTGCGGCCGCGACGAGTCCCGTCAGATGGCGGCCTGGTTGAACACCAAGTCTGTGGATATTGAACGCGTGCTGGTCAGCCCCTATCTGCGGGCCGAACAGACGCTGGCGACGGTGCGTGAAGCCTTGACGCTGCCGGAGGGCGAAGAAGTGCTGCCCGAACTGACGCCGGGCGGGAACGCCGAACAAGTCGGCAGCTATCTTCAGGCGCTGGCGATGCAAGGGGTGAGCTCGGTGCTGATCGTGTCGCACCTGCCGCTGGTAGGGTATCTGGTGGCGGAGCTGTGTCCGGGCGAGTGCCCGCCGATGTTCGCGACCTCGGCGATCGCCAACGTCGATCTGCCGGCGGACGGCAGCTACGGCAAATTTGAATGGCAGGTCAGCCCGTCACAGGTAATGGCCAAAGTGTGAGCCGCGGATGCGGTGCGGAATAAACTCAGGGCGATGTCTGACATCGCCCTGAGTCGTTTCTGCGGGAGGCTATTCTGCCAGCTCCACCAACAGCAGGACGGCGGCGTTGCCGCCCCATTCCTTCGGCGCCTGATGGAACGCCAGCACGTCGGGATGCTGCGCCAGCCACAGCGGCGTTTGCTGTTTGAGAATGTGTTTGCCGTGCCCGTGCATCACGCAGGCGCAGTGTACATGCTCGCGTTTGCAGGCGGCGATCAGCGCCCCCAATTCCTGCTTGGCCTGCAGCTGAGTCAGGCCGTGCAAATCAAGAAACAGCTCCGGCGAATAATCGCCACGTCGCAGCTTCTTCAGCTCATACGGGCTGCTGCCGGGGCGCACGTAGCGCGTCGGGCCTTCCTCTTCCAGCTGCGGCTGATATTCATCTGAAAAATAATAGCTGGCATCGACCTGCTCCTGCAGCAGCCGCTGCGGCGCAACCTGTTTGATCTTGAGCTTCGGCGGGCGGTGGACGATGGTGTCCTGGCGCAGCTTTTTTGCGCCCGCCACCGACTCTCTGAAGAGCTGTTGTTCGTCTTTGCTCAGAGGGGGCTTGTTCTTCATGCTTCATTCACCGGAAATCGTTTATTTCGCTAGTTTACCTTGTGAATGAGCGCTGTCGACGCAAAACTCGGGCCAGAGTGAAAAGCGCGAGGGGCGCGCGTGATTTGTCGCGGGCTTCATGGCAAACTATGCGGCTAAATCATGAAACACAGCGCCTGCCGGAGGGCAAATTGGACAAAATTTTCGTCGACGAAGCAGTGAACGAACTGCACACCATTCAAGATATGCTGCGCTGGACGGTAAGCCGTTTCAACGCCGCCAATATCTATTATGGTCACGGAACCGACAATCCGTGGGACGAAGCGGTGCAATTGGTGCTGCCAAGCCTGTTTCTGCCGTTGGACATTCCGGAGGACATGCATACCGCTCGTCTGACTTCCAGCGAGCGCCATCGCATCGTTGAGCGCGTGATCCGCCGCGTCAACGAACGCATCCCGGTCGCCTATCTGACCAACAAGGCCTGGTTCTGCGGCATGGAATTTTACGTCGACGAGCGCGTGCTGGTGCCGCGTTCACCGATCGGCGAGCTGATCAACGATCGTTTCAGCGCGCTGATCCCGCACCCGCCGCGCCATATCCTCGACATGTGCACCGGCAGCGGCTGCATCGCCATCGCCTGCGGCTACGCTTTCCCGGAAGCGGAAGTGGACGCGGTGGACATCTCCAGCGAAGTGCTGGCGGTGACCGAGCGCAATATTCAGGCGCACGGCGTCGAGCACCAGGTGATCCCGATCCGTTCCGATCTGTTCCGCGACGTTCCCGCGATCCAGTACGATCTGATCGTCACCAACCCGCCGTACGTCGATGCGGAAGACATGTCGGATCTGCCGCAGGAGTTCCGCTTTGAGCCGGAACTGGGGCTGGCGGCGGGCAGCGACGGCCTGAAGCTGGTGCGCCGCATCCTGGCCTGCGCGCCGGACTACCTGACCGACGACGGCGTGCTGATTTGTGAAGTGGGCAACAGCATGGTACATCTGATGGAACAATATCCGGACATCCCGTTCACCTGGCTGGAATTCGAAAACGGCGGCGACGGCGTGTTCATGCTGACCAAACAGCAGCTGGTGGATTGCAAGGATCACTTCAGCCTCTATCGCAGCTAAGCCGCATTTCCAAGGCCCGCATGGCGGGCCTCATAACGATAAAAGACTAACGGTAAGGAGCCGTGATGGCAGGAAACAGTATTGGGCAGATTTTCCGCGTCACCACCTTCGGTGAATCTCACGGGGTGGCGCTGGGTTGTATCGTCGACGGCGTGCCGCCCGGCATCCCGCTCACCGAAGCCGATTTGCAACACGATCTGGACCGCCGTCGTCCGGGCACCTCGCGTTACACCACCCAGCGTCGCGAACCGGATCAGGTGCGCATTCTCTCCGGCGTATTCGAAGGCGTGACCACCGGCACCAGCATCGGTCTGATCATTGAAAACACCGATCAGCGCTCGCAAGACTACAGCGCCATCAAAGACGTGTTCCGTCCCGGGCATGCCGACTACACCTACGAACAGAAATACGGTCTGCGCGACTATCGCGGCGGCGGCCGCTCTTCGGCGCGTGAAACCGCCATGCGCGTCGCGGCGGGCGCTATCGCCAAGAAATACCTGCAGCAGAAGTTCGGCGTGCAGGTGCGTGGCTATCTGGCGCAGATCGGCGACGTGACCTGCGAGCTGAAAGACTGGGATCAGGTCGAACAGAACCCGTTCTTCTGCCCGGATCCGGACAAGCTGGAAGCGCTGGACGAACTGATGCGCGCGCTGAAAAAAGAGGGTGACTCCATCGGCGCCAAGGTCAGCGTGATTGCGGAAAACGTGCCGGTTGGCCTGGGCGAGCCGGTGTTTGACCGCCTCGATGCCGATCTGGCGCACGCGCTGATGAGCATCAACGCGGTGAAAGGCGTGGAGATCGGCGACGGATTCGCCGTGGTGACCAAACGCGGCAGCGAAAACCGCGATGAAATCACCCCGGAAGGCTTCCAAAGCAACCATGCCGGCGGCATTCTCGGCGGCATCAGCAGCGGCCAACCGGTGATCGCGCATCTGGCGCTGAAGCCAACCTCCAGCATCATGGTGCCGGGCCGCACCATCAATCGCCACGGGGAAGCGGTGGAAATGGTGACCCGCGGTCGCCACGATCCGTGCGTGGGCATCCGCGCCGTACCGATCGCCGAAGCGATGATGGCGATCGTGTTGATGGATCACCTGCTGCGCCAGCGTGCGCAAAACGGTGATGTGGTTTCCGACGTGCCTCGCTGGTAATCGCCATGAAAAACTGGATGTTGGGCCTGGTGGCCCTGACGGCCTCCGCTTCCGCCATGGCGCTGACGCCGTGGCAGAAAATCGACCATCCGGTGGCCGGCGCGCCGCAGGCGGTGGGCGGTTTCGCCAACGGCTGCATCATCGGCGCGCAGCCGCTGCCGCTGAATTCACCGGACTATCAGGTGATGCGTACCGACCAGCGCCGCTATTTCGGCCATCCGGATCTGCTGGCGTTCATACAGCGCCTCAGCAGCAAAGCGAACCAGAAAGCGCTGGGCACGGTGCTGATCGGCGACATGGCGATGCCGGCCGGCGGGCGCTTCAGCAGCGGCCACGCCAGCCACCAGTCTGGGCTCGACGTCGACATCTGGCTGCAGCTGCCGCGCCAACGCTGGAGCGCGCAGCAATTGCTCAAGCCGCAGCCGATCGACCTGGTGTCGGGCGACGGCAAACAGGTGGTGGCGAGCCAATGGCAACCGCAGATTGAGTCGCTGATCAAACTGGCGGCGCAGGATGCGGACGTGACGCGCATCTTCGTCAACCCGGCGATCAAGCAGCGTCTGTGCCTGGACGCCGGCGCCGATCGCGCCTGGCTGCACAAGGTGCGGCCGTGGTTCGGCCACCGTGCGCACATGCACGTGCGTCTGCGTTGTCCGGCCGGCAGCCTGGAGTGCCAGGAGCAGGATACGCCGCCGCCGGGCGATGGCTGCGGCGCCGAACTGGCGAGTTGGTTCGTACCGCATCAGCCGAACGCGAAGCCGGGCAAACCCGTGCCGCCGCCGTTACCGCCTACCTGTCAGGCATTGCTGGATCACCATTTCTCAGCGGAATAACACATGGACTGGTTCGTCATTGGCCCCGAAATGCTCGGGGTGTTGTTTGCGGTAGCGCTGCTGGCGGGGTTTATCGACTCCATCGCCGGCGGCGGCGGATTACTGACGGTGCCGGCCTTGCTGGCAGTGGGGGTTCCTCCGGCGCAGGCGCTGGCGACCAATAAGCTGCAGTCGGTCGGCGGCTCTTTCTCCGCCAGTCTGTACTTCATTCGTCGGCGAGCGGTGAACCTCAACGACCAGAAGCTGACGATTTTTCTGACGCTGATCGGCTCGATCGCCGGTGCGATTCTGGTGCAGCACATGCGCGCCGATTTGCTGCGGCAGATGTTGCCGCTGCTGGTGATCGGCATCGGTCTCTATTTCTTGTTGATGCCGCGACTGGGTGAGGAAGATCGTCAACGCCGCCTCGGCGCCTTGCCGTTCGGGCTGGTGGCCGGCGGTTGCGTCGGGTTTTACGACGGTTTCTTCGGCCCCGGCGCCGGCTCATTCTACGCGCTGGCCTACGTGACGCTGTGCGGTTTCAACCTCGCCAAGTCTACGGCGCACGCCAAAGTGCTGAACTTTACCTCCAACGTCGGCGGGCTGGCGCTGTTCATCATCGGCGGCAAGGTGGTGTGGAGCATCGGTCTGGTGATGCTGGTGGGGCAGGTGCTGGGGGCGCGTTTGGGCGCGCACATGGTGCTGACCCGTGGCCAGAAATTGATTCGGCCGATGATCGTGATCGTCTCGCTGGTGATGAGCCTCAAGCTGCTTTACGACAATCACGGCGCAGAGATTCAGCAGTGGCTGTCCGCCTTCGTGCACGGCTGACGATGAAAATGGGCGCCGTTTATACGCCCGTATCCCCCCGCCGGTTATCGGGTATAATGGCCTCTTTATTTTTGTGGTTATAGAGTTTTTTATGTCAGACACGCAGACCCGCCATCATTATGGGCAGTTGATCGAGATCTTCAATCGCTGCTTCAGCGATGACTACAACACCCGCCTGGTGAAGGGAGACGACGAACCGATCTACCTGCCGGCCGACGACGAATTGCCGTATCACCGCATCGTGTTCGCCCACGGTTTCTACGCCAGCGGCCTGCACGAAATTTCGCACTGGTGCATCGCCGGTGACGCGCGCCGTCAATTGGTGGACTTCGGCTATTGGTATTGCCCGGATGGGCGGGACGCGCAGACCCAGAGCGAATTTGAAGCGGTAGAGATCAAACCGCAGGCGCTGGAATGGATGTTCTGCGTGGCGGCCGGTTTCCCGTTCAACGTCAGCTGCGACAACCTGAACGGCGACTGCGAGCCGGATCGCATCGCGTTCCAACGCAAGGTGCGCGCCCGGGTATTGGCGCTGCTGGAGCAGGGAATACCCACAAGGCCTGCGCGCTTTATTCAGGCGTTGCAATCGTTCTACAATACGCCACCGTTGGCGGCCGAGCACTTTCCGTATCCGGAAGATCTCAACTGATGCCACAGCCCGTTATTTAATGAGGAAATTTGATGATCGCAGAATTTGAAGCGCGCATTTTGGCGCTGATTGATGACATGGTAGAGCACGCCAGCGATGATGAACTGTTTGCCGGTGGCTACCTGCGCGGTCATCTGACGCTGGCGGTGGCCGAGGCGGAAGAGCAGGGCGAACACACCGCCGAAGCGCTGAAAGCGCGGGTGGAGGAGAGCCTGCACAAAGCGATCGCCGCCGGGGAACTCTCGCCGCCGGATCAGATCCTGGTGCGCGGCATGTGGGAAAACCTCTATCAGGCTGCAACCCCTGCCGCCTGATCGTCATGCCGGGGCGCGTCGCCGCGCCCCTCAAGGTTGATTAAACCGCACGTCCTTTCAGCAATTTCCGCACCCACATCCGATTCGGATTCAACGCCGCCAGCAGGCGTGCATCGCCCGGCAACGGCTCGCCGAACAGCTGCGCCGCCAAAATTTCCGCCGCCAACGGCGCCGAGCACAAGCCGCGCGAGCCTAACCCGCCGATAGCGAACAGACCGGGATAGACCGGCGCATCGGCGACGGTTTCGCCGCGCTGGTTCTGCCGCTGCAAATCCTGATACTGCGCCAGCGTGGCCTGATAGTCCGGCAGCGCGCCGACCATCGGCAGATGATCGCGGGTGGCGCTGCGCACGCCGCAGCGCGCCTGATGAGCGCTGACGTCCACCTGCTGCGGCCAGGCCTGCTCCGGCAGACAGCGCAGCAGGCGCTCGCGGTTCTCCTGTTGCTCCTGCTCGCGGTAGTCGGTGGCGATGTCGCCGCGCTGGTAGCTGGCGCCAATGCAGTGGTGGCCGTTGTTGGCATTAACCGGCGTCAGGTAACCGTCGTAACACAATACCTGTTTCAATTGACCGAGGGCCGGCGAGGTCGGGATATGCGACACCTGCCCGCGTACCGAATACAGCGGCAGGGCCTCCGTCGGCGCCAGTTCGGCCAACCGATGGCCGTTGGCCAGGATCACCGTCGCATGGCGCCGGCTGTCGCCGTTGGCGAAATCGATGCGCCAGCCGTTCTCTTCCTGCGTCAGCCTCTGTGCATCGTGCTGGTAGTGGCAGACCAAGCCCTGACACTGCGCCAGCGCGATAGCGCCGCGCGTCAGCTCGGCCGGGCAGAGCCAGCCGCCTAGTGGGTAGGTGATGCCGCCAAAGCCGGTATCAACACCGCACCGTTCGCTGAGCGTCTCGCGGTCGGCCGCCATCGCCAAGGCCTGCGGCCAGTCGGTTTTCAGCATATTGGCGATCTTGGCGCCGCTCTTTTCGTCATAGGCCAACTGGCTGACGCCGCACCACTGGTGATCAAAGGCGACGCCTTGTTGCAACAGGGCATCGTATTGGCGGCGGGCGAAGGGAAACGCGGCGCTGAAAAAGCTCTCCAGCGCGTCGCCGCTGCCGTTCAGCAAAGGATAAATCGCGCCCTGGCGGTTGCCGGATGCGCCCTCGGCCGCCTGCTCATCGGCGCAGTACAGCGTGACGGTGGCGCCGCGGCGCAGCAAGGCCAGCGCGGTGAGCGCGCTGGCGACGCCGCCGCCGATCAGGGCGATGTCGGCGGTGTTGTCCGCCGCCGGGCGTCGATACCAGGGCGCTGGATGTGCGGCGGGCTGCGCATCGGCCGGGAGCTCGCCGGCGAGCATCTCACGCTTTTGGCCGAAGCCTTTGCAGCGGTTGACCTGAAAACCGGCCTGTTGCAAGCCGCGGCGCACGAAGCCGGCGGCGGTAAAGGTGGCGAAGCTGCCTCCCGGCCGGGCGAAGCGCGCCATGGCGGCGAACAGTTGATCGGTCCACATGTCGGGGTTTTTTGCCGGCGCGAAACCGTCGAGGAACCAGGCATCCACCTGGTTATTCATGCTGGCGTCAAACTGCGGCAGCAGATCGTTGACGTCGCCGAACCACAGATCGAGCGTAATGCGGCCTTCGGCCAACAGCAGGCGATGGCAACCCGGCAACGGCAGCGGCCACTGGGCGCGCAGCTCGTCGGCATAAGGCGCCAGCTCCGGCCAGCGTGCATGCGCCGCCGCCAGGTCAGCCTGCTGCAGGGGGAATTTTTCGAAGCTGATAAAGTGCAGGCGCTGCAGCGTCGCGTCCGGCTCGGCCTGGCGGACGCCGGCGAAGGCCTGCCACAGCGTGAGGAAATTGAGCCCGGTGCCGAACCCGGTTTCCGCCACGACAAACAACGAACGCGGATGGGCGGCGAAACGTTGCGGCAGCCGATTGCCGTGCAGGAAGACGTAGCGAGTTTCTTCCAGCCCATCCTGATTGGAAAAATAGACGTCATCAAACTGTTTCGAAACAGGTGTACCCTGTTCGTTCCAGGTTAGCGTTGCGGTTTGGATGGGGGCGTGGTTCACGGTCAATGGCTCGAAATTCAAGGGATGCCGCGAATTCTAACGGCGCTGGCGCCCCGGCGCAAACTGGACAACAATAAAGCTGAAAAACGCTGATCGGACTTGTTCGGCTTACATCTGTACGCTAAAGTGCGATGCAAAATCCCGTAGGTAAATAGTGGAAGAGGTATTGAATGAAACGTGCAGTGATTACTGGCCTGGGAGTTGTCTCCAGCATTGGTAATAACCAGCAGGAGGTCCTGGCAAGCCTGCAGGAAGGACGTTCTGGGATCACTTTCTCCCAGGAGCTGAAAGATTCCGGCATGCGTAGTCACGTATGGGGGCAAGTTAAGCTCGACACTACCGGCCTGATCGACCGCAAGGCGGTGCGTTTCATGAGCGACGCTTCCATTTATGCCTTCCTGGCGATGCAAGAAGCGATCGCGTCTTCAGGCCTGAAGGAAGAAGAGTATCAAAACAACCCGCGCGTGGGCCTGATCGCCGGTTCCGGCGGCGGTTCTCCGCGCTTCCAGGTGTTCGGCGCCGATGCGATGCGCAGCCCGCGCGGCCTGAAAGCGGTTGGCCCGTACGTGGTGACCAAGGCCATGGCTTCCGGCGTTTCCGCCTGCCTGGCAACGCCGTTCAAAATCCACGGCGTGAACTACTCCATCAGCTCCGCTTGCGCCACCTCCGCGCACTGCATCGGCAACGCGGTTGAGCAAATCCAGCTGGGCAAACAGGACATCGTGTTCGCCGGCGGCGGCGAAGAGCTGTGCTGGGAAATGGCCTGCGAGTTCGACGCGATGGGCGCGCTGTCCACCAAATACAACGACACGCCGGAAAAAGCGTCCCGCACCTATGACGCCGATCGTGACGGTTTCGTCATCGCCGGTGGCGGCGGCATGGTGGTGGTTGAAGAGCTGGAGCACGCGCTGGCGCGCGGCGCGCACATCTATGCGGAAATCGTCGGCTACGGCGCGACTTCCGACGGCGCCGACATGGTTGCCCCTTCGGGTGAAGGCGCAGTGCGCTGCATGAAGATGGCGATGCAGGATCTGGATGCGCCGATCGATTACATCAACGTGCACGGCACCTCTACGCCGGTAGGCGACGTGAAAGAGCTGGGCGCCATTCGTGAAGTGTTCGGCGACAATACCCCGGCCATCTCCTCCACCAAGGCAATGACCGGCCACTCGCTGGGCGCCGCGGGCGTGCAGGAAGCGATCTACAGCCTGCTGATGCTGGAGCACGGCTTTATCGCGCCGAGCATCAACATCGAAACCCTGGATGAACAGGCGGCCGGCATGAACATCGTGACTCAGCCGACCCAGCGCGAGCTGACCACCGTGATGTCCAACAGCTTCGGCTTCGGCGGCACCAACGCCACGCTGGTGATGCGCAAACTGGCGAAATAATCCCGCCGGCGCGTCATTCCGCCAACAAGCCCGCGTTTTCGCGGGCTTTTTACTGCCTAAAGCCCGCCGGCCGGGCGCTCGGAGTTTTCCCAAATCACATCCCCTGACACATCATTACCTCGCCATTACACGCGTTGGGCATACAATAGCCAGGTAGCGTGATTATCGCTCGGCGTAGCTTTCTAAAGTGATCGAACATTGAGGCAAGAAGTATGAAAAAGTTAATTGCGGTTGGGTTACTGTCGGCCGTGTTGGCCGGATGCGCCACCGATTCTCCCTGCGTGCCGGTCTACGATGACCAGGGGCGTCTGGTGCACACCAACACCTGTATGAAGGGCACCACTCAGGATAACTGGGAAACCGCGGGCGCGATCGCCGGCGGTGCGGCGGCGGTTGCCGGTCTGACCCTCGGTATCATCGCGCTGACCAAGTGATCGGCGCGGAACAGGAATAAGCCCGGCCATTGCGCGCCGGGCTTTTTTATCTCACTGCACTAAAAATGCTTTGAACTGCGGCGTCATCACGGCGCTGAAACCGTCGTCGGTTTTGCTGATCAGGTAGACCGCCAGCCCTTTCTCTTCTGCGAGCTGCAACGCTTTCTCCGGGCCCAGCACCATCAAGCCGGTATCCCAGCCGTCGGCCTCGAGCGCGGTCGGGGCGATCACCGTGGCGGAAACCAGCCGGTGGTTGATCGGCCTGCCGGTGGTCGGATCGATGACATGGGAGTAACGCTGGCCGTTTTGTTCGAAGTAGTTGCGGTAGCTGCCGGCGGTGCTGATGCCGTAACCGTGCAGATCCACCAGCGCCTGCACCGCATTTTCACGGTCGGTCGGCTTTTGGATCGCCACCCGCCAGGGTTTGCCCTGGCCGTTGACGCCGCGCGAAGAGACCGCGCCGCCTACCGACACCAGGTAGTTGGTAATGCCGTGACGGTTCATCAGGCGCACCAGCTCATCGGCGCCATAGCCTTCGCCCAGCGTCGAGAGATCGACATACATGCCCGGCAGATCTTTTTGCAGCCACTCCCCGCGATTGTCGCTGATCAGCTTCAGGTGCTGCAGGCCGATGTTCTGCTTCGCCGCGTCGATCTGCGCCTGTTCCGGCACCTTGACCGGATGCTTGTCTGGGCCGAACCCCCACAGGTTCACCAGTGGGCCGACGGTGATGTCCATGGCGCCGCCGGTATCGCGGCCGATGCGTTGGGCCATCAATACGATGTCCGCCATGCCGCGCGGGATAGGCTGCGGCTCGAGGCTGGCGCTGCGGTTAAACCGCGACAGCACCGAATCGGCGCGGTAGGTAGAGATATCGTCGTTGGCCCGTTCGAGCACCGTGTCGATCTGCCGCTGCAGCTCTTGTTTGCCGATCGCGACGTCACCGCTGACCTTAACGCTGTAGAAGGTGCCCATGGTCTTGCCGTCGATATCGATTTGCGGGCGAGAGGCGGGATCGTCACAGGCGGCGAGCAGGGCGCATAAGGCGCTGAGCAACGCCCCTTTAGCGAGCAGGGAAGCCATAACATGTCCTTTGAAAACCGTGAAAGCCGCTACAAATAAAGTAAAGCGCGGCAAATGAAAAGCGGATAAAGGTAAAATAGCATTTTGCTGGCGCTGAAGCCGCGTCTGAGCTAACGTCTGCCCATTCTTTTCGGTGAGGTTCACACTGCCGCTATGAGTTCAACCGCCATTTCTCGGCTTATCCACCCCTTTGTCAAAGATCGCTTCTTGCATACATTGCTGCTGGCCGGCGTGGTGATGTTCGCTTTTCATCCGCAACCGCTGTCGGCGCTGGGTGGTTTCATCGACGGCCGTACCCTCATCACCCTGTTGGGGCTGATGCTGCTGACCAAAGGGGTGGAGGTCAGCGGCTACTTCGATTTTGTCGGCCGCAAGATTATCAACCGCTTGCACAGCGAACGGCGGCTGGCGCTGTTCCTGGTATTTTCCGCCGCGCTGCTGTCGTCGTTTCTGACCAACGATGTGGCGCTGTTTATCGTCATTCCGCTCACCATCACGCTAAAAAAGCTGTCGGCGCTGCCGGTTGGCCGCTTGATCATCTTCCAGGCGCTGGCGGTGAACGCCGGTTCGTTGCTGACGCCGATCGGCAACCCGCAAAATATCCTGCTGTGGAGCCGCTCCGGCCTCTCTTTCCTCGGCTTCATCGGCCAGATGGCGCCGTTTGGCGCCGCAATGATGTTGAGCCTGCTGGCGCTGACCTGGTTCAGCTTCCCGGCGCGCGACATCGTGAAAACGCCGAATACCGAGGGGTATCCCTACCAGCGGCCGCTGTTGCTGAGCTGTGTAGGGCTGTATGCGGTTTTCCTGCTGTGTCTCGATTTCGATCTGCCGTTGTACGGGCTGCTGGCGGTGTTCGCCGGTTTCTTGCTGCTGGCGCGCCGAGTGCTGTTGCAGATCGACTGGAGTCTGATTTTCGTGTTCGCCGCCATGTTCATCGATGTCGGCCTGTTTACCCGTTTGCCGCCGCTTCAGCCGGCGTTCGCCGCCATCGCCGGGCTGAGCGAGGGGAGCGTGTATGCGTTGGGCGTCGGGCTGTCGCAGATCGTCAGCAACGTGCCGGCCACCATACTGTTGCTCAACTATGTGCCCTCCAGCGCTCAGCTGGCCTATGCGGTCAACGCCGGCGGCTTCGGGTTGGCGATCGGATCGCTCGCCAACCTGATTGCGCTGCGCATGGCGGGGGAGCGCAAGATCTGGTTGCACTTCCACTATTATTCGCTGCCGCTGTTGGTATGGGCCGCGTTGCTCGGCTGGGTGATGAGCTAAGCCGGTTGGCCGCTTTGTCGCGCGGCCAGCAGGCAAATGCTGCGGGTCACCTGATAGGATTTCACGAAGGCGCTGACGGGTAAAAACTCGAAGCGCGAGTGGAAGTTATGCGCGCCGGTGAAGTAATTGGGCGTCAGGATGCCACGGCTGGAGAGCGCCGCGCCGTCGGTGCCGCCGCGCATCGGGATCACCTTCGGCGGGATGCCGTGGGCGGCGAGGGCGCCGAAGATCAGATCGATGGCGCGCCGGTCCTCGCCGATGGCGTTGCTGATGTTGCTGTAGATGTCGCTGACGCTGCAGCTGACGTTGGCCCGCGGATAGTTGGCCGCCACCTGGCGCACCGTCTCCTCAAGGCGGGCCTTGCGTGCCTCGAACGCCGCGCGATCGAAGTCGCGAATCGACACCTTCAGCGTCGCCTGATTGGCGTTGGCGGCCAGATCGGTGAACCAGAAATAGCCCTCGCGCCCTTCGGTGTGCTCCGGGGTATCCTGCACGTCGAATCGGTTAATGATGTCGTTGGCGATGCGTATCGGGTTGATTAATACGTTTTTCGCCGACATCGGGTGGGCGGTCACCCCCTCGATGCGGATCTCCGCCGCCGCCGCGTTGAAATTCTCGTACACCACTTCACCCAGTTCGCAGCAGTCGATGGTGTAGGCGAAATCGACGGGGAAACGCTGCAGATCCAGCGCCTTGGCGCCGCGCAGGCCGATTTCTTCGTCCGGCACGAACGCCACTACGATATCACCGTGGCGATCGGCCGCGGTCAGGTTGGCCAGCAGCGTCATCACCACGGTGACCGCCGCCTTATTGTCGGCGCCCAGCACGCTGGTGCCGTCGCTGAACAGGATCTCTTCGTTCCGGTAGGGCAGGATCTCCGGATGCTCGGCGGTACGCAGCCAGATGTCTTGCTCGGCATTCAGGCATAAATCCTCGCCGGTGAAGCGCAGGCGCTGCGGGCGAATCTCGGGCGACAGGCCGACGTCCACGGTGTCGATATGCGTGATGAAGCCGATGCGCGGCGCGCCGGGTTGGGTGCCGGGCTTGCGGGCGGTCACGGTGGCGTGCTCGTCGATTTGAACGTCGGCCAGGCCGAGCCGGCGCAGCTCGTCCGCCAACAGTTGCGCCATCTCATGCTGCCCCGGCGTGCTGGGCAGGGCGGTTGCGGCGGCGTCGCTCTGGCTGGTCACCGCCAGATAGCGGAAGAAACGTTCGGTAAGCTGTTCGGCAATCGGGCTGGTCATCGGAACTCCTCGCGGTTGGCAATCTACCGGTTTTAAAACGAAATCAGCCGATTGTCCAACGGCGCAATGCGTAAACCGCCAGAATGCGAAGCATCGCGCAGAAACGAAAAATAGCGGTGCAACTAGGAAATAGTCGCAGGTTTCTGCGGCAAAATCGGTGTTAGCTGTGGGCCGGGAAGCGCCCGCATAACACTTATCTGTCCCTCAAGGAGAATTCATGCACACCGGTCACGCTTTGCTCATCACCTTACTGTCCCTGGGCATCTCTCACAGCGCCTGGTCGTCCGCCGATACCGGGCACGCCAACAGCAACGCCAACAGCCGCGAGGTGGCCAGCGCGTTGGGCGGCCTGAAGAACAAAACCTACGAACTGGAACAGGCGCCGAAGATCCGCGTCGCCAGCTTCAATATCGCCGCCGGCAAGGTCAGCGACATGACCGCCATCGCCAAGGCGATTCGCGCGATGAACGTCGACGTGGTGGCGCTGCAGGAGGTGGATAAACTCACCGCCCGCAGCGGGCGGGTCGATCAGGCGGCGGAACTGGCGAAGCTGACCGGCATGCAGGCGGTGTTTGGCCGGGCGATCGATTTCGACGGCGGTGAATACGGCCTGGCGTTTCTCTCGAAGTATCCGCTGCACGACGCCGTGATCTATCCGTTGCCGTCCGGCCAGCGCGAGCAGCGCATCGCCTTCAGCGCCAAGGTCGATGTGCCGGAGTTCCCGACGCCGATCACCCTGTTCAACACCCACCTCGACACCAAGGAAGATCCGACGATGCGTCTGGATCAGGTGCGGGAGCTGAACGATCGCACCATCGAAGTGCGCGGCATCAAACTGCTGTTCGGCGACATGAACGACGTGCCGGGCAGCGTCACCTGGCTGGAGCTGAGCCGCTATTGGAACGATATCATGCCCAACGGGCAGGACGGCCGCAGCTGGCCGGCGGAAAACGCCGAAATCAAGGTGGATTACATCTTTAGCGGCAATGCGCAGCGTTGGCATCTGGACAGCCTGACGGTGCCGAACGCCAGCGGCGATTGGAACGGCGTGCACTGGCCGGCGGTGAGCGATCACCTGCCGCTGGTGGCGGAGATGCGCCTGACCGAGCAATAAGCCGGCCGGCGTCTCTCCGGGGCAGGGCTAAGCCGCGGCGATCCGCGCCAGCCGCTCGACGGCGCTGCGGATCTCGCCCGGCGTCAGGGCCGAAAAACCCAGCAGCCAGCCGTCGCGCTGGGCCTGAACCGTTTGGTATTGCGCCGTTAACCCGGGCGTAAGGACGCCGAGCCGCCGCGCCTGTTGGCTGAGCGCCGCCTCCCGGCCAGGCGGCAGCCAAACGCTGAGCTGCAGGCCGCCGGCGGCGGGAGCGGCCGTGGCGAAGTGGCTCAGCTTTTCGCGCACTTCCGTCAGCAGCACATCGCGCCGGCTGTGGTAGAGCTGGCGCATGTAACGAATATGCGCGGCGAAGTGCCCCTGGCGGATGAACTCGGCGGTCACCGCCTGCATCAACTGCGCGCTGTGGCCGTCATAGACCGTGCGTGCGGTGACGAAGGGAGCGACCAGCGCGGGCGGCACGATCAGGTACGCCAGCCGCAGCGAAGGGAACAACGATTTGGAGAAGGTGCCGAGATAGAGCACCCGGCCATGGCGATCCAGGCCTTGCATCGCCGGTATCGGCAGCCCGTCGTAGTGAAACTCGCTGTCGTAATCGTCCTCAATGATCCAGGCCTGTTGCCGCTCCGCCTGCGCCAGCAACGCTAAGCGGCGTGCCAGGCTGAGCGCCGCGCCGGTCGGGTATTGGTGCGAGGGCGTCAGATAAATCAAACGCGGATCGGGCAAGGAAGGTTCTGCTCGCAGGCCATCGCCGTCTACCGCCACCGGCGTCAGCGCGGCGCCGGCGCTGATAAAGGCGTTTCTCGCCCCGGTGTAACCCGGCTCTTCCATCCAGACGCTGTCGCCGCTGTCCAACAGTAAGGTGGCGATCATTTGCAGCGCCTGCTGCGAACTGGTCAGCACGATAACCTGGCTCGCATCGCAGACTACGCCGCGTGTTTGGTTGACGTGGGCGGCAATGGCTTCGCGCAGCGGCAGATAGCCTTGCGGATCGCCGTAGCGCAGCAGGCTTTCCCCCTGCAGGCGCAGGCGTTGAGCGGTCAACTGCTTCCACAGTGCCAGCGGAAACGCGCGCAGGTCCGGCGAGCCGGCAGCGAAGGCCTGAGGATGCTGCGGATCGCGGCAGCCGCCGGTGTGCACGATCTGTTGGCCGCGCAGCGAAAGGCGCGGCATGGCGGTGCGGGTCGCCGGCGGCGGCGATTTGGCGATGTGGATAGCCACAAATGTGCCCTGGCCGACGCGGCGCTGCAAATACCCCTCCGCCTCCAACTGGCCGTACGCTGCTTCGACGGTCACCCTTGAGAGGTTCAGATCCCCAGCCAGCACTCGGCTGGAGGGCAGCCGTTGCCCAACGCTCAATGCGCCGTGGTGGATGGCCTGCCGCAATGCCGCACACAGACGATCGCGCAGCGTGCCGATGGCCTGGGGCGATTGCTGAAACAGCGTGATCAGCGTGTGCCGCATAATGGGTCTTATCATGAGTAAAAAATGGGTATCAATCATAAGACCAAAATCGGGCACTATTGTCATCTGTCTTGATCAACGGGAGTGAGTGATATGTCGAAAGAATCCTTGGTGCTGGCCTTTCCGCCGGCAGCGCCGGAAGAGAGCCTGGCCTATCTGGCGGCCAAGCTGAGCCGCTATGCGGATGCCTGGGACGTGGCGGAAGATTTGCGCAATGGCGTGGACGGGATGGTGGTGATCGACACCCGTGCGGAGGCGCTGTACGCCGCCGGGCATATCCCCGGCGCATTCAGCTTGCCGCATCGCCTGATGGATGAAGCCGGCACGGCGCACCTGGATCGCCAAAAGGTGTATGTGACCTACTGCGACGGCATCGGCTGCAACGGCTCCACCAAAGGCGCCTACAAGCTGGCGAAGTTGGGGTTTAGGGTGAAGGAGTTGATTGGCGGGCTGGATTTCTGGCTGCGCGACGGCCATCCGTTGGCCATCGGCGAACTGCCGGGGTCACTGCGCTCCCGGGCGGCCGCAGCGGACTGCGGCTGCGCCTGAGGCGTTAAAACACCAGCGCCAGCACGACGGCCAACGCCAACAGCAGCAGGATCAGCGCCACGGCGGGCTTACTCAGCGCTTTTTGCAGCGGCAGAGGCAGGGTGGCGATCAGCGGGTTGAGCAGCGGCTGCGGTTCGACAGGGGGGCTTGCGATCGGCTGCGCCTGGCCGGCTTTCTCCAGACGGCGGGCAAACAGCTGATGAATGGCGTCGCTCATTTGCGGATGCGTCAGCGGCGCGTTGGCGCCGCAGTTGAAGCGCGTCTGGCAATAGTCGTTCATTTGCTGCAGTTCTTGCTCATCCGCCGGCTGTTTGAGCGCCGCCAGCAGGTTGTTCAGCGTTGGCGCGTTCTGCGGGCTGAGCGCCACCTTCACCTGTAAAAACTGGTTCAGCAGCTGGAAGTGGCGCGCCGGCAGCGGATCGTTGGTTTTCACGCCCGCCAGATCGAACAGCGTTTGCCAAATTTTAGCCGGCGCTTCACCGGTCGCGGCGCTGAGTTTGGTAACCTGCTGCTGCAGGCTTTGATGCTCTGCGGGCAGCAGCGGGCGATCGCTGGTGGCGGTTTGCTGCGGTTGGGGAATGGTCAGGCCGCCGGTCTGCAACAGATTCAGCACCTGCTGCAGCTGTGGTGGGCTTAACTGGCTCAACACCGTATGGCCGAACCGTTGACGAATAAAGTCACTGACCGCCTGGCGATTATTGCCCTGCGGCAGCAACTCGGCCAGCTGTTGCAGCAGTTGGCGCCCGGCATGGTTTTGCTGCGCCTGCGTCAGGCGCGTTTGCAGCAGCTGTTCCGCCGGTTGAAAATGGCGCGCCAGCAGTTCGCCGCCTTTGTCGGCGCCGAGATCGTGACGCAGAGACGCCCAGATCTCCGCCGATTTTACCGGGCTGAGCGTCATGATTTTCACGATCAGTTTTTCCAGCGTTGTGCGCTGCGCCGGAGAGAGGGGTTGATCGTCAGTGGCCGCCGTTTTGCCCGGGGAAGGGGGGCGCTCGCCGGCGATTGGGGTGCCCGGCCCACTCAAAGGTTGCATATCACCAGTCCTTCGCTGTGTATCCCCGCAGTGTGCCTGGAGGAGAGAATCGTCATTGTACCCGGCGAAAAGCGCAGGCTTACCCTCTATGATACCTGTAATTCGCCGCCATCAATACCGCCGCTCAGACATTTCTTTACCGACAAAACGTTGCTAATCGCGTCTGCGCCGCTAAGATAACCCCAGATCTGAACATGAGGATGGCATGGTTAAACGGCAGCGGATTGCAAAATGGTTTTTATGCCTGGCTTGCCTGGTGGTGCTGACGTGCATGACCCAGCGCATGGCGGGCCTGCATGCGCTGCAGCAAACGCTGGGGATCCCGGCCGCTACCGCCGTTCAGTCCAGCGACGCCGCCGCCGAAGCGCAGCCGACGCCCTGTGAACTGAGCGCCAAATCATTGCTGGCCGCGCCGCCGGTAATGTTCGAAACCGTGCTGTTCGGGCTGGGTCTGCTGCTGGCGCTGTTGGCGCCGACCATTGCCGCGCGTCTGCGCATTCCTCCTCCTCGCGCCATTTCTCCGCCCACCCTCAGGGTGCACCTTCGATTATGCGTCTTCCGTGAATGAGTTAATCGCCCGTTTTTCGCGGTGAATTAATCATTTATGGAGAATTAACATGTTGAAAATTATCAGGCTGGCCTGCGCTTGCCTGTTTATGCTGTGGCTGCCCGCCTTGCAGGCGGCGGACAGCGGCTGGCTGCAAAATCCGGCCAACGATCATGCCAAGGTGCGGCTGCGCGCCGACACGTCACAGCCGGGAGAGACCCGTCTGTTGCTGTCGGTCGAGCTGCAAAAAGGCTGGAAAACCTACTGGCGTTCCCCGGGCGAAGGCGGCATCGCGCCGGCTATCGTTTGGCAAGGCCACCCGCCGCCGGCGACCTGGCACTGGCCGACGCCGCAGCGTTTCGAGGTGGCCGGCATTTCCACCCAGGGCTATCACGATCGGGTCACGCTGCCGATCGTGATGCCAGGCCAGGTGTCCGGCCCGCTGGCGGGTACTTTGACGTTGTCCACCTGCAGCAATGTCTGCATTCTGACCGACTACCCGTTCAGTCTGGATCTGACGACGCCGAACGATCCGCAGTTTAATCACGACTTCGCGCAGGCGATGGGGCAAGTGCCGATCGCCGCCGGGTTGACGGATAACGTCAAGGCCGGGTATCGCAGCGGCGAGCTGCAGATTGCCGCCGAACGCGCCGGCGGTTGGCAGCGGCCCGCGCTGTTCTTCGATACACTGGCGGATGCCGATCTCGGCAAGCCGCAGGTTGAAACCGACGGCGATCAGCTGCTGGCGCGAGTGCCGGTCAGTGATGGCTGGGGAGAGGCGGCGCCGGATCTGCGCGGAAAAACGCTGACGCTGGTGATCGACGACGGCGGCATGGCGCAGCAGATTACGCTGCCGATCGGCGAGCCGCTGGCCGCGCCCGCCGGTGCGGCGTTCCCGTTATGGCAGGCGGTATTGATGGCGCTGGCGGGCGGGTTGATCCTCAATCTGATGCCGTGCGTCCTGCCGGTGTTGGGCATCAAGCTCGGTTCCATCCTGCAGGTGGAGCGGCGCGATCGGCGCAGCGTTCGTTTGCAGTTCCTGGCATCGTCGCTGGGCATCGTCGCCTCGTTTATGGCGTTGGCCCTGCTGATGACGCTGCTGCGGCTTGGCAACCACGCGCTCGGCTGGGGCATTCAGTTCCAGAATCCGTGGTTTATCGGCTTTATGGTGCTGGTGACGCTGCTTTTCAGCGCCAACCTGTTCGGCCTGTTCCATCTGCGCCTCTCTTCCGATCTGAACACGTCGCTGGCCACCCATAACGGGCACGGTCTGAGCGGCCATTTCTGGCAGGGCGCGTTCGCCACGCTGCTGGCGACGCCGTGCTCGGCGCCGTTTCTCGGCACGGCGGTGGCCTTCGCGCTGGCGGCGTCGCTGCCGGTGCTGTGGGGCATGTTCATCGCGCTCGGCATCGGCATGAGCCTGCCGTGGCTGCTGATCGCCGCCGGGCCTTCGCTGGCGCTGCGGTTGCCGCGCCCCGGCCGCTGGATGAATACCGTCAAGCTGGCGATGGGATTGCTGATGCTGGCGTCGTCGCTGTGGTTGCTGAGTCTGCTGAGCAATCATATCGGCGTGCAGGCTACGCTGTGGCTGGGGGTGGTGGCGCTGCTGGCACTGCTGCTGGCGGTGTGGCGCCGGCAGGGGGCACGGTTGGCGGCCAAGCTGGCGGCGGGCACGTTGGTGCTGGCGGGCGCCGTCTTGCTGGCCGGCTCGCTGACCGCCGGTCTGTGGCACCAGCCGTTGCAGGATCGGGTGCAGTGGCAACCGCTGAGCGAACAGGCGATCGCCGAGGCGCTGGCGCAACATAAACGGGTGTTCGTCGACGTGACCGCCGATTGGTGCGTGACCTGTAAAGCCAACAAATTCAATGTGCTGCTGCGCGATGACGTACAGCGCGCGCTGAGCGCCGACGACGTGGTTGCGCTGCGCGGCGACTGGAGCCGCCCGTCGGCCGACATCAGCGCCTTCCTGCAAAAGCGCGGCAGCGTCGCCGTGCCTTTCAACCAAATCTATGGCCCCGGCAGCCCGGACGGCGAGGTGTTATCCCCGCTGTTGACCCGTGACGCCGTGCTGCAAACGCTTTCCCATGCCAAAGGAACCGAACAATGAAAAAGCTACTGATTTTACTGATGATCATCGCCGCCCCGGTGTGGGCCGCCGAGCCTTTCACCCCGGCACAAGAGGCGCGTATCAAAGAGATGATCCGCGAAACGCTGGTGTCCAACCCGGACATTCTGGCGCAGGCGGTGGACGCCTGGCAGCAGCAAACCGCCGGCCAGCAAATCAGCCAGGCTATCAAGCAGAACGCCAAAACGTTGTACCAGGATCCGGCCAGCCCGCGCCTCGGCGCCGCCAACGCCAAACTGACGCTGGTGACTTTTACCGACTATAACTGCCCGTACTGCAAGCGTTTTGATCCGATGCTGGAGAAAATCGTCAAGCAATACCCGGATGTGGCACTGGTGGTGAAGCTGCTGCCGTTCAAGGGCGAAAGCTCGGTCAGTTCGGCGCGCGTGGCGCTCACCACCTGGCAACAGCACCCGGATCAATTCTGGGCCCTGCACCAGCGGCTGATGGCGAAAAAGGGCTTCCACGACAACGCCAGCATCGCCGCCGCGCAAGAGAAAACCGGCGTCAAGGCGGTGGCGCCCAGCGAACAGAGCATGACCACGCTGCGCACCAATATGGCGTTGGCGGAACAACTGGGCGTACAAGGGACGCCGGCGACGCTGATCGGCGATCGGATGCTGCCGGGGGCGGTGTCGTATGAAGAGCTGGAAACGATGGTGAAGCAGCAGCTGGCGAAGGCCAACCATGGCTAAGCTCAAGCGCTGGGGGCGCGAGTTGCTGCTGCTGGCGCTGATCGCACTGGCGGTGATCACGGTGATGGATTGGCTGAACGCGCCGCAGGCGCCGCCGGCCTTCGATGCCCAGACGCTGACCACGTTGGACGATGAGCGCGTGTCGTTGGCGCAGCTCAGTCATGAGCGGCCGCTGCTGGTTTACTTCTGGGCCAGCTGGTGCGGCGTTTGTCGTTTCACCACGCCGGACGTCGCCCGTTTGCAGGCGGCGGGCAGCAACGTGCTGACCGTCGCGCTGCGATCGGGCGACGATACCCAGGTGAAACAGTGGCTGGCGCGCAAACGGCTGGCGCTGCCGGTGGTCAACGATCCGGCCGGTACGCTGTCGGCGCAGTGGCAGATTGGCGTGACGCCGACTTTCGTGGTGGTCTCGCAGGGCAAGGTGGTGCAGAGCACCACCGGCTGGACCAGCTACTGGGGGATGAAGCTGCGGCTGTGGTGGGCCGCCGTCTAACCGGCGTTTTTCTCTGCTATCACTTCCTCAATCGCCCGGCTAAGCCGGGCGATACCTTCTTCAATCTGCGGCGGCGAGTTGGCGGCGAAGTTTAGCCGCAGACTGTGCGCGCCCAGCTGTTCCTGGGCATAAAAGCATTCGCCGCGCGCGAAAGTGACGCCGTGCCGCCAGGCCACCGGCATCAGCTCGGTGGTGGTCACCGTCGCGGGCAGCGTCAGCCAGATAAACAAGCCGCCTTGCGGCGTTTCGAAACGGCACCCCGGCGGCAACCGCCGTTGCAACGCGTCGATCATCACTTCCAGATGCAGGCGATAGACGCGCCCGGCGCGGCGCAGCTGCTTGTCGTAACGGCCGACGGTGACAAACGCGTCCAGCGCCCGCTGGATCAGGCTGGAACTGGTGAAGCTGTCAACGTGCTTGCGCCGCGCAAAGCGCTGATAGTGCTCGCTGTCCGCCACCAGATAGCCGATGCGCATGCTGGGCAGCAGCATCTTGGAGAAGGTGCTGACGTAGATCACCGCGCCCGGCTGCGCCAGCGCACGCAGCGACGGCAGCTGTTTGCCCTGGTAACGCAGATCGCCGACGAAATCGTCCTCCAGGATCACCACGCCGGCCCGTTGGGCGATCGCCAGCAGGCGCCGCCGGCGAGCTTCGCTCAGGCAACGGCCGGTCGGGTTGTGAAAGTTGGGGATGGTGTAGATCAATTTGGGGCGGTGGCGTTCCAGCAACTCGGGCAATCGTTCGACCAGCATGCCGTGGCGATCGCCCGGCACGGTGACGATATTGATGCGGTGCTGGCGCAGCAGGCCCAGCGCTTCGGCGTAGGTCGGTTCTTCGACGATCACCGTATCGCCCGGCGCCAGCAGGCTTTGCACCACCAGGCTGATGGCATGCTGCGAGCCGTTGGTGATCAGCACCTGTTCCGCCTGCGTGGGGATGCCCTGCGCGCTGAGGATGCGGCTCAGCGTATCCCGCAGCGGGTAGTAGCCGCAGTATTCGCCGTAGCTAAAGGCCTCTTCCGCGTGGCGGCTGAGCACTGACAGCAGCACTTTGCGAAATGCCTCCAGCGGGAACACCTTAGGGCTGCCGACGCCGGCGGCGAAGTTGATCAGCCCCTCCGGCAGCGGGGCGTCGGCATAGCCGTCCAGCCGCGAGGTGAGGGTGGTGAAGCTCTCCAGCGGGAAGGGGGCGTCGCTGGTCGGCCGGGCCGGGCGCGTTTGCGCCTGCGGGTGCGCAACATAGGCGCCGCTGCCGCGTCGCTGGTGCAAAAAGCCCTTGGCCGCCAGTTCGGCATAGGCGTTATCCACCGTCAAACGGCTGACCGCCAATTCGGCCGCCAGTGTGCGCGTCGAGGGCAGCTTGTCGCCATCCACGAACACGCCGGTGAGGATGGCGCGCCGCAGCGCTTCTTCGATCTGTAAATAGAGCGGAACGTCCTGCTCGCGATCTAACGGAATGTGCATGCGAAATTGGCCCGGTCAGGGAGAGAGATTTTTACTATACCCCATATCAACAGGGCTTCAAGCGCAGAAAAGTGGCCTGCATGACAAGGCCGAAAAGTGGCTATAGTGGGAAAATATGGCCGCGTTACACTGTGCGCCTGAGCATTTATGTCGCCATTTTCCCGAGGATCTCATGTCATTACCGTCAGGCGTTTCCGCCCGGCCTTTGCTGCCCGGCGCGCGTCTCTTTCAGGGCAGCCGCCAGGGTTACGTCATCGCCATTATCAGCGCCATGCTGCTGGCCTTTACCGCCATCATCATCCGCGCGCTGACCGAATACTATCACCTGCCGACCTTCGTGCTGGCGTTCTGGCGCGCGGCGCTGGTGGCGCTGGTGCTGTTGCCGCTGCTGTTGGTGGTGAAACCGCAGTGGGCACGCCTGCGGCGTGAACAGGTCTTGTTCTACGCGCTTTACGGGCTGCTGCTGGCGTTGTTCAACAGCCTGTGGACGCTGTCGGTGGCGCTGAACGGCGCATCGGTGGCGACCATTCTGACCTACTGTTCGGTGGGCTTTACCGTGTTCCTCGGCTGGGTGATGTACAGCGAACGCCTGACGCTGCGCCAACTGCTGGTGATCGCCATCAGCCTGGGCGGTTGTTTCCTGGTCAGCAACGGCGACAGCATGGGCAACCAGCACTTCGACTTGTTGGGGCTGCTGGTGGGGATGCTGTCGGGCATCGGCTATACCCTGTATACCCTCGGCGGGCGGGTGGCCAGCGAACGGGGCTATCCGGTGTGGAACACCATTTTGTACGTGTTCGGTTTTTCGGCGCTGTATCAGCTGGTGTTCAACGCGGCGCTGACGGCGTTCCCGCTGACGGCGTTCCACGGCATGGCCGGCGATCTGTGGTTCCTGTCGCATGGCGCGCAGGGCATTCAGTGGAGCGGCTGGCTGTTGCTGCTGGCGCTGGCCGCCGGGCCGACGCTGTTGGGCTTCGGGTTGTATAACATCAGCCTGAAAACGCTGCCGCTGGCCGTAGCCAACCTGATCCTGTCGTTGGAGCTGGTTTTCACCGCGGTGATCGCCTATTTCCTGCTGGGGGAAAACATGAATCAGCTGCAGCTGCTGGGCAGCGCGTTGGTCATGGGCGGGGTGCTGCTGTTGAAAAGCAAGACCGCCGAGGCGTGATCGGTTACCATTTCGCCTCGCAAGAGAGGCGGTAATCATGAATAACCCGAGATTGAAACGAGCGCTTATCGCTTGAATGGCCGTGTTGAGTGAACGACAACACGGCCACAGACATTCCGTTCCGTGGCTTTTATTCCCGTAACAAGAGAATACGCCATGTCCGAAAAACACTGGTCCAACACCGAACTGCTGCATCAGACGGTGACTAACCCGAATATTATCGTCAAAGGCACCCACAGCTACTACAGCGACTGCTGGGATAACGGTTTCGAACGCTCGGTGGTGCGCTATCTGCACGGCGACGCGGTCAGCCGGCAATGGCAGCCGCTGGGCGAAATAGATCGCCTGCTGATCGGCGACTATGTCTGCATCGCGGCCGAAGCGGTGATCCTGATGGGGGGCAATCACACCCATCGCATCGACTGGTTGAGCCTGTACCCGTTTATGGCAACCATCAAACAGGCGTACCGCCCCAAAGGCGATACCCGGCTGGGTGACGGTTGCTGGATTGGCATGCGGGCGATGTTGATGCCAGGGGTATCGATAGGCGAAGGGGCGATCGTCGCCGCCGGCAGCGTGGTGACCGGCGACGTTGAACCTTATGCCATCGTCGGCGGCAATCCGGCGAGGTTTATCCGTTGGCGATTCGCGCCGGAAGTTATCGCGCGCTTGCTCGCCCTGCGCCTCTATGAGTTGCCTGAGGCGGACTTTGCGGTGATTCAGCCCCTGCTCGCCGATGACGATATTGGGGCGCTGGAAAGGGGAATTGCGGCCTTGCGCCGTTAAACACAACGGGCGGGAAATTCCCGCCCGTTACGCGTTATTCGGCCTTGGCCTTGGCCTCGGCCGCCGGATGGCGGCGTTTGCGCATCAGGCGCAGCAGCGGCGGCAGCGCCAGCACCGCGACCGCCAGCACCAGCAGCGTTTGCGCGATGCTGCTGCTCCACAGGATGCCGAATTCACCGTTGCTGATCGACAGCGCGCGGCGCAGATTCTGCTCCAGCATCTCACCCAGCACGAAGCCCAGAATCAGCGGCGACATCGGGAAGTGCATTTTGCGCAGGATGTAGCCGAACACGCCCAACCCGACCATCAGCAGCAGGTCGAAGGTGGTGCTGTGCACCGCATAAACCCCCACCGCCGATACCGCGGCGATCGCCGGCACCAGGAACCACAGCGGGATGGTCAGCATGCGGGTGAACAGGCCAACCAGCGGCAGGTTCATGATCAGCAAGATGACGTTAGCGATCAGCAGCGCGGCGATCAGTCCCCAGACGATATCCGGTTGTTCGGTAAACATCGCCGGACCGGGGGTGATGTTGTACAGCGTCAGCGCCCCCATCATCACCGCCGTGGTGCCGGATCCCGGCACCCCCAGCGTCAGCATCGGAATGAACGAACCGCAGGCCGAGGCGTTGTTGGCCGCTTCCGGCGCCGCTACGCCGCGGATGTCGCCTTTGCCGAAGGTGTCGCTGTTGCCGCTGATTTTCTTCTCGGTCATGTAGGTCAGCGCGCTGGCGATGGTAGCGCCGGCGCCCGGCAGAATGCCGACGAAGAAGCCGATCACCGATGAACGCAGGGTCGGGCCGGCGCACTGCGCCGCCTCTTTGCGGTTGAACAGCAACCGGCCGGTTTTACGCACCAGCTTTTGCCCGGCGCTGGTGCTTTCCAGCATCAGCAGGATCTCGCTGACCGAGAACAGGCCGATCACCACCACGATAAACTGCACGCCGTCGGAGAGGTGTACGCTGTCAAAGGTAAAGCGGTAAACGCCGGTGTTGGCGTCGACGCCCACCGTCGCCAGCCCCAGGCCGATCAGCGCCGCCAGCAGGGATTTCAGCGGGTTTTGGCTCATCATGCTGCCGAGGCAGGCGATGGCGAACACCATCAGGGCAAAATACTCCGCCGGGCCGAAGGCCAGCGACCAGCGGGCCAGCAGCGGCGCGAACAGAATAATGCCGCCGATGGCGATCATCGAGCCGACGAACGAGCTGACCGCCGAGATGGACAGCGCCACGCCGGCGCGCCCCTGCTGCGCCATCGGGTAGCCGTCCAGCGCGGTCATGATCGCCGCCGCATCACCCGGCACGTTGAGCAGAATCGACGAGATGCGCCCGCCGTATTCGCAGCCGATATACACCGTCGCCAGCAGGATCAGCGCCGATTCGGCCGGCAGTTTGAGGGCGAACGCCAGCGGCAGCAGGATCGCCACGCCGTTGATCGGCCCCAACCCCGGCAACAGGCCGACGATGGTGCCGACGAAGCAGCCGATCAGGGCGATAATCAGGTTTTGCGGCACCAGCGCCACTTCAAACCCTTGGGTCAAATACATCCAGGTATCCATCATCGCTCCCGTTAGCTCAGCCAGGCGCCGAGCGGCAGTGTGACATCGAGAAGTTGGTCAAAGGCGTAGTACAACGCTGCGCCCATGATGACGCCGGAGATGGCCGCCGCCGGCAGGCTGGCCTGAAACAGCAGGCCGATGCTGAACGTCAGCAGCGCGGTCGCCAGCGGAAAGCCGAGCCATTCAAACCCCCAGGCATACAGCACCAGGGTGATCACCAGCACCAGCAGCCGCTGCATCACCTTGTGGTGCGGCCATTCCACCGCCTGCGGGCGGCGCAGCAACAGCAGCGCCGCGCACAGCGCCATCAGGCTGAGGATCGCCAGCGGGAAAGGGCGCGGCCCCAGCGGTTCATAGCTGTATTCGCTCTGGATGCCCCAGCCGATGAACAGCCCGCCGATACACAGCAGCAGCCAAAAGCCGGCAAAAATACGATCGCTCATGGTTTTCCCCTGCGGTTATTTGGCCAGGCAGAACACTTTCGCCTGCTCACGGTATTGGGCAACCTGATTCTTCACGTAGGCGTCCAGCTCTTTGCCGGTCAGGTTGAATTCGAACAGGCCGCGCAGATCGCGCTGCTGCTTGAATTCGTCGGTCGCCATCATTTTCTGGAAGGTATCGATCCACCACTGATACTCTTCATCGCTGACTTTCGGCCCGACGTAGAAGCCGCGAATGATCGGCCACACCAGGCTGTATCCTTGCTCTTTGGCGGTGGGAATATCGGCCAACTGGCCCGGCAGACGTTGCTCGGCATACACCGCCAGCACGCGGATCTTGTCGCCCTGCAGGTAAGGCACCATTTCGCTCAGATCGCCGGATACCGCCTGGATGTGGTTGCCCAGCAGCGCGGTGACCGGTTCCCCGCCGCCCTCGAACGCCACGTAGCGCATCTTGCGCGGATCCACGCCGACTTCGCGCGCCAGCAGCGCGGTTTTCATCCAGTCCTGGCTGCCGATCGAGGCGCCGGCGCCGAACACCACGCTGTTGGGATCTTTTTGGAAAGCGTCCATCAAGTCTTTCAAGGTTTTGTAAGGCGAGTCGGCGCGCACCGCGATCATGCCGTAGTCGGTACCGACCGCCGCCAGCCATTTCACGTCGTCCACGTTGTAGCGGCCGAACTTGCCCTGGGCCAGGTTGAGCAGCGAACCGCCGGAGAAGGCCACCACGGTGCCGAACTCCGCCGGGCGCTGCGCGACGATGGCGTTGTAGGCCACCGCGCCGACGCCGCCGGGCATATAGGTGACGCGCATCGGTTTATCAATGGCCTTGGTGTCCTGCAGCGATACCTGAATCAGTTTGCAGGTCAGATCGAAGCCGCCGCCGGGTTTGGCCGGCGCAATGCATTCGGTGCGTTTGGGCGCTTCCACGGCAAAGGCCTGAGAGACCGCCAGCAACAGGGCGGCGGCGGTAAAGGTACGGGTCATTATTTTTTTCATTGTGACTTACCCTCGATATTGTCTGATGGTGAATCCCGCCGAATGCGGTTGCGGAATTGTTAAAACAACAACCTTTCATTTACCTTTCAGTGGCCGGAAAAGTTTCCAGTCTGTGATTAGGGTCTCTTGTCGCGAGCGAACGGCGGGTGCGCTAACATAGAATGGGCGCAGAGAACAGCGCGCAAAACCGGCCAAAACCCTGCGTAATGTCAGGATTGCCGATAGTCATTCGCGTTAAAATCATCTGTAATAAAATGAATAGAGATGTAGTGATATGTTTTCGTTAGGGAAATTGTTTGGCGGCAGGGACAGCGCCAAGGTATGTGCGATTAAACGCTTGCCAGAGGTCTACGCCGAGATGGCGGGAGAAGCCGGGCAGTGTCGTGTGAAGCGCTTGCGCCCTGAGATTGGCGTATTTGAGCTGCATTTCGTCAACGCCGACGGTGAAAAGTATGTCTGCCCGATGACCGCCTGCGTGACCGGCATCGATCTGGTGTTTGCCGCCAACAACCGCTCCGTGCTGGTTTCTTCGCCGTTTACCGCCGACAAGCTGCGTCCGGTGTTGGATCTTGCTCTCGCCGATAGCCCCATCACGCTGATCTGAGGCGTCACACGAGCGCGCCCCAGTACGCATAATTGTGTGCCAGCTCCCAAAACTGGCGGCGCGGCGCTCTTTTATCCCCTTATTTTCCATGCCATTCTCTGTTATCGACCTGTTAACAGACGCCGCATCGGTGTCTGGTTGTTCAGGTAAATCAATGGAATGGGAACATGCGACTGTTATTGGTTGAAGATCACCCCGAGCTGTCTCACTGGTTGCAAAAGGCGCTGACCGGCGCCGGATTTGCCGTCGACGTCGCGCCGGACGGCGTGGCCGCCGACCACCTGTTGCTTAATGAACGCTATGCGCTGGCGGTGCTGGATGTGGCGTTGCCGCGTCTGAACGGTCTCGATTTGCTGGCGCGCCTGCGCAAGCGCGGGCAGGATCTGCCAGTGCTGTTGCTGACGGCGCGCACCGACGTGACCGACCGGGTGAAAGGCCTGAATCTGGGGGCGGACGACTACCTGACCAAACCGTTCGAACTGGACGAGCTGGAGGCGCGCATTCGGGCGTTGCTGCGCCGCAGCGTCGGCGCCGCGCAGCCGGCGTTGCAATACGGCGCGTTGACCTATCATGACGAAGGTTATTTCCTGCTGGAGAGCAAACCGCTGGCGCTGACGCCGCGCGAGCTGGCGGTGCTGACCGCGCTGATGCACCGGCGCGGCCGCCCGGTGGCCAAGCAGCAGCTGTTTGAGCAGGTGTTTACGCTGTCTGACGAGGCCAATCCGGAGAGCATTGAGCTTTACGTACACCGTTTGCGGAAAAAGCTGCAGGGCAGCGACGTGGCGATCGTCACGCTGCGCGGTCTGGGCTACAGCCTGGAACTGTGCAATGCGGTGGTTTAACGCGCCGCGTTCGCTGTTTTATCAACTGCTGCTGTTTTTTGGCCTGCCGCTGCTGGCGCTGGGCGGCATCTCTATCTACACCCACTACTTCAGCGCCATGAGCGCCGCCACCCTGGCCTACGACCGCACGCTGCTGGCGTCGGCGCGCACCGTGGCGGAGCGGCTGGTGGTGCGCGAAGGCAAGCTGGCGGTCGATGTGCCTTATGTGGTGCTCGACAGCTTCGAGCGCAACATGAACGATCAGCTCTATTACGAGGTGATCTCGCCACAGGGGAAAAGCATCTCGGGCTATGACGATTTGCCGTCGTTGCCGCCCCACATTCCACGCTCCACCCTCTATCCGGCATTGGTGCATTTCTACGATGCGGAATACCTTGGCCGGCCGATCCGCGTGGCGGCGCTGTTTCAACCGGTCAACGAGTCGGGCGTGAGCGGCATGGCGACCATTCTGGTGGCGGAAACCCTGGAATCGCGTCGTTACCTGGCGCGGCAGATGATGATCGCGGCGCTGTTGAGCCAGGGCACGGTGGTGGTGTTGACCCTGATCCTGGCGTTCGCGCTGCTCAAGCGGGTGTTGAAGCCGATGCGTAAACTCTCCGGCATCATGCTGCGGCGCGATCCGGGCGAACTGACGCCTTTGCCGCGGGTTCTTCCCTGGTCGGAGATGCAGCCGCTGCTGGTGGCCTTTAATCGTTACATCGAACGGCTGCGGCTGATGGTGGCGCGTCAGGAACGCTTCAGCGCCGACGCCTCTCACCAGCTGCGCACCCCGCTGGCGGTGCTGAAGACCCAGGTCGGGGTGGCGCTGGCCAGCGATCGGCCGCAGCAGTGGCGCGAAAGTCTGCAGGCGATGAGCGCGACGCTGGATAACACCGTGGCGCTCACCGACCGTCTGCTGCACCTCTCGCGTCTGAAAGCCAGCGAGCACAGCGCCGATCGCAAGCTGCAGCCAGTCAATTTGGCGCAGGTGCTGCGCGACGCCTGTTTCTCTCGCTTGCCGCAGGCGCGCAGCAAACAGATCGATCTCGGTTTCGAGGGTGAAGCGGCGTGTCAGGTCGCGGGGGAGCCGCTGCTGTTGGCCGAGCTGTGCGCCAATCTGCTGGACAACGCGCTGAAATACACGCCGCGCCAGGGCGTGGTGACCGCCCGCCTTACGCGGGACAAGGCTACGGGGGAAGGGGTGCTGGAGATAGAAGACAGCGGCCCGGGCATCGCCTTGCAGGACAAGGCGTTGGCGCTGCAGCCGTTTCATCGTTTGGACAACGTGGGCGATCAGCCGGGCGCCGGTTTGGGATTGGCGTTGGTGAAGGACATCACCGCGTATCACGGCACCCGCCCGGAGCTGTTGAGCTCCGCCGCGCTGGGCGGCCTGTTGGTGCGGGTGCGTTTCAGGTTGCTGGCTTAGGCCTGTTCTTTGCAGGAATCTGCGCCTGCCGCCGGGGCTTTGGCTTTACGCGTCAGCGGCGTGCGCAGCCGCTGCGACAGGATCACGCCCAGCAGGGTGATGCCGCCGCCGATCAGGTGGTAACCGTGCAATTGTTCATGCAGGAACAGCACCGCGATAGCGGCGGTAAACACCGGCGCCAGGTTCATGAAGATCGAGGTGGTGTTGGCGCCCAGGCGCAGGACGCCCTGGATCCACAGGTACGGCGCGATGATCGAGGCCGGAATGCCGGCGAACAGCACCAGCGGCAGGTTATGGCCGTTCAAGCCAACATCCTGCGCCATCAGGAAATTCGGCAGCAGCAACAGCACGCCGAACAGGATCTGCACGTAGAGCGATTGCCAGTTCGGCAGCGCGATGGCCCAGCGTTTGGTCAACACGCCATACAGCGCGTAAGAGGCGGTGGCGAGCAGCATCATCAATTCCCCTTTGCCGATACCGTGCTGCAACAGCGCGCCGGGCTGACCGCCGCTGACCAGCCAGATCAAACCGCAGAAGGAGAGAATGCTGCCGAGCAGCACGCCGACGGTCGGCGCAATGCGCAGCAGTACGATGCTGATCAGGATGGTCAGCAGTGGGATCAGCGACACGATGATGCCCATAAACAGCGCGCTGACGCTGTGCGCCGCGTAATAGGCCAGGCTTTGATACAGCACCATGCCGAGCAAGCCGAGGATCATCAGCTTCCACCAGTTGGCGCGCACCTGCGCCCAGTTGCGAAGCACGCCCGGCAGCACAAACGGCGTCAGGGCGATCAGCGCCAGCAGCCAGCGGTAGAGCGAGATGGCCGCCGGATCGATGGCGGTGGCGGAGAGTTTGCTGACGACGGCGTTAATCGACCAAATCAGCACGGCCAGCAGGGGGAAAAGCATATTCATGACAATTATTCTCAATAGCGTCCAACATGCTGGCTAGTCTACGCGTGTCCGGTTTATCATATATAACGATATTCAGACAAAAATCGGCGTAAATAAGACAAATCACGAGACGAAACCATGCCAGAAATCCGCCATTTCCCCGAGTCGCTGATCCCGGCGCCAAACCCGGTGCAGTTTCGTTGCGAGGAGTTCAACGTCCGCACCGAATTCCAGCCGCACAGCCATACCTGGGGCCAATTGATGTGGGTCAAAGCCGGGGTGATGGTGCTGCGCATCGGCGGGCAGCGCTTTCTGGCGCCGCCGGAGTACGTGCTGTGGACGCCGGCGGGCATCGAACACTCCTGTTACAACCAGCGGCTGGCGCAGTGCCGCATGGTGGACATCGCGCCGGCGCTGTGCGCCGGCATGCCGGCCGATCCTTGCCTGGTCAATGTGACGCCGATCTTTCGCGCCATCGCCGAGGATTTCTATGCGCGCAAACAGTACATTCCGCAGGCGGAGGCGGATTTGCGCCTCTGCCAGGTGCTGATCGACCAGCTGCATCTGTCGCCGCGCCAGCAAACCTATCTGCCGTCGTCGGACGACAAGTTTTTGGCGCCGGTGCTGGAAGCGCTGGAACATTGCCCGGCGGACAACACTTCGCTGGCGACGTGGGCGAAGCGGGTATACACCACCGAGCGCACGCTGTCTCGCCGCTGCCAGCAGGATTTGGGCATGCCGTTCAGCGAATGGCGCCAGCGCCTGCGGTTCCTGCATGCCGTGTCGCTGCTCGAACAGGGCAAAACCGTGCAGGACGTGGCGCTGGAGGTCGGCTACAGCTCCGCGTCGGCCTTCATCGTCATGTTCCAGCAGATCGCCGGCACCACCCCTGAGCGCTTTCGCCGTGCCTGATTCAGTGGCACACTATTTCGCAGACAAATAGCCGTAAACCGTCGGAGAACGCAGTGAAAATTCTGGTTGATGAAAATATGCCGTATGCGGCCGAGCTGTTCAGCCGCCTGGGCGACGTGCGGGCGGTGCCGGGGCGTCCGATCCCGCTTGAGGCGCTGGCGGATGCCGACGCGCTGATGGTGCGTTCGGTCACCAAGGTCAATGAAGCCTTGTTGGCCGGCAGCCGCATCGGCTTTGTCGGCACCGCTACCGCCGGCACCGATCACGTCGATGACGCCTGGCTGCAACGGCAGGGCATCGGGTTTTCCGCCGCGCCGGGCTGCAACGCCATCGCGGTGGTCGAGTATGTGTTCTCCGCATTGATGCTGCTGGCCGAGCGCGACGGCTTCCAACTGCGGGATAAAACCGTCGGCATCGTCGGCGTGGGCAACGTCGGTTCGCGTCTGGACGCGCGCCTCAAAGCGCTGGGCGTGCGCACGCTGCTGTGCGATCCGCCGCGCGCCGATCGCGGCGACGCCGGGGAATTCTGGCCACTGGAGAAATTGGTGGCCGAGGCCGACGTGCTGACCTTCCATACGCCGCTGAATAAATCCGGCCCGTATCATTCATTGCATCTGGCGGACGCCGATCTGTTGGCGGCGTTGCCGGACAACCGTATTCTGATCAACGCCTGCCGTGGGCCGGTGGTGGATAACGCCGCGTTGCTGCAGGCGCTGGAAAAAGGCAAAAAGCTGAGCACGGTGCTGGACGTGTGGGAACCGGAGCCGGATCTCGCCTTGCCGCTGTTGGCGCGGGTGGATATCGGCACCGCGCACATCGCCGGGTATACGCTGGAAGGCAAGGCGCGCGGCACCACCCAGGTGTTCGAAGCGTTCAGCCGCCATCTGGGGCAGCCGCAACAGGTGGCGCTGGCCTCGCTGCTGCCGGTGCCGGAGTTCAGCCAGATCCGTCTCAACGGCCCGCTGGATGAAGCGCGGTTAAAACGATTGATGCACTTGGTGTATGATGTGCGCCGCGATGATGCGCCGCTGCGCAAAGTCGCCGGGCAACCGGGCGAGTTCGATCGCCTGCGCAAGCACTACCAGGAACGCCGCGAGTGGTCTTCGCTGGCCGTGCAATGCGATGACAGCGCCAGCGCCGAGCTGCTCGGCAAGTTGGGCTTCAGCATCGCGTAGCGCGTAAGGTTGTCTTAAGCCAACGCCGCTACAGTGAGCGGCAAAGATTATCGGGCGGTGGCTGCACTGCCCGTCTGCTTTTATGAATGAAATACTCTGGAGAAAACCCAATGTCTGACGGCTGGAATATCGCGCTGCTCGGCGCCACTGGCGCGGTTGGTGAAGCGTTGCTGGAATTGTTGCAGGAACGCCAGTTCCCGGTGGGTGAGCTCTATCCTCTGGCAAGCGAACGCAGCGCGGGCGCCAATGTGCGCTTCAACGGCAAGTCTCTTCTGGTGCAAAACGCCGAAGAGTTCGATTGGTCGCAGGCGCAGCTGGCCTTCTTCGTCGCCGGCAGCGACGCTTCCGCGCGCTATGCCGAAGAGGCCGGCAATATGGGTTGTCTGGTGATCGACACCAGCGGCCTGTTCGCCATGGAACCGGATGTGCCGCTGGTGGTACCTGGCGTTAACCCGCAGGTGCTGGCGGATTACCGCAACCGCAACATCGTCGCGGTGGCCGACAGCATGGTCAGCCAACTGCTGACGGCGATCAAACCGCTGACCGAACAGGCGGGGCTGTCGCGCCTGCACGTCACGACGCTGATGTCGGTATCCTCGCGCGGCAAGGCGGCGGTGGACGATCTGGCCGGCCAGAGCGCGCGCCTGTTGAACGGCATCCCGGCCGAAGAAGGCGTTTTCACTAAACAGCTGGCGTTTAATATGCTGCCGCTTGTCGCCGACGAGCAGGGCAGCGTGCGCGAAGAGCGCCTGATCGTCGATCAGGTACGCAAGGTGCTGCAGGACGAAGGGTTGCCGATTTCGGTGAGCTGCATCCAGTCGCCGGTGTTTTATGGCCACGCCCAGGTCGTGCATCTGGAAGCGCTGCGTCCGCTGTCCGCCGAAGAGGCGCGCAGCGAGCTTGAAGAGGTCGAAGACGTTCAACTGAGTGAAGAGGATGATTACCCGACTCAGGTCACCGAAGCTTCCGGCAGCGATGCGCTCAGCATCGGGTGTCTGCGCAACGATTACGGCATCCCCGAGCTGTTGCAGTTCTGGACGGTGGCGGACAACGTCCGCTTCGGCGGCGCGTTGATGGCGATCGAAACCGCCGAGCGTCTGGTGCAGGAGCAGATGTACTGATGTCTGAGGTGGTCTCGCCCGCTCAGCCGACGCTGAAGGTAGCGCTGGGCATCGAATATGACGGCAGCCGTTACTACGGCTGGCAGCGGCAGCAAGAAGTGGCCAGCGTGCAGGAACGGCTGGAGCAGGCGTTGAGCAAGGTGGCGGATGCGCCGATCAACGTGCTGTGCGCCGGGCGCACTGACGCCGGGGTGCACGCCACCGGGCAGGTGGTGCACTTCGAAACCACCGCGCGCCGCAAGGACGCCGCCTGGACGATGGGCGTCAACACCCATTTGCCGCCGGACATCGCGGTGCGCTGGGTGAGCCCCGTCGCCGATGATTTTCACGCGCGTTTCAGCGCCACCGCGCGCCGTTACCGCTATATTATTTTCAACCATCGCTACCGGCCGGCGGTGTTGCAACAGGGGGTGACGCATTTTTATCACCCGCTGGACGCGGACCGCATGCATCGGGCGGCGCAGGCATTGCTGGGCGAGAACGACTTTACCTCGTTTCGCGCGGTGCAATGCCAGTCGCGCACCCCGTGGCGCTGCGTAAAACACGTTAAGGTTACGCGCTACGGCGAATATATTGTGGTAGATATCAAGGCGAATGCCTTCGTGCATCACATGGTTCGCAACATCGTCGGCAGCCTGATGGAGATCGGCTGCGGCAATCAGGATGAGAACTGGATGGCCGAGTTGCTGGCGCTGAAGGATCGCAATCTGGCGGCGGCGACGGCGCGAGCCGAGGGGCTGTATCTGGTTTCCGTGGACTATCCCGACCACTTTGGCATCCCGCGGCCGCCGATGGGGCCGCTGTTTTTACCCGACGATTAAACGCCGGCACGCCTGAAAGCGTCGCTCCCTTGTGCTTCTGCCGGGTGATTGAAACGCCCGGTATCAATGAGAGAATTTATGGACATCATCAAGTTTATTATTGATTTCATTCTGCATATTGATGTGCATCTGGCCGAACTGGTCGCACAATACGGCATGTGGGTCTACGCTATTCTGTTCCTGATCCTGTTTTGCGAGACCGGTTTGGTGGTGACGCCGTTCCTGCCGGGGGATTCTTTGCTGTTCGTCGCCGGCGCGCTGGCGGCTTTGCCGACCAACGATCTGAACGTGCACACCATGGTGGCGTTGATGGCCGTGGCGGCGATCATCGGCGATGCGGTGAACTACACTATCGGGCGGTTGTTCGGCGAGAAGCTGTTCAGCAACCCGAATTCGAAAATCTTCCGCCGCAGCTACCTGGATAAAACGCATCAGTTTTATGAGAAGCACGGCGGGAAAACGATTATTCTGGCGCGATTCGTGCCGATCGTGCGTACTTTTGCGCCGTTCGTCGCCGGCATGGGGCATATGTCCTATCGCCACTTCGCCGCCTACAACGTGATTGGCGCACTGGTTTGGGTGCTGCTCTTCACTTATGCTGGCTACCTGTTCGGCGATCTGCCGGTGGTGCAGGAGAACCTGAAACTGCTGATCGTCGGGATCATCATCGTTTCGATTCTGCCGGGGGTGATTGAAATTTGGCGCCACAAGCGCGCCGCCGCCCGCCAGCAAAAACAATAAAAACATCGCTCAACCTGTCGGTTCGACCAGTTTTTTGTCCACAGCGTCGGGCCGATATGGTTTAATGAGCGACATTATGGTCTGTTCCTGCGAACAACCCTGAAGCCGATGCCTCGGTCGCGCGCTTGCCGCGCGGCGAACAGGCATTTTTTCATTGGGGGTGTTTTCAGGGGGATTGTTAAAGCATGAACAGCGGACTGGCGTGTGCCAGGTTCAAACAGAAAGGTCATCGATGAGCTGGATTGAACGAATTCTTAACAAGAGCAATATCACACAAACCCGTAAGGCGAGCATTCCTGAAGGGGTCTGGACCAAATGCGACAGCTGCGGCCAGGTTCTCTACCGCGCCGAGCTGGAGCGTAATCTGGAAGTGTGCCCGAAGTGCGACCACCATATGCGTATGAGCGCGCGCGCGCGTCTGCATACCCTGCTGGATGAAGGCAGCGAAGTGGAGCTGGGCAGCGATCTGGAGCCGAAAGACGTTCTGAAATTCAAGGATTCCAAGCGCTATAAAGATCGTCTGGTCGCCGCACAGAAAGCGACCGGCGAGAAAGATGCGCTGGTGGTGATGAAGGGCACGCTGTACGGCATGCCGATCGTCGCGGCGTCCTTTGAATTCGCCTTCATCGGCGGTTCGATGTCTTCCGTGGTTGGCGCGCGTTTCGTGCGTGCGGTTGAGCAGGCGCTGGAGGACAACTGTCCGCTAGTGTGCTTCTCCGCCAGCGGCGGCGCGCGCATGCAGGAAGCGCTGATGTCGCTGATGCAGATGGCGAAAACCAGCGCGGCGTTGGCCAAAATGCAGGAGCGCGGCTTGCCGTACATCTCCGTGCTGACCGACCCGACCATGGGCGGCGTCTCCGCCAGCCTGGCGATGCTGGGCGACATCAACATCGCCGAGCCGAAAGCGCTGATCGGCTTTGCCGGCCCGCGCGTGATCGAGCAGACCGTGCGCGAGAAACTGCCGCCGGGCTTCCAGCGCAGCGAGTTCCTGATCGAAAAAGGCGCGATCGATATGATCGTTCGCCGCCCGGAAATGCGCCAAACGCTGGCGAGCATTCTGTCCAAGCTGACCAACCAGCCGCAGCCGCATTTCGATGAGGCCGCGCCGGTCATTGAGCCGGAGCAGCAGGCCGACGCCTGAGGCAAAGACGGATCCCCCCCGGGTTCAGCCGCCACTTTGTGGCTAAGTGACGGCTGATGCCCGTTCCCTGCCGGCCGCGGCCTATGACGTTGCGGTTTGCAGGTGGGCGGCAGTGACGAAGCGCATCGCCTTTACCGCGGTGAGGGTGGTGCCCTGATGGATTAATGAACCCAAGTTCAGTGATGGGACTCATGCAAAACCACCAAATTCCCCAAGCCACGTCGCCATTGAGCTCGTGGCTTTACTATCTGGAACGTCTGCACAGCCAGGCGATCGAACTCGGCCTCGAGCGCGTACAGCGCGTCGCGGCGCATCTGGACTTACTGACCCCCGCTCCCACGGTGTTCACCGTTGCCGGCACTAACGGCAAAGGCACGACCTGTCGCACCCTTGAAGCTATTCTGCTGGCCGCCGGCCTGCGCGTCGGCGTTTACAGCTCACCGCATCTGGTGCGCTACACCGAACGTGTGCGCATTCAGGGGGAAGAGCTGAGCGAAGCGGAGCACAGCCGCTCGTTTGCCACCATTGAAGCCGGCCGCGGCGAAACGTCGCTGACCTATTTCGAATTCGGCACCCTGTCGGCGCTGCAGCTGTTCAAACAGGCGCGGCTGGACGTGGTGATCCTGGAAGTCGGCCTGGGCGGGCGCCTCGACGCCACCAACATCGTCGATCCGAGCGTGGCGGTGATCACCAGCATCGCGCTCGATCACACCGACTGGCTGGGCAACGATCGCGAAAGCATCGGCCGTGAAAAGGCCGGCATTTTCCGCAGCGGCAAGCCGGCGGTAGTGGGCGAACCCGACATGCCGGACAGCATTCGCCAGGTCGCCGAAACGCTGGGTGCGCCGCTGTATCGCCGCGGTGAAGCCTGGAGTTTCAGCGAGCAGGGCGATCGCTGGCAGTGGCAGGGCGGCGACACGCTGCTGACCGATCTGCCGACGCCGAACGTGCCGCTGGCGAACGCCGCTACCGCGCTGGCGGCGCTGAACTGTTCCCCGCTGGAAATCGACGAGCGCGCGATCTTCACCGGGCTGCAGCAGGCGACGCTGCCGGGGCGTTTCCAGATCGTGCGGCGGGAGCCGATGCTGATCCTCGATGTGGCGCACAACCCGCACGCCGCCGGCTATCTCGCCGGGCGTCTGGCCAAGCTGCCGCGCGACGGCGGCAAGGTGCGCGCGGTGGTGGGCATGCTGTCGGACAAGGACATCGCCGGTACGCTGGCCTGCCTGAGCGAGCAGGTGGATGAATGGTACTGCGCACCGCTCGACGGCCCGCGCGGCGCCAGCGTCGAACTGCTGGCGCAACATCTGGCGGAACCGCGACGCTTTAATGATGTCGAAACTGCCTGGCGGCAGGCTATGCAGGATGCTGATAAACAGGATATTGTGATCGTCTGTGGATCGTTCCACACCGTTGCGCAGGTGATGGCGGCGTCAGACGAGATGCGGGGAGTGTGAGTGGCGAGTAAATTTCAGAACCGACTGGTCGGAACCGTGATTCTGGTGGCGCTGGGGGTGATCATCCTGCCAGGGTTGCTGGACGGCAAAAAGAAGCATTACGAGGATGAATTCGCGGCCATTCCTTTGGTACCGAAGGCGGGCGACGTCGAAGAGAACGACGTGTTGCCGCCGGTGACGCAGCCGTTGCCGGCGCAGCCGCCGGAAGGGGCGGGGGCGCTGGTCGAGCAGCAGGCGGCTAACGAAGCGGCGGCGCAACAGGCGGTGCGACAGAATGCTCAGCAACCGACGCAGGTGGCGCCGCCGCCGGTCGAGACGCGTCCTCAGCCGGTGCAGCAGCAGCCTAAGCCGAAACCGGTGGAAACCAAACCGGTAGAGGTGAAACCGAAACCGGCGCCGCAGCCGAAGCCGGTGGAAGTGAAACCGACGCCTAAGCCGGAGCCGAAACCTGAACCGACGCCGAAGCCTGAGCCGGCACCGCAGCCGAAACCGGCGGAAGAAAAAGCGCCGGCCGGGCAAGCCTATGTCGTGCAGCTCGGGGCGTTGAAGAATGCCGCCAAGGCGAACGAGATTGTCGCTTCGCTGCGTCTTTCGGGCTATCGCGCCTTCACCGTGCCGTCAACGCCGGTGCAAGGGCAGATCACCCGCATCTACGTCGGCCCGGATGCTTCCAAGCAGAAGCTGCAGGCGGCATTGCCGTCGCTGAACTCGATCAGCGGGCTGAGCGGGCAGGTGAAGCCGTACGGTCGTTAAACCCCGCAGGGGCGCAGCAGGATGCGCCCCTGAATTAAGGAGTGGTGGAGAGATCTCGAGAGAAACCGCGCCTTTTACAGGCGAAATCACCTATGTAGGCGCGGCGATTGGGAATTTTTTAATCGCCGCTTTTTATTTGTAACGTGGTAGGAAATCCCCTACGCAAACGTTTTCTTTTTCTGTTAGAATTCGCCGCGAATTGGATGCAGGGGCGATTCATCATTGGAATAGTTCATGGTCTGGATTGATTACGTCATTATAGCGGTGATTGGATTTTCGGCTCTGGTGAGCCTGATCCGAGGGTTTGTTCGCGAAGCATTGTCACTTGTGACATGGGGATGTGCGTTTTTTGTTGCCAGCCATTTCTACTCTTACCTTGCGGTCTATTTCACTCGTTTTGAAGATGAACTGGTGCGAAACGGCATCGCGATCGCGATTTTGTTCATCGCGACCCTGATCGTAGGGGCTATTGTTAACTATGTGATTAGCTCACTGGTAGAGAAAACCGGGCTGTCGGGCACCGACAGGGTGCTGGGCATCTGCTTCGGCGCATTGCGCGGCGTGTTGATCGTTGCGGCGATCCTGTTCTTCCTGGATACCTTTACCGGCTTTTCACAAAGTGCCGACTGGAAACAGTCGCAGCTGATTCCCCAGTTCAGTTACGTCATCAGGTGGTTCTTTGACTACCTGCAGAGCACGTCGAGTTTCTTGCCGACCCAATTGCCGGGGCGGTAGCGCTGATGAGGAAAAGACAACATGTGCGGTATTGTCGGTATCGCCGGTTTTATGCCGGTAAACCAGTCGATTTATGATGCGCTGACGGTGCTTCAGCACCGTGGCCAGGATGCCGCAGGCATCGTCACCATTGACGCCCACAACGGGTTCCGTTTGCGCAAAGCCAACGGCCTGGTGAAGGATGTGTTTGAGGCGCGCCATATGCAACGCTTGCAGGGCAACATGGGCATTGGCCATGTGCGTTACCCGACGGCCGGCAGCTCGAGCGCCTCTGAGGCCCAGCCTTTCTACGTTAACTCGCCGTTCGGCATTACGCTGGCCCACAACGGCAACCTGACCAACGCCCATGAGCTGCGCCAAAAGCTGTTCGAAAGCGGCCGCCGCCATGTCAACACCACCTCCGACTCGGAAATCCTGCTGAACGTGCTGGCCAGCGAGCTGGATCGCTTCCCGCATTATCCGCTGGAGGCCGACAACATCTTTACCGCGGTCGCCGCCATGCATCAGCAACTGCGCGGCGCTTACGCCTGTGTGGCGATGATTATCGGCCACGGCCTGCTGGCGTTCCGCGACCCGTACGGCATTCGTCCGCTGGTGATCGGCAAACGCACGCTGGAAGATGGCCGCAGCGAGTATATGGTGGCTTCCGAGAGCGTGGCGCTGGATACCCTGGGCTTTGAATTCCTGCGCGACGTGGCGCCGGGCGAAGCGGTGTACATCACCACCAAGGGCCAGCTGTTCACCCGCCAGTGCGCAGAGAATCCGAAAACCAATCCGTGTCTGTTCGAATACGTCTATTTCGCGCGCCCGGACTCCTTTATGGACAAGATCTCGGTCTACAGCGCCCGCGTGCGCATGGGCCAGAAGCTGGGCGAGAAGATTGCCCGCGAATGGGAAGATCTGGACATCGACGTGGTGATCCCGATTCCGGAAACCTCCTGCGACATCGCGCTGGAGATCGCGCGCATTCTCGACAAACCCTACCGCCAGGGCTTTGTGAAGAACCGCTACGTCGGCCGCACCTTCATCATGCCGGGCCAGCAGGCGCGTCGTCAGTCGGTGCGCCGCAAGCTGAACGCCAACCGCGCCGAGTTCCGCGACAAGAACGTGCTGCTGGTGGATGATTCCATCGTACGCGGCACGACCTCAGAGCAGATCGTCGAGATGGCGCGCGAAGCGGGCGCCAAGCGCGTGTACCTGGCTTCCGCCGCGCCGGAAGTGCGTTTCCCTAACGTCTACGGCATCGACATGCCGAGCGCCAACGAACTGATCGCCCACGGGCGCGAAGTGGATGAAATCCGCCAAATCATCGGCGCCGATGGGCTGATCTTCCAGGACCTCGACGATCTGATCGAAGCGGTGCGTGAAGAAAACCCGGACATCACCCAGTTCGAATGCTCGGTATTCAACGGCATCTACGTGACCAAAGACGTCGATCAAAGCTATCTGGAATACCTGGAGTCGCTGCGCAACGACGACGCCAAGGCGCTGCGGGGACAAACCGAAGCGGAAAATCTGGAACTGCATAACGAAGGCTAACCGACTGCGTTGATCCATCAGGGGGCATCGTCGCGTCTGCGGCGGTGCGCCTTGCTTCTGTGAACTTGCTTATCCCTCGCCATTGCGGCAAAGTCTGCCTGATCTTATTTTTTACTTTTTACGGCAGAGGCCATTCTTCATGAAACGACTCATCATCGGCATTTCCGGCGCCAGCGGCGCGATCTACGGCGTGCGCCTGTTGCAGGTTTTGCGCGACGTCGCAGAGGTGGAAACCCATCTGGTGATGAGTAACGCGGCAAGGCAGACGCTGGCGCTGGAAACGCCGTACAGTCTGCGTGAAGTGCAGGCGCTGGCCGATGTGGTTCACGATGCGCGCGATATCGCCGCCGCCATCTCTTCCGGTTCCTTCAAAACCCTGGGCATGGCGATTTTGCCTTGTTCAGTCAAAACGCTGTCCGGCATCGTCAACAGCTACAGCGACGGACTGCTGACCCGCGCCGCCGACGTGGTGCTGAAAGAACGCCGCCGCCTGGTATTGTGCGTGCGTGAAACGCCGTTGCACCTTGGGCACCTGCGGCTGATGACGCAGGCGGTGGAAATGGGCGCGGTGATCATGCCCCCGGTGCCGGCGTTTTATCACCAGCCGAAAAGCGTGGAAGACATCATCGATCAGACCGTCAATCGGGTGATCGATCAGTTTGATATCGAATTGCCGGCCGATCTGTTCACCCGTTGGCAGGGTGCTGATTAACATTTTCATCCCCAAATTGGTACATTTGTGCAACACCGCACTGAATTAGGGCGGCGCATGCACCATAATGATCCCACTTCATCACGTTCACTGTTTCATGGCGCCGTCCTGTCGCGGCTGCCAGTGGCGCGGCCCCGAGCGGCCGATTTAATTTTGCGGTTATCGTCCCAGGAAACAGTATTGTGAAGGCCGGAGCCGTTCCCTCCGCCCGTAGCACCTAATGTGGCACGATTACTGCAAATTGATTTGGTGGGGAAAAGTAATGCCCGTAGTGGCATCAAAAAAATCAATTTGAGGGTAATTTATGAAAAAGCTGGTTAAGGTTCTTCCTTTAGTCTTGGCTTTGGCGGCCGCAAACAGCGCATTCGCCGCTATCCCATCGACATTGAAGATTGGCACCGATCCGACTTATGCGCCGTTTGAATCCAAAAACGCCAAAGGCGAGCTGGTCGGCTTCGATATCGATTTGGCCAAAGAGCTGTGCAAACGCATAAATACCCAATGCACCTTCGTGGAGAGCGACTTTGACGCGCTGATCCCATCCCTCAAGGCGAAAAAGATCGACGCTATCATCTCTTCGCTGTCCATCACCGAAAAACGCCAGCAGGAAATCGCCTTTACCGACAAGCTGTATGCCGCCAACGCCCGCCTGATCGCGCCGAAGGGGTCTAAGCTGTTGCCTACCGTGGATGCGTTGAAAGGCAAGAGCGTGGGCGTGCTGCAGGGCACGACCCAGGAAGCCTACGCCAACGCCATGTGGCAGCCGAAGGGCGTCACCGTGGTGCCTTATCAGAACCAGGATCTGGTCTACGCCGATCTGGCCTCCGGGCGTATCGACGCCGCCTTCCAGGATGAAGTGGCGGGCAGCGATGGCTTCCTGAAACAGCCGCCGGGCAAAGACTATGCGTTCGCCGGCGAATCGGTGAAGGATGACAAATTCTTTGGCGTCGGCACCGGCATGGGGCTGCGCAAAACCGATACCGAGCTGAAAGCGGCGCTGGACAAAGCCTTCGCCGAGATGCGCAAAGACGGCACCTACGATAAATACGCGAAAAAGTACTTCGACTTCGACGTCTACGGCGGCTAATCCGCTAACCGTTCCATGCTGTGACTGCGGGGCCGGTGCGCCGGCTCCGATGGTTCGGATCCTAGACGACAGGGTGAAGTAGATGCTGCAAGGCTATTCCCAACTGATTTTCGAGGGGGCTCTGGTGACGCTGGAGTTGGCCCTCAGTTCCGTATTGTTGGCGGTGGTGATCGGGTTGATCGGCGCCGGCGGCAAACTCTCCCACAACCCCCTTATTTCCGGCCTGTTCGGCGCTTACACCACGCTGATCCGCGGCGTGCCCGATCTGGTGCTGATGCTGCTGATTTTTTATGGCCTGCAAATCGCCTTGAACAACATCACCACGCTGCTCGGTTTCTCGCAGATCGATATCGACCCGCTCGGCGCCGGCATCATTACCCTCGGTTTTATTTACGGCGCGTACTTTACCGAAACCTTCCGCGGCGCCTACTTGGCGGTGCCGAAAGGGCAGATTGAGGCGGCGACGGCCTACGGCTTCAGCGGCGCGCAGATCTTTCGGCGCATTTTGTTCCCGGCGATGATGCGCTTCGCCTTGCCGGGCATCGGCAACAACTGGCAGGTGATCCTGAAGGCGACGGCGCTGGTGTCAATCCTTGGCCTGAACGACGTGGTGAAAGCCACGCAGTTGGCGGGGAAAGGCACCTATCAGCCGTTCTTCTTCGCCATCGTAGCCGGCGTGGTTTACCTGATTTTCACTACCGTTTCCAACGGCGTGCTGTTGTGGCTTGAACGGCGTTACTCACTGGGCGTCAAGAGGGCCGAGCTATGATCGAGATTTTGCAACAGTATTGGCAGTCGCTGCTGTGGAGCGACGGCTACCGTTTCACCGGCGTGGCGGTCACGCTGTGGCTGCTGATCGCCTCCGTGGTGATGGGCGGGCTGCTGGCGATCCCGATGGCGGTGGCGCGCGTCTCTTCCCTGCGCTGGGTGCGTTTCCCGGTGTGGCTCTACACCTACGTGTTTCGCGGCACGCCGCTGTACGTGCAGTTGCTGGTGTTCTACTCCGGCATGTACAGCCTGGAAATCGTGCGCGGCAGCGAGTTTCTCAACGCGTTTTTCCGCAGCGGGCTCAACTGCACCATTCTGGCGCTGACGCTCAACACCTGCGCGTATACCACCGAGATCTTCGCCGGGGCGATCCGCTCGGTGCCGCACGGTGAAATCGAGGCCGCCAACGCCTACGGTTTCTCGCGCTTCAAGATGTATCGCTGCATCATTTTGCCTTCGGCGCTGCGCACCGCGCTGCCGGCCTACAGCAACGAAGTGATCCTGATGCTGCACTCCACCGCGCTGGCGTTTACCGCCACCGTGCCGGATCTGCTGAAGATTGCGCGCGACATCAATGCCGCGACCTATCAGCCGTTTTACGCTTTCGGCATTGCGGCGGTGTTGTACCTGATCATCTCCTACGTGTTAATCAGCCTGTTCCGCAAAGCTGAAAAACGCTGGATGGCACACGTTAGTCACTGATAAATGACGGGAAGAAAAACCATGTCTGAGAATAAATTAGCCGTCACGGAACTGCACAAACGCTATGGCGATCACGAGGTGCTGAAGGGCGTCTCGCTGGCGGCCAACGCCGGGGATGTGATCAGCATCATCGGCTCCTCCGGCTCCGGCAAAAGCACCTTTCTGCGCTGCATCAACTTCCTCGAGAAGCCGAGCGAAGGCTCGATCAGCCTGAACAACGAAGATATTCGCATGGTGCGCGACAAGGACGGCCAGCTGAAGGTATTCGACAAGAAGCAGCTGCAGCTGCTGCGCACCCGCCTGACCATGGTGTTCCAGCATTTTAACCTGTGGAGCCATATGACGGTGCTGGAGAACGTGATGGAGGCGCCGGTGCAGGTGCTGGGGCTGAGCAAGGCCGACGCGCACGAGCGCGCGGTGCGCTACCTGGATAAAGTGGGCATCGACGAGCGGGCGCGCGGCAAGTACCCGGTGCACCTGTCGGGCGGCCAGCAGCAGCGCGTCTCCATTGCCCGCGCATTGGCGATGGAGCCGGAAGTGCTGCTGTTTGACGAACCGACGTCGGCGCTGGATCCCGAGTTGGTGGGCGAGGTGCTGCGCATCATGCAGAAGCTGGCGGAGGAGGGAAAAACCATGGTGGTGGTGACGCACGAAATGGAATTTGCGCGCCACGTTTCGAACCACGTGATCTTCCTGCACAAAGGGTTGATCGAAGAGCAGGGCCCGCCGGCCGAGCTGTTCGGCAATCCCAAAAGCCCGCGCCTGCAGCAGTTCCTGTCCGGCGCGTTGAAGTAACCTCAGATCAGCGGGCTTCGGCCCGCTGATTGACAACGTCATCCAATGCCTGTTCCAGCTCCAGATAACGGAAGTGGAAACCGGCCTCTTCCAGGCGCTTCGGCACCGCCCGCTGGCCGCCGAGCACCAGCACCGCCGCTTCCCCCATCAACAGCCGCATGACGAACGCCGGCACCCGCAGAAACGCCGGGCGATCGAGCACGTTGGCCAATTGGGCGGCGAATTGCTCGTTGTGCACCGGGTAGGGAGCGACCATGTTGAACGGGCCGCTCAGGGTGGCGTGATCCAGCAGATAAATAATGCCGTTGACCATGTCTTCGAGGTGGATCCACGGCAGGTATTGGCGACCGTCGCCGATCGGGCCGCCGAGCCCGAAGCGGAACGGCGGCAGCATTTTGGCCAGCGCGCCGCCCTGTGGCGCCAGCACCACGCCGGTGCGCAGCAGGCAGACGCGGGTGGCGTCGCTTTGCGCCTGCAGCGCCAGCGCTTCCCAGCGTTGACACAGCTGGTGGGTGAATTCGTCGTGCGGCGGCTCCTCTTCGGTCACCACCGCCTGCCCCTGATCGCCGTAGTAGCCGACGGCGGAACCGGAAATCAGCACGCCGGGGGGCGTGCTGCCGGCCTTGATCAGCTTCGCCAAGCGTTCGGTCAGATCCCAGCGGCTGCGGCACAGCCGCTCTTTCTGCTGCGCGCTCCAGCGCTTGTCGGCGATAGGTTCGCCGGCCAGGTTGATCACCGCGTCGAATTCATCCAGCGATTGCCGGTCGTCCAGCGTTCGCCAATAGCTCGGCCGGTCGCCCAGCCGGGCTCGGGCTTGCCGTTCGTCTCGGGTCAGCACCGTAATGTGGTGAGAAAGCGCCAGCAGTCTTGCCGTCAGGCTGCTGCCTATCAATCCCGTTGCGCCGGTGATCAGGATCCGCATGGTCGACCTCCCTGAATTAGTCCCGGCGGTAGCTCATGGTCATGGAAACCGAGTCGGCGTAGCGCAGGGCCAGAAGTTTATCTATCTCCACTTCAGCATAGGTCACCCAGGCGTGTTCTTTTACGATATCGAGCACATCCTGCGTTAATTTTTCCAGCAACGCGAAACGGTTATCTTCCACATGGCGGATGATCGCTTTGGTGATGGTGCGGTAGTTGAGCGCATCGGCGATATCTTCGCTGTTGCGCGCCTTGTCCGCCGGGTAGTGGATCACCACGTTGATCAGGACGTCCTGTCGGTTGTTGATTTCCTCTTCCTTGATACCGATGAACGTACGCAGCCGCAGATTTTTAATGCGAATAACGGCGTCGGGTTGACTGAAAGACATCAGAGATTCTCCATAGGTCTGATTATTAGCGTTCAGAATACACGGAAAGTAGGGAAATGATAACGCAGGGACGATGTGACTCCCCGGCCGACGGGGAGTCGGGGGGGCACTTAGGCTTGTTCGGCCAGTTTGTAGGCGCGCTCGGTCGCCGGGCGATTGCTGATGCGCTCGAACCAGTTGCGCACCGCCGGGTAATCCGCCAGATCGATGCGCTGGCGCGGATGCGACACGACCCACGGGTAGGTGGCGATATCGGCGATGCTGTAGTTATCGCCGCCCAGGTACGGGTGTTTTTGCAGTTCAGCTTCCAGCACGCCGTACAGCCGCTTGGTCTCCAGATGGTAACGCTCGATGGCGTAAGGCACCGGCTGCGGCGCGTAGTGGTTAAAGTGGTGATTCTGCCCGAGCATCGGCCCGAATCCGGCCACCTGCCAGAACAGCCACTGCAGGGTAGCGGCGCGTTCGCGCAGGCCCTTGCTCAGCAGCTTGCCGGTCTTCTCCGCCAGATACAGCAGGATTTCCCCGGATTCGAACAGGCTGATCGGCGCGCCGCCGTCCACCGGTTGCTGATCGACGATCGCCGGGATTTTGTTGTTGGGAGAAATGCTCAGAAAGTCCGGTTTGTACTGCTCGCCGGCGCTGATGTTTACGCGATGGATACGGTAGGGTAAGCCGACCTCTTCCAAAAACAAGGTGATCTTGTGACCATTGGGAGTAGGCGCGTAATACAGGTCAATCATGTTGCCTCCTGCGGTAAGGTGATCTGTAATTCATTACACGTTGCTGCGGTCTTCGCCGCGCACAAAGGTATATCAGAGATCCAACAATAGCAGCTAAGGATAGCAGGCTATGTGGGATTCGTCCGATGCTATCTGCGCAGTTGGATCACAATTCTCCACCGGGGCGGGCGGCGGTTTGCCGCACGGCGCCGGCGCGGTAAAATGGCGCTTATTTCCCTCTATAGGACAAGGTTATGAAGCTGATGTTCGCCTCGGATATCCACGGTTCGCTGCCGGCGACCGAACGCGTGCTGGAATTGTTCGCACAACACGGCGCCGACTGGTTGATTCTTCTGGGTGATTTGCTGAATCACGGCCCGCGCAACGCGCTGCCCGCCGGGTATCAGCCCGCTCAGGTTGCCGAACGATTGAATCGCTATAGCGACAAGATCATCGCCGTTCGCGGCAATTGCGACAGCGAGGTCGATCAGATGCTGCTGACGTTTCCCATCGAGGCGCCCTGGCAACAGGTTTTACTGCAAAAAAGACGATTGTTTTTGACCCACGGTCACCTTTATCATCCCTCGGCACTGCCGCCGTTATCCTGCGGTGACGTCTTGGCCTATGGCCATACGCATCTGCCGCAGGCGGAGCGGCAGGGTGAGATCTATTGCTTCAATCCGGGCTCGGTCAGCATCCCGAAAGGGGGCTTTCCCGCCAGCTACGGCATGTTGGAAAGCGGCACTTTGCGCGTGCTGACGCTCGACGACGGCAAGGTCGTCGCGGAGGTGGCGTTAACACGCTAAACGCACTAATTTATACACACACAATAAAAATCTTTGAAAAACACTCATTGATTAACCAGCGCGCGGGATTGCATCGCGCCAAAATAGAAGGTTTTAGAGGATGGCGGAACAGGGTCAGGCTGCAGATACCGAGTGGGTTGATATCGTCGACGAGCAAAACGAGGTGATTGCTCAATCCAGTCGTCAACAGATGCGGGCGGAGCGGCTGCGTCATCGTGCTACCTATATTGTGGTGCATGATGGGATGGGAAAAATTCTGGTGCAGCGTCGCACCGAGATCAAGGACTTCTACCCGGGCTGGCTGGACGCGACGGCGGGCGGCGTAGTGCAAAGCGGTGAAAACGTGCTGGATTCGGCGCGCCGCGAGGCGGAAGAGGAGCTGGGCATCGCCGGCGTGCCTTTCGCCGAGCACGGTCTGTTCTACTTCGAGGAAGAGCAGTGCCGGGTGTGGGGGGCGCTGTTCAGCTGCGTATCGCACGGGCCGTTCGCGCTGCAGGAAGAAGAAGTGGCCGAGGTGTGCTGGCTGACGCCGGAAGAGATCACCGCCCGCTGTGACGAGTTTACCCCGGATTCGCTGAAGGCGCTGTCGCTGTGGCTGACGCGCAACAATGAACAGGATTACGGCAAGCCGCTCGACAATCACTGAGCCGCCTGCGCATGGAAAAGCCGGTCATCGACCGGCTTTTTTTACGGGCGGATTCAGCAGCTGTCGCGGCGGCACAGCGTGGCGGGCAGGGAGCCTGGCGGCTGCCAGGGATGCTCGTTCAGCCGCGCCAGCAGCGCCTGGCCGGCCTGAATGCCGATGTCGCGATGCGGAATGGTCATGGTGGTCAGCGGCGGCTGGCACACCCGGCTGAACTCGCTGTTGCCGAAGCCCACCACCGCCAGATTATCCGGCACCTTGATGCGCCGCCGCTGGCATTCATACAGCACGCCGCCCGCCAGTTCGTCCGACGCGCACACCAGCGCGTCCAGCTCCGGCCAGGCCAGCAAGAATTCCGGCAGCTGCTGCGCGCCGGTGCTGAAGCTGGCGGGCTGCGCGGCGTTGATGACCCGATGCGGCGACATATGGTTGCGCAGCAGCGCCTTGTGCCAGCCCTGCAGATGCTGCTGGAAAATCCACTGCTCCTGATTGGCGCACAGCAGCCCGATATTCTGGTAACCGCTGGCGATCACCGTTTGCGTCAGCTGATACATGGCCGCCACGTAATCGATGCCGATGCTCATGTCGATCGGATCGGCGCGTACGGCGCCGATCTCCACCACCGGAATGTTGGCGGCGATCAACGCGTTGCGGGCATTTTGCGAATGCTCGACGCTGAGCAGCACCGCCGCCGCCAGGTTGTAAGAGAGCAGCGTCTCCAGCAGTTTCTCCTCGCGTTCCAGGTGGTGCTGCGACTCCGCCAGCATGATGTGATAGCCGGCGGGCTGCAGCACTTTCTGCAGGCCGGCGAACATCTCGGCGCAGCCGGATTCGGACAGGCTGGGCACCACCATGGCGATGGTGTAGGACGAGGCCGAGGCCAGCGAGCTGGCGGCCAGATTGGGCAGATAGCCCAGCTCGTTTACCGCCGCGTCTATCTTCTCGCGCAGTTTGTCCGAAACCTGTTCCGGCGTGCGCAGCGCGCGCGACACCGTCATGGTGCCGACGCCCGCCAGATGCGCTACGTCAGCCAACGTCACCCTGCCTGTGCTGCGGCGTTTTTTACCGATCGACATGCCTAATCCTGACTGAAATGCGCGCGCGGCGCATAAAGATTGTGAGGGTGGGAAGCCGACGGCGCGGCTTCGACGATCCCAGTATGCGGCACATTCTACCCCGTAACCCGGAAGAGCGAGAAAAAATTGTGGTTAACGCCGGCCGCGGCATGGCGTTTTGATAGCGCTATCACAGTTCTGCATGATAGCGCTTTGGTAGCGCTATCTTTGTGATGCCAATCACTGTGCAGCCGAGAGGGGTTGATTAAAGTTTTACCGTCGTCGGTGAATTAATCACCGGCCGAAACCATCAACGCTTGGGAGGGTAACGTGCTGAAAGAATGGCTGACCGCCGATCATATACAGCTGTGCGAACGGGTGGAGGACTGGCGCCAGGCGGTAACGCTGAGCGCGCAACCGCTGCTGCAACGCGGCGTGATTACGCCGAATTACCTGACGGCCATCTTTCATCAGCAGGAGCAGCTTGGCCCCTACTTCGTCCTGGCGCCGGGCATCGCGATGCCGCACGCGCGGCCGGAGCAGGGCGCCAACGCGCTGGGGCTGTCGCTGTTGAAGATCCACCAGGGCGTGAATTTTCATTCTGCGGATAACGATCCGGTTCAGGTGGTGGTGATGCTTTCCGCACCCGACGGCAACAGTCACATTGAAATGATTTCGCAGTTGGCGGAATTATTTTCCGATAACACGGCGATGGAGGCGTTATTTCACGCCACAAATAAACGGCAAATTGAGGATATTATTGCCCGCTATTAACGTTTAATCACCAGGAACATTATTAATGCCCATAACGTCGGGAATATTCCCGGCGGCGCTACCCTACACGCTAAATTCAACAGGTGGATATCATGAAAATCATGGCGATTTGCGGTTCAGGTCTCGGCAGCAGCTTTATGGTGGAAATGAACATTAAAAAGGTGCTGAAAAAGATGGGGGTGGAGGCCGAGGTCGAACACTCCGATCTGTCGTCCGCCACTCCCGGCGCCGCCGACGTGTTCGTGATGGCGAAAGACATCGCCGACAGCGCCAGCGTACCGGCCGAGCAGCTGGTGGTGATCAGCAACATCATCGACATTAATGAGCTGGAAGCCAAGCTGCGCGCTTACTTCGAAGCCCACTCAATCATCTGAATAAAACGATTGGCGAGGTGGATATGTTTATCCAGGAAACGCTTAAGTTTGTGGTGGATATATTAAAGGTGCCTTCGGTACTGGTCGGGCTTATTGCGCTGATCGGTTTGCTGGCGCAAAAGAAATCGTTTTCCGACGTGGTGAAAGGCACGGTAAAAACCATTCTCGGCTTTATCGTGTTGGGCGGCGGCGCCACGGTATTGGTCGGGTCGCTCAATCCGCTGGGCGGCATGTTTGAACACGCGTTTAATATTCAGGGCATCATTCCGAATAACGAAGCCATCGTCTCCATCGCGCTGGAGAAATACGGCGCGTCCACCGCGCTGATCATGGCGTTCGGCATGGTGGCGAATATCGTGGTGGCGCGATTTACCCGATTGAAATACATCTTCCTCACCGGCCACCACACCTTCTACATGGCCTGCATGATTGGCATCATCCTGACGGTGGCGGGCTTCGAGGGCGTACAGCTGGTGTTCACCGGCGCGCTGACCCTGGGGCTGGTGATGGCGTTCTTCCCAGCGATCGCCCAGCGCTATATGCGCCGCATCACCGGCAACGACGATATCGCCTTCGGCCACTTCGGCACCCTGGGCTACGTGCTGTCCGGTTGGATCGGCTCGAAAGTGGGGAAAAACTCGCGCTCGACCGAAGAGATGAACCTGCCGAAAAACCTCAGTTTCCTGCGCGACAGCTCCATTTCGATCTCGATGACCATGATCGTCATCTACCTGATCCTGGCGATCTGCGCCGGGCGGGCCTATGTGGAAAGCGAGCTCAGCGGCGGCCAGAACTACCTGGTGTATTCAATAATCCAGGCCATTACCTTCGCCGCCGGGGTGTTCATCATCCTGCAGGGCGTGCGCTTGATTCTGGCGGAGATCGTGCCGGCGTTCACCGGCTTCTCGGAAAAACTGGTGCCTAACGCGCGGCCGGCGCTGGATTGCCCGGTGGTGTATCCCTATGCCCCCAACGCGGTGCTGATCGGCTTCCTGTTCAGCTTCCTCGGCGGGTTGGCCGGGCTGTTCCTGCTGGGGCAACTGAAGATGGTGCTGATCCTGCCCGGCGTGGTGCCGCATTTCTTCACCGGCGCTACCGCCGGGGTGTTCGGCAACGCCACCGGCGGGCGGCGCGGCGCGATGCTGGGCGCTTTCGCCAACGGTCTGCTGATCACCTTCCTGCCGGTGCTGCTGTTGCCGGTGCTGGGGGCGCTGGGCTTTGCCAACACCACCTTCTCCGACGCCGACTTCGGCGTGATCGGCATCCTGCTGGGCAACATGGCGCGCTTTATGTCGAAAGAGATGATCATGCTGGCGATTGTCGCCGTGTTCGCGCTGCTGGTGGCGCATAACTTCCTGGGAAAACGCAAAGGCGCGCCGGCCGCTGACCGCGTCGAGAAATAACGAGGGCAGAGTGATGAATGACACAACGAGCGAAATGGAAATTGAAGAGCTGCGCGCCCTGGCGCGCGCCATCCGCCTGGAAACCTTGAAGGCGTTGACCGGGCTGGGGTTTGGCCACTACGGCGGCTGTATGTCGGTGGTCGAGACGCTGGCGGTATTGTACGGCGGCGTGATGCGCATCGATCCGGCGGATCCGGACTGGCCGGAGCGCGATGACTTCGTGCTGTCGAAGGGGCACGCCGGCCCGGCGCTGTACAGCACGCTGGCGATCAAGGGCTACTTCCCGCTGGCGGAGTTGCAAACCCTCAATCAGAACGGCACGCGCCTGCCGAGCCATCCGGACCGGCTGCGCACGCGCGGCGTGGATGCCACTACCGGCTCGCTGGGGCAGGGGGTGTCGATCGCCGCCGGCATGGCGCTGTCCCATCGGCTGGCGGGGCGCCGCAATCGGGTGTTCAGCATCCTCGGCGACGGTGAACTGAACGAAGGGCAGTGCTGGGAGGCGTTCCAGTTTATCGCCCACCACAATCTGAACAACCTGACGCTGTTTATCGATTACAACAAACAGCAGCTGGACGGCGCGCTGGACGAGGTGATCCAACCGTTCGATCTGGCCGCCAAGTTCCGCGCTTTCGGCTTTGAGGTGCAGACCATCAAGGGCGACGACATTGCGGCGCTGCTGGCGGCGGTGAGGCCGGCGCGCGGCGGAGAACAGCGGCCGCTGGCGATCGTGCTCGACAGCATCAAGGGACAGGGGGTGACCTATTTGGAAAACCTGTCGAACTCACACCACCTGCGCCTGACGCCGGACGTGCAGCAGGAGATTGAAAAAGCCATCGCCGAACTGGAGGCCGCCCATGTTTAACGTAGTGACGCAGTTGGAAAACGACGCCGTCGAAATGCGCAAAGTCTATGCCGGCGCGGTCCGGCGGCAGATTGAAGCGGGCGCGCCGATCATCGCGCTGGAGGCGGATCTGATGAGCTCCATGGCGATGGACGGCGTGCATAAGGATCACCCGCAGCACGTGATTAACTGCGGCATCATGGAGGCTAACGTGATCGGCGTCGCCGCCGGGCTGTCGCTGACCGGCCGGGTGCCTTTCGTGCACACCTTTACCGCCTTCGCCAGCCGCCGCTGTTTCGATCAGCTGTTCATGTCGCTGGATTATCAGCGTAACAACGTCAAGGTGATCGCTTCCGACGCCGGGGTGAGCGCCTGCCACAACGGCGGCACCCACATGTCGTTCGAGGATATGGGCATCGTGCGCGGGCTGGCGCACTCGGTGGTGCTGGAAGTGACCGACGCCACCATGTTCGCCGACATTCTGCGCCAGCTGATGGATCTGCGCGGCTTCTACTGGGTGCGCACCATCCGCAAGCAGGCGACGCGCATCTACCAGGACGGCTCGCGCTTTACCATCGGCAAGGGCAACCTGCTGCGCGACGGCGACGATATCACGCTGATCGCCAACGGCATCATGGTGGCGGAAGCGCTGAAGGCGGCGGAGATGCTGGCGCGGCAGGGCGTCAGCGCGGCGGTGATCGATATGTTCACCCTCAAGCCTATTGACCGTGAACTGATCAAAACCTACGCGGCCAAGACCGGACGCATCGTCACCTGTGAAAACCACAGCATTCATAACGGGCTGGGGTCGGCGGTGGCGGAGGTATTGGCGGAGGAATGCCCGACACCGATGCGGCGCGTGGGGGTGAAGGAGCGTTACGGCCAGGTGGGCACCCAGGCGTTTTTACAGCAGGAGTACGGCCTGACCGCCGAGCACATTCTGGAGGCTGCCGGGCAGTTGCAGCAAAAGTAGTTTTTGAGTCAATAACAACTGCTGTAACGAATGAGGCTCGGTGCTCTGGAGAAAGCATATACCTTCCGACCCGGAATTTGAGTCATGACTCACGTATTATTAACTGATAAGCCCCTTAGGGGGCTTTTTGTTTTCGGTGAATATAGGTGGCCAATGCTTGGGTAAAAAGAGATAATAAAAATAATGCAATAAATACAATTAGTTATATTCATGGAGTGAATAATGATAACAGCAAGGGGCTCATTCAGAAGGCTGACGCTAGGCGAGATCACGCTATCCCGCTCTCTCTATAAAAATGCCATCGACTACAGTCTTGTTAAAGTGCATAACGCGAGCTATTTCCCGTTTGATTTGCAGAATGAGGAAACGGCCGTTACGCCTAATGGTGAACTTTATTGGCCTGAAAAACACTTCAGGGAAGATTTTTCCACAGAAACAACACGCTATCTATGGTGGTTCATGCATGAAATGGCCCACGTATGGCAGTATCAGATGGGGATGAACGTCCGGCTACGGGGAATAATGAGCTGGGCGGTAACTTATAAATACTCGCTGCCCGATTACTACTCATTAGCTGATTATGGTATGGAGGCGCAAGCCAGCCTTCTTGCAGATTACTTCATCCTTTCTCGTTATGGAAAAGAACGGTGGTTTGAGGTGAAGCTGATGCAAGGTATTATAGGTCCAGATTTGAAAAGCCGTTATGAGCATGTTTTGAAAAGATTTCTTAATGCTCCTACCGACAGGAAAAACCTGAAATGAGAAGAATCTATACCCTCATCATGATGATGTTGCTCAGTGGTTGTATGCTTGAAAAGCAACGTTTTTACACTGCTGATATTACGCTACGGGGAAATGATCTCTGTTTCTCTTTGCCGCAGACTTACCAAACACAGAGTGGCAGGGTCAGTCTGGTCAGTATCGCTATTGAACAACGGTTGGGTAGCCAAACGCATGAACTCTGGCGCAGGACCATTCTACCGCCAAAACCCGCTGAGACGATCACGCCCGGCCAGTGTATCCCATACTCGTTCAAAGCATTTGAGAGCAATATGCCATACACCGTAGCAATCAGTACCGTGGATCCTCAGGATGCGGATTCCAAACGTTTCTGGCAGCGCAGTTTCTCGCTGAAAATCAGTGACGGCCAGATTTCGCAGGTTATTACCAGCGCGGAGTAATAAAAAGTCAGAGAAAGGATGAATGAAATAACAAGGGCCGGCAATGCCGGCCCTTGTTTCGTTTGGCGATGAATTACGCCTTGGCGGCGGCAGCGTCAGCCTGGGAAGACTGGATCGCCGTCAGCGCGACGGTGTAGACGATATCGTCAACCAGTGCGCCGCGCGACAGGTCGTTCACCGGCTTGCGCATGCCTTGCAGCATCGGCCCGATGGAGACCAGGTCAGCGGAACGCTGTACCGCTTTGTAGGTGGTGTTGCCGGTGTTCAGATCCGGGAAGATGAACACGGTCGCCTGGCCGGCCACCGGCGAGTTCGGCGCCTTGGACTTGGCGACGTCGGCCATGATGGCGGCGTCGTACTGCAGCGGGCCGTCGATGATCAGATCCGGGCGTTTTTCCTGCGCCAGACGGGTCGCTTCGCGCACTTTCTCTACGTCGCTGCCCGCACCGGAGTTGCCGGTGGAGTAGGAGATCATCGCCACGCGCGGCTCGATGCCGAAGGCCGCGGCGGAATCCGCAGACTGGATGGCGATTTCAGACAGCTGCTCGGCGGTCGGATCCGGGTTGATCGCGCAGTCGCCGTAGACCAGTACCTGGTCAGGCAGCAGCATGAAGAACACGGAGGAGACCAGCGAGCTGCCCGGTGCGGTTTTGATCAGCTGCAACGGCGGACGGATGGTGTTGGCGGTGGTGTGAACCGCGCCGGAGACCAGGCCGTCGACTTCGCCTTGTTCCAGCATCAGGGTGCCGAGCACCACGTTGTCTTCCAGCTGCTCGCGCGCGACCACTTCGGTCATGCCCTTGCTCTTGCGCAGCTCAACCAGACGCGGCACGTAGTTTTCACGTACGGCGACCGGATCGACGATTTCGATGCCTTTGCCCAACTCAACGCCCTGCGCTGCCGCGACGCGCTGGATCTCGTCCGGGTTGCCGAGCAGCACGCATTCCGCGATGCCGCGTTCGGCGCAGATGGCCGCCGCTTTCACGGTGCGCGGCTCGTCGCCTTCCGGCAGCACGATGCGCTTGCCGGCTTTACGCGCCAGCTCGGTCAGTTCGTAACGGAACGCCGGTGGAGACAGGCGGCGTGAACGCTCAGAGGTGGCGGTCAGCGAGTCGATCCACTCGGTGCTGATGTGGCTGGCCACGTAGTTCTGCACTTTCTCGATGCGCTGGTGGTCGTCCGCCGGCACTTCGAGGTTGAAGCTCTGCAGGCTCAGCGAGGTTTGCCAGGTGTTGGTGTCAACCATGAACACCGGCAGGCCGGTTTGGAAGGCGCGTTCGCACAGCTTCTTGATCGGCTCGTCGATGGCGTAGCCGCCGGTCAGCAGGATGGCGCCGATTTCCACGCCGTTCATCGCCGCCAGGCAGGCGGAGACCAGCACGTCAGGGCGGTCTGCGGAGGTCACCAGCAGGGAGCCAGGGCGGAAGTGTTCCAGCATGTGCGGGATGCTGCGCGCACAGAAAGTCACGGACTTCACGCGGCGGGTCATGATGTCGCCTTCGTTGACCACGCGGGCCTTCAGGTGGCGAGCCATGTCGATGGCGCGGGTGGCGATCAGATCGAAGCTCCACGGCACGCAGCCCAGAACCGGCAGCGGGCTGTTGGCGAACAGCTGCGCAGGATCGACGTGGGCGATGCTGGCCTTGGTGGAGTCGTCGAAGATTTCGGACAGGTCAGGACGGGTGCGGCCCTGATCGTCGACCGGTGCGTTCAGCTTGTTGATGATAACGCCGGTGATGTTTTTGTTCTTGCTGCCGCCGAAGCTGGTGCGCGCCAGTTCGATGCGCTCTTTCAGCTGCGCCGGGGAATCGTTGCCCAGTGCCAGCACGAAGACGATCTCGGCGTTCAGGGTTTTGGCGATCTCGTAGTTCAGCGCGTTGGCGAACTGGTGTTTGCGAGTCGGCACCAGGCCTTCGATCAGCACCACTTCCGCGTCTTTGGTGTTCTCGTGGTAACGCGCCACGATCTCTTCCATCAGCACGTCTTGCTGGTTGGAGCTCAGCAGGCCCTCAACGTAGTCCATGCGCAGCGGTTCGGCCGCCGGAATGGTGGAGTTGCTGCGGATGATGGTGGTGGTCTGGTCGAGTGCGTTGTCGCCGGTGCGCGGTTGAGCGATAGGTTTGAACACGCTCAGACGAACGCCTTTTTGCTCCATGGAGCGGATGACACCCAGGCTGACGCTGGTCAGGCCGACGCTGGTGCCGGTGGGGATCAACATAATAGTACGTGACACAGAATAGTCCTCTTCACGATTAACATGAGGCTAAAACAACACCGTCAGCCTGGGCTGACGGTGTTTTGAGAGCATTACGCGGTCAGGCGGGATGCGTCCTGCGCGATGACCAACTCTTCATTGGTCGGGATCACCAGCGCCAGGCGGCTGCCGTCTTTGGTGATGGCGCCGGATTTGCCGAAGCGAGCGGCCATGTTGCGGTCGTGGTCGATTTCGAAGCCCAGCAGGCCCAGTTTGTTCAGGGTCAGCTCACGCACCATGCCGGCGTTCTCGCCGATGCCGCCGGTGAAGATCACCGCGTCCAGACGGCCTTCCATCAGCGCGCTGTAGGCACCGACGTATTTGGCCAGACGGTGGCAGAACACGTCCATGGCACGTTTGGCGTCGGCTTTGCTGTCGTAGTTGTCTTCAACGTAACGGCAGTCGCTGGTGACTTCGGTCAGGCCCAGCAGGCCGGATTCTTTGGTCAGCATCTTGTTGATCTGGTCAACGCTCATGCCCAGAGAATCGTGCAGGTGGAAGATGATAGCCGGATCGATGTCACCGCTGCGGGTGCCCATCACCAGGCCTTCCAGCGGGGTCAGACCCATGGAGGTGTCAACGCACTGGCCGTTGCGCACTGCGGTGACGGAGCCGCCGTTGCCCAGGTGGCAAGTGATCACGTTCACTTCGTCTACCGGCTTGTTCAGCATCTTCGCGGCTTCTTGAGTCACGTAGAAGTGGCTGGTGCCGTGTGCGCCGTAGCGGCGAACGCCGTGGTCGCGGTACAGGCTGTACGGCAGGGCGTACAGGTAAGATTCTTCCGGCATGGTCTGGTGGAACGCGGTGTCGAACACGGCAACGTTCTTGTCAGCCAGGTGAGGGAAGGATTTCAGTGCTTCCGCGATGCCGATCAGGTGAGCTGGGTTGTGCAGTGGTGCAAACGGCACGGAATCTTTGATACCCTGCAGAACTTCGTCGTTGATTACGGCGGAAGCGGTGAACTTCTCGCCGCCGTGCACGATGCGGTGGCCGATAGCGGTCAGCTGCGCAGAAAGCTCTGGTTTTTGTGCCAGAATAGTATTAACAATGAAGTTCAGCGCTTCGCTGTGTGCAGCGCCGGCCCCCAGGGCAGCTTCGTGTTTGGCGCCGTCCATTTTCCACTTGATGCGAGCTTCAGGCAGGTGGAAACACTCGGCCAAACCGGAGAGGAATTCGTCGCCGTTAACGGCATCGATGATGGCGAATTTCAGAGAAGAACTGCCGCAGTTAAGAACCAGTACTAGCTTACTCGACATGGAAGTACCTACTTAAATAGTCGTGTTGTTAAAAGAAAATCGAACACACGTGGTGAATTAATCGTCAATCAGACAACAAGCGTAGCGCATAGTGCCGATGACATTTATGATTAACATCATGTGAAGAGCACAAATCACAGGATGATGGAAAAACCGATGATTTCTCTGCGGTTTAAATAATCTTGATTTTTATAGGGCTAAAAGTTGACAAAATTTACGTCATCTTCTACCGGCCACAAGGCCGGCTTAGGATACCGATAGCCCGGTGCAAACACAAAATAAATTTAAAGCTTCAAATTTTTTAGTATGGGCTCTGGCAGCACGCTTTTAGTTTCTTTACGTGACGTTGAGGTACGCAATGACGAGCAAACCGTCCGGTTCCGTAAGCTGGTTTCAGGTCTTCCAGCGCGGGCAGCATTATATGAAAACCTGGCCGTCAGACAAACGTCTGGCACCGGTCTTTCCGGAGAACCGCGTTGCGCGTGCCACCCGTTTCGCTATCCGTTTCATGCCGCCGTTGGCGATTTTCACGCTGACCTGGCAGATCGCGCTGGGCGGCCAGCTCGGCCCGGCGATCGCCACCGCGCTGTTTGCCTGCAGCCTGCCGATGCAGGGCTTGTGGTGGCTGGGGCGCCGTTCTGTTACGCCGCTGCCACCGACGCTGCTGCAATGGTTCCATGAGGTGCGCAACAAGCTGACGGAAGCCGGGCAGGCGGTGGCGCCGCTCGAGGGCACGCCCACCTATCAGACGTTGGCCGATCTGCTTAAGCGCGCCTTCAAGCAGTTGGATAAAACCTTCCTCGACGATCTGTAAATGAAAAAGGCCGCGCTGATGCGGCCTTTCTCGTGAAAGCGCCAATAACCCCGGTTTAAATCAAAGAACGGTCGAGTTGTGATTTCCTGCGTTCTTGCGCTGTGCGATGCTCCCGCCATCATACAGAAATGAGGAAATCCTGATGGAAATGACCCATGCCCAGCGCCTGATCCTGTCGAATCAGTATAAGATGATGACGCTACTCGATCCGGACAACAGCGATCGTTATCGCCGGTTGCAAACCATCGTCGAACGCGGCTTCGGCTTGCAAATGCGCGAGCTGGATCGTGACTTTGGCGAACTGAGCGAAGAGGTGTGCCGCACCATCATCAACGTGATGGAGATGCACCATGCGCTGCAGGTTTCCTGGGGCAATCTGAAAGAGAAACAGGGGCTGGACGAGCGCCGCCTGGCGTTTCTCGGCTTCGACGCCGCCACCGAGGCGCGCTACCTGAGCTATGCGCGTTTCCTGGTCAACACCGAGGGGCGCTATACTCACTTCGATTCCGGCAGCCACGGTTTCAACGCCCAGACCAAAATGTGGGAAAAATACCAGCGTATGCTGGCGATCTGGCTGGCCTGCCCGCGCCAGTATCACTTGAGCGCCGTTGAGATAGCGCAAATCATCAATGCTTGATTAAAAAGAGGTTTTCTGTGGAGTGTAAGGGTTTTCTGTTCGATCTTGATGGCACCCTGGTGGATTCGCTGCCGGCGGTAGAGCGCGCCTGGACGCACTGGGCCGAGCGTCGCGGCGTCGATCCGCAAGCGGTGCTGGACTTCATTCACGGTAAACAGGCCATTACTTCTCTGCGCCACTTTATGCCGGGTGAAAGCGAAGCGGAAATTCAGCGCGAGTTCCAACTGCTGGAGCAGGTGGAAGCGCAGGATACCGAAGGCGTTCGCGCGCTGCCGGGCGCCATCGCGTTGTTGGCGCGCCTGAACGCGCTCGGCATCCCTTGGGCGATCGTCACCTCCGGTTCGGTGCCGGTGGCCGGCGCTCGCCGCCAGGCCGGCGGTTTGCCGCAGCCGGCGGTGTTCATCACCGCCGAGCAGGTTAAACATGGCAAGCCTCAGCCCGATGCCTACCTGCTGGGCGCCGAACGTCTGGGGCTGGCGCCGCACGAGTGCGTGGTGGTTGAAGACGCGCCGGCCGGCATTCTTTCGGGGCTGGCGGCGGGCTGCCAGGTGATTGCGGTCAACGCCCCGGCCGACGCGCCGAAGCTGGAGCAGGTTGACCTGCGGCTGGATTCGCTGGCGCAGATCGCCGTTGATAAAACGGCGCAGGGCGCGATCGTTCGTCTACTGGCCTGAGTGGCATTATCTTCACCCTAATTGATTAGACCCCGCCTTTGCGGGGTTTTTTTATGCTATTTTTTAAGCCCTTGGACATTTGCCGGATGAGGCCGTTTTGAACAGCGAATTACTGTGGGTGCTGAGTTTACTGCTGATTGCCATCGTGCTGTTTACCACCAACAAGCTGCGCATGGACGTGGTGGCGCTGTTGGTGATCATCGCCTTCGTGCTGAGCGGCACGCTCAGCCTGCAGGAGGCGACGGTCGGGTTCAGCGATCCCAACGTGATTCTGATTGCCGCGCTGTTCGTGATCGGCGAAGGGTTGGTGCGCACCGGGGTGGCCTATCAGGTGGGCGACTGGCTGGTCAAAGTGGCCGGCAGCAGCGAAACCAAAATGTTGATGCTGCTGATGGTGACGGTCGCCGGGCTGGGGGCATTTATGAGCTCGACCGGCGTGGTGGCGATCTTTATCCCGGTGGTGCTCAGCGTGACGGCCAGAATGAAGATCGCGCCGGGGCGGCTGATGATGCCGCTCAGCTTCGCCGGGCTTATCAGCGGCATGATGACGTTGGTGGCCACGCCACCCAATATGGTGGTCAACAGCGAGCTGGTGCGCGAAGGCATCCATGGTTTCGGTTTCTTCAGCGTGACGCCGATCGGCCTGGTGGTGCTGGCGCTGGGCGTCGGCTACATGCTGATCGCCCGGCGTTGGCTGGGCAGCGGTGACACGGGCAAAGCCGGCGACGGCTGGCAGCGCCGCACCTTCCGCGATTTGATCCGCGATTACAGACTGACCGGCCGCGCGCGGCGGCTGGCTGTCCGCAGCGCTTCGCCGCTGATTGGGCGTTCGCTGGATGAACTGCACCTGCGTGCGCGCTACGGCGCCAACGTGGTGGGCATCGAACGCTGGAAACGCTTTCGGCGGGTGATGGTCAGCGCCTCCGGCAGCACCGAGCTGCGCGAGGGCGACGTCCTCTTGATCGACATGTCGGACAGCCAGGTCGATCTGCGCGAATTCTGCGGCGAACAGCGGCTGGAGCCGATGGTGCTGCGCGGCGATTACTTCTCGGAACAGTCGCGCAACGTCGGCATGGCGGAGGTCTCGCTGATCCCTGACTCGGCGCTGCTGGGCAAAAGCCTGCGCGAAGCGGCGTTCCGCAGCCGCTACGATCTGAACGTGGTGGGCATCCGCCGCCACGGCGAGACGCTCGGCGGCAAACTGGTGGACGAGCCGCTGGAGCTGGGCGACATTTTGCTGGTGATCGGCGACTGGAAGGCGATCCGTCAACTGCAGGCCAAAACCCATGACTTTATCGTGCTCAACTTGCCGGCCGAAGTGGACGAAGTGGCGCCGGCCATCACACAGGCGCCGCACGCGCTGTTTTGCCTGGCGTTGATGGTGGCGATGATGCTGACCGACGAAATCCCCAACCCGATCGCGGCGCTGATCGCCTGTTTGCTGATGGGCAAATTCCGCTGTATCGACATGGAAAGCGCTTATAAATCGATCCATTGGCCGAGCATCATTTTGATCGTCGGCATGATGCCGTTCGCGCAGGCACTGCAAAAGACCGGCGGGGTCAGTCTGATCGTCAGTGGGCTGATGGATGTCGCCGGCGGGGCGGGGCCGCGCGTGATGCTGCTGTGCCTGTTCGTCTTGTGCGCGACTATCGGGCTGTTTATTTCCAACACCGCGACGGCGGTGCTGATGGCGCCGATCGCCATCGCCGCCGCGCGCGAAATGGGCGTCTCGCCATACCCGTTCGCGATGATTATCGCCATCGCCGCGTCCGCCGCCTTTATGACGCCGGTCTCTTCACCGGTCAACACGCTGGTGCTGGGGCCGGGCAATTACAAGTTCGGCGATTTCGTGCGTCTCGGCGTGCCGTTCACCCTGCTGGTGATGGCGATCAGCGTGATTGTGGTGCCGTGGCTCTACGGTTTTTAACGGCGCAGCGAGGCTGCGCCGGCGGGGTTACAGCGAACTGTCGAGGCTGATTTCGTCCAGCGACAGGCTGAAGCTGGGAATGAACACTTCCATGAAGTAGTCCATCTCCGGGCTGCGGCGCTGTTCCAGGGTTTTATCCAGCCTCGCCTTGGCCAGGGTGAATTCGTTGTTGCCGGCAGACAGCTCTTCCAGGCATTTCAGGTAGGCGCACAGCGCGTCAGCCTGCTTCACCACCTGCTTTTCATCTTCGCTGTAATAATGCTCATCGAGAATGGTGCGAAAATCGTTGCGCAGCTCCGCCGGGATCATATCCAGCAGCTTTTGCTGGGCGATCTTTTCGATCTTCTTGTACTCATGGGCGATCTGCGGATTGTAGTATTTGATCGGCGTCGGCATGTCGCCGGTGATCACTTCGCTGGCGTCATGGTACATCGCCAACAGCGCAACGCGGTCGGCGTTGAGGTTGCCGTTGAATTTGCGGTTCTTGATCACCGCCAACGCGTGGGCGACAAAGGCCACCTGCAGACTGTGTTCGGAGACGTTCTCGGTGCGCACGTTGCGCATCAGTGGCCAGCGGTTGATCAGTTTCAGGCGGGACAGATGGGCGAAGAAATGGCTCTGACTCATGGTGCTCTCTTTAACGGCAAGTGAGGGCCCCATTGTGAAGCAGTGTCGGCGAATTTTGCAACCGGGCTGTGAGGGAAGGGCGCAGCGAGGCGCTGCACCCCTGATGATTATTGGTGATAGCCTTCCAGGAAGCGGCCCAGCTTGCCGACCGCCATTTCCAGTTCGTCTACGCGCGGCAGGGTGACGATGCGCACGTGATCGGGGTAAGGCCAGTTGAACGCGGAGCCCTGCACCAGCAGCACTTTTTCCTGCAGCAACAGATCCAGCACCAGCTTCTGGTCGTCATGGATGTTGAAGCGTTTGGCATCGATGCGCGGGAACATGTACAACGCGCCCTGCGGCTTCACGCAAGAGACGCCCGGGATGTCGTTGAGCAATTCCCAGGTGCGGTTGCGCTGTTCGTACAGGCGGCCGCCGGGCTGAATGAATTCGCTGATGCTCTGATAACCGCCCAGCGCGGTCTGAATCGCGTGCTGCATCGGCACGTTGGCGCACAGGCGCATCGAAGCCAGCATCTCCAGCCCTTCGATATAACCTTTGGCGTGCTTTTTCGGCCCGTTCAGTACCATCCAGCCTTGGCGGAAGCCCGCCACGCGGTAGGTCTTCGACAGGCCGTTGAAGGTCACGGTCAGCAGATCCGGCGCCAGCGCGGCGATAGAGTGGTGCTCTGCTTCGTCGTACAGGATCTTGTCGTAGATCTCGTCGGCGAAGATGATCAGGTTGTGTTGACGGGCGATCTCGACGATCTGCTCAAGCAGCGCTTTGCTGTAGACCGCACCGGTCGGGTTGTTCGGGTTGATGATCACGATGCCGCGGGTGCGCGGGGTGATCTTGCTGATGATGTCGTCCAGATCCGGGAACCAGCCGGCCTGCTCATCGCACAGGTAATGTACGGCCTTGCCGCCGGACAGCGACACTGCGGCGGTCCACAGCGGATAGTCCGGCGCCGGCACCAGCATTTCGTCGCCGCTGTTGAGCAGCGCCTGCATGGACTGAACGATCAGCTCGGAGACGCCGTTGCCAATGTAGATATCCTCAACGGTCACGTCACGCATGTTGCGCGCCTGATAGTGCTGCATGATCGCTTTACGCGCCGAGAAGAGGCCTTTGGAATCGGAGTAGCCTTGCGCCGTGGGCAGATTGCGGATCACGTCGACCAGGATTTCGTCCGGGGCGTCGAAGCCGAACGGGGCAGGGTTGCCGATGTTCAGTTTCAGGACTTTATTGCCTTCTTCTTCAAGACGTTTAGCTTCTTTAAGCACCGGGCCGCGAATGTCATAGCAGACGTTGTCCAGTTTGCTGGATTTCTCAATGGGGGACATAAAAAGTTGAGCCTTTTGCTGGGATAGGGGCGCTCCTACCGTGGGACGCCGCAACCCGCCCAATGTACTCCTGGCGTAGTTGCTTTTGAAGGGTTTTGCACGCCTTTGGTGCAAATGCATGTCGTAACGGGGGATTTTAGTTATGATAAGCAAAGGTAAAGTTATTTTGTGGTTCATAATTTCATGAACTATAATTTTACTAGGGTTTTGTTCTGTGAAATCGAGCGTCGTTCAACGCGACGCGCTGGCGTCAGCGCTTGGGTGTGGAGAACTGATAAGCCATAAGGGAGAATGGTTTTCAGTAACTGTAAAGGAACGATAATACCGGAGTTGTCTGATAGCGGGTTGTCAGATGACACACCACACTAAGAAAAATGGCATATTTACATAAGCTTTACTTTATATTTTATCTTAAGCATTGTTTATGTGGTTATGAGAATATTATTTAAAGTAAAAATCTTACTGATTGAATTTATTAAATTCATTGCGTGGTGATACGAAGTCGGTGCCGTTAATTATTTATATTTCTTGCTCGTAAATGCAGTCTGAACGCCAGTTGATAAGGGTTATCAGTAGCACGAATGGAGTGGAAATTAGGCAGTATGAATGAGTAAAATCTCAGGCCCGGTGGGGGTTTTCCCCGTATGCCGGCATTTAGTCCCCCGCGTTCTATAAGCAGTATCGATAGATCGCATTTCAAAAAGCGATAGAGGTAACGAATCATAAGTAATTTTTTTGCCCTCCACTTATGAGTGGGGTACTGTCATAACAGGCTCCGTCCTTTTTCAACGGCGTCTGAGAAACACACCAGGGTAGTAGTTCGTAAATTAGAATTTAAAAAAGTGAAGAATACACTATGACAACTGCAAATCGTCCGATACTTAATCTCGACCTCGATCTGCTAAGAACCTTTGTTGCGGTTGCTGATTTGAATACTTTCGCAGCGGCGGCTGTCGCCGTTTGCCGTACTCAATCAGCCGTCAGCCAACAAATGCAGCGATTAGAGCAACTGGTCGGCAAAGAACTGTTTGCCCGCCATGGGCGCAACAAACTTCTGACTGAGCATGGTATTCAGCTTCTCGGTTATGCCAGAAAAATCCTGCGCTTTAACGATGAAGCCTGTACCTCTCTGATGTACAACAATATTAAAGGTGTTCTGACCATCGGCGCTTCCGACGACACCGCCGATACCATTCTGCCTTTCCTGCTGAACCGCGTAACCGCCATCTATCCGAAGCTGGCTATTGACGTGCGCGTGAAGCGCAGCACGACGATGGTCGATCTGCTGGAGGAGGGCGAGATCGATCTGGCGGTGACCACGGCCGATCCCGAAGGGCATCCGCACATCGTGCTGCGCACGTCGCCGACGTTGTGGTACTGCGCCGCCGATTACCATTACCAGGCCGGCGAGCCGATCCCGCTGGTGGTGATGGACGAGCCAAGCCCGTTCCGTTCGCTGGCGATCAAGCAGTTGGACGAAGCCGGCATCCCGTGGCGCATCGCCTACGTCGCTTCCACGCTGTCCGCGGTGCGGGCGGCTTGCAAGGCCGGCCTGGGCGTGACCGCGCGGCCGATCGAGATGATGAGCCCTGACCTGCGGGTGCTGGGCGCGGCGGAAGGTTTGCCGCCGTTGCCGGATACCCAGTATGCGCTGTGCAAAAACGCGCAGTGCAGCAACGAGCTGGCGATGGCCATCTTCAGCGCGATGCAGGGCGGCAATGACGGCTATGGCTTCAACGGCGCGGAAGGCGGTCTCCAGAGCGATCAGGATGACACCAGCCTGGTGGACGAAGAAGAATAACGCTGCGGCGCGATATCTGATGAAAACCTCTGCTTCGGCGGAGGTTTTTTTTGTCCTTTTTTTACCTAAAATTGTATTTATATGTATTTGGTTTGTTTTTTAAATTGAGTTGGCTGTTTTGTTAACTTTTAAGCGTTACTGAAAAGAGAGTTTGGCCGGGTTTAATACGCTAAGTTCGTTTTTTGAGCAATAAGATTGAATGGGTTAAAGGCATGGTAATAGCAGGGTTATTTTGTTAGCTTATAGCGGCCGTTTTTGCGGCTCAATTTGAGGAAAATTGTTAAAGGGCCACACTTTTTTTGAGGATTTATGCTGAAAACGTGTCCTGGATCAAAAAAATACCCCTAGGTAGTGAGTGGAAGAACAGGGAATTCCTGAGACAATGGTATAGTAAAACTGAAATGTGCATGTTGGTTTATATCTATCTGTTTCTACACAAAAATTAACTGACACGATTTAGCCTGTCCCTGGCGCATCAAATGTTAATCAAATGATACGTATGTAAACTAGTGTGTAGATACTTTTGTCAAAGTTGACAAAAGGTTATAGAAAGGAGTAAAAAGCCCACAGAAAAACGCTGCCTAACTCGCTGTAAAAGCAGTTTGTTTGTGTGGTTATTTATCCTTCCCTTAAATCGATGTGGCGCACTAACTGCCGGTGACAAGAGCAGTGCGATCGACGCCACTTTTGATGAGTAAGCATAGAGTATGTCAACAACCACTGAAGTTATCGCTCATCACTGGGCGCTCGCCGTATTTCTCGTTGTGGCTATCGGGCTCTGCGGCTTAATGCTGCTGGGCGCGTTCTTCTTGGGCGGGAGAGCCCGGGCGCGCGCCAAACACACCCCGTTTGAATCAGGCATCGACTCGGTCGGCACGGCGCGCATGCGTTTGTCCGCCAAGTTCTACCTGGTGGCCATGTTCTTCGTTATTTTCGACGTTGAAGCCTTATACCTGTATGCCTGGTCGGTCTCGATTCGCGAGAGCGGCTGGGTGGGCTTTATCGAAGCCGCCATTTTCATTTTGGTGCTATTGGCCGGTCTGGTTTATCTGGTGCGCATCGGCGCGTTGGATTGGACTCCGGCGCGTTCCCAACGCCGCAGCAAACCGAGCACGATCACTAACACCAACAGTCATCCGCAGTAACAGCGAGGCATTAAGATGGACTATACGCTCACCCGCATAGACCCGAACGGTGAGAACGACCGTTATCCCCTGCAAAAACAGGAGATCGTCGCCGATCCCCTGGAACAACAGGTCCACCGCACGGTTTACATGGGTAAACTCGAACATGCGCTGCATGACATGGTGAACTGGGGGCGTAAAAACTCTATTTGGCCGTATAACTTCGGCCTTTCGTGCTGTTACGTGGAGATGGTGACGTCGTTTACCGCCGTTCACGACGTGGCGCGTTTCGGTGCGGAAGTACTGCGCGCCTCCCCGCGTCAGGCTGACCTGATGGTGGTGGCCGGCACCTGCTTCACCAAGATGGCCCCGGTTATCCAACGCCTGTACGAGCAGATGCTGGAGCCCAAGTGGGTGATCTCGATGGGCGCTTGCGCCAACTCCGGCGGCATGTACGACATCTATTCCGTGGTGCAGGGCGTGGACAAGTTCCTGCCGGTCGACGTGTACATTCCCGGCTGCCCACCGCGTCCGGAAGCCTACATGCAAGCGCTGATGCTGCTGCAGGAATCCATCGGCAAAGAACGTCGCCCACTGTCGTGGGTTGTCGGCGATCAGGGCGTTTACCGCGCCAATATGCAGTCTGAAAGAGAGCGTAAACACGGCGAGCGCATCGCGGTGACCAACCTCCGGACGCCTGACGAGATTTAAGACGTTCATTTAACGTCCATCTTAGTGCGCTATTGGTTAACACAGCGAAAAGTGAAACTTGCGGCGAATAACCCTTTAGTGTGGTGAAAAAAAATTATGACAGATTTGACGACGCACGACGCCTTGCCTGCCTGGCAGACCCGAGATCACCTTGACGACCCGGTGATCGGCGAACTGCGCAACCGTTTTGGGCCGGAAGCCTTTACTGTTCAGGCCACCCGCACCGGCATGCCCGTGGTATGGGTTAAACCTGACCAGTTACTGGAAGTAATGACGTTCCTGAGAAAACAGCTGAAGCCGTATGTCATGCTGTTCGATCTGCATGGCGTGGACGAACGTCTTCGCACCCACCGCGACGGCCTGCCGGCTGCGGATTTCTCCGTTTTCTACCATCTGATTTCCATCGAGCGCAACCGCGACATCATGCTGAAGGTGGCGCTGTCTGAAAAAGACCTGCACGTGCCGACGGCTACCAAGGTGTTCCCAAACGCCAACTGGTATGAGCGCGAAACCTGGGAAATGTTCGGCATCACCTTCGACGGCCACCCGCACCTGTCGCGCATCATGATGCCGCAGACCTGGGAAGGGCACCCGCTGCGCAAGGACTACCCGGCGCGCGCCACCGAATTCGATCCTTTCGTGTTGACCAAGCAGAAAGAAGATCTGGAGATGGAAGCGCTGACCTTCAAACCGGAAGACTGGGGCATGAAGCGCGGCACCGAGAACGAAGACTTCATGTTCCTCAACCTCGGCCCGAACCACCCGTCTGCGCACGGTGCGTTCCGCATCATTCTGCAGCTGGACGGCGAAGAGATCGTCGACTGCGTGCCGGATATCGGTTATCACCACCGCGGCGCCGAGAAGATGGGCGAGCGTCAATCCTGGCACAGCTACATTCCGTATACCGACCGTATCGAGTACCTCGGCGGCTGCGTGAACGAAATGCCTTACGTGCTGGCGGTTGAAAAGCTGGCCGGCATCAAGGTGCCGGAGCGCGTTGACACCATTCGCGTGATGCTATCCGAACTGTTCCGCATCAACAGCCACCTGCTGTACATCTCCACCTTCATTCAGGACGTCGGCGCGATGACCCCGGTGTTCTTCGCCTTTACCGACCGCCAGAAGATCTACGATCTGGTGGAAGCGATCACCGGCTTCCGTATGCACCCGGCCTGGTTCCGCATCGGCGGCGTTGCGCACGATCTGCCGCGCGGCTGGGATCGCCTGCTGCGTGAATTCCTCGACTGGATGCCGAAGCGTCTGGACTCCTACGTGAAAGCGGCGCTGAAGAACAGCATCCTGAAAGGCCGTTCCATCGGCGTCGCGTCTTACAACGCCAAAGAAGCGCTGGAGTGGGGCGTGACCGGTGCCGGCCTGCGCGCCACCGGCGTCGAGTTCGACGTGCGTAAATGGCGTCCGTACTCCGGCTACGAGAACTTCGACTTCGAAGTGCCGGTCGGTGACGGCAACAGCGACTGCTACACCCGCGTGATGCTGAAGGTGGAAGAGCTGCGCCAGAGCCTGCGCATCCTCGAACAGTGCCTGAACAATATGCCGGAAGGCCCGTTCAAGGCCGATCACCCGCTGACCACGCCGCCGCCGAAAGAGCGCACGCTGCAGCACATTGAAACGCTGATCACCCACTTCCTGCAGGTTTCCTGGGGCCCGGTGATGCCAGCCAACGAATCATTCCAGATGATTGAAGCCACCAAAGGGATCAACAGCTACTACCTGACCAGCGACGGCAGCACCATGAGCTACCGCACCCGGGTACGTACGCCGAGCTTTGCGCACCTGCAGCAGATCCCATCGGTCATCCGAGGCAGCCTGGTTTCCGACCTGATCGTCTATCTGGGTAGTATCGATTTTGTAATGTCAGATGTGGACCGCTAACTATGCATGATCAAAAAGACAATCACGCAGTCAATGATGCGCTTGAGCCCATCAACGCAGCCGCTCCTCAGAGCGGCGTTGATGCATTTGTACTGAGCGCGGAAGAACGTGATGCGATCGAGCACGAAAAGCACCATTACGAGGATCCGCGCGCCGCTTCCATCGAAGCACTGAAAATTGTGCAGAAGCAGCGCGGCTGGGTTCCGGACGGTGCGATTTACGCCATCGCGGAAGTGCTGGGCATCCCCGCCAGCGACGTAGAAGGCGTGGCCACGTTCTACAGCCAGATTTTCCGTCAGCCAGTAGGACGTCACGTGATCCGTTATTGTGACAGCGTTGTCTGTCACATCACCGGTTACCAGGGCATTCAGGCCGCTATCGAGAAGAAGCTGAACATCAAACCGGGTCAAACCACCTTTGATGGCCGCTTCACGCTGCTGCCGACCTGCTGTCTGGGCAACTGCGATAAAGGGCCGACCATGATGATTGATGACGACACGCACAGTCAGCTGAAGCCTGAAGATATCGAGACGCTACTGGAGCAGTATCAATGACCAAGCACATTGTACGCACTCCCGAAACGCATCCGCTGACCTGGCGTCTGCGCGATGACAAGCAGCCGCTGTGGCTGGACGAATACCGCAGCAAAAACGGCTATGCCGGCGCAGAGAAGGCCCTCAAAGGCCTGGCCCCGGACGAGATCGTCGGCCTGGTGAAAGATTCCGGGCTGAAGGGCCGCGGCGGCGCGGGCTTCTCCACCGGTTTGAAGTGGAGCCTGATGCCGAAGGACGAATCCATGAACATCCGTTACCTGCTGTGTAACGCCGATGAGATGGAGCCGGGCACCTATAAAGACCGCCTGCTGATGGAGCAGCTGCCGCACCTGCTGGTGGAAGGCATGCTGATCTCCGCGTTCGCGCTGAAAGCCTATCGCGGGTACATCTTCCTGCGCGGCGAGTACATCGAAGCGGCGGCGCACCTGCGTCGCGCCATCGCGGAAGCCACCGAAGCCGGCTATCTGGGCAAGAACATTCTCGGCACCGGGTTTGATTTCGAGCTGATCGTGCACACCGGCGCCGGCCGTTACATCTGCGGCGAAGAAACCGCGCTGATCAACTCGCTGGAAGGCCGCCGCGCCAACCCGCGTTCCAAGCCGCCATTCCCGGCCAGCGCCGGCGTCTGGGGCAAGCCGACCTGCGTCAATAACGTCGAAACGCTGTGCAACGTGCCGGCCATTTTGGCGAACGGCGTGGAGTGGTACACCGGCATCTCCGGCAGTGAAGACAAAGGCACCAAGCTGATGGGCTTCTCCGGCCGGGTGAAAAATCCGGGCGTCTGGGAGCTGCCGTTCGGCACCACCGCGCGCGAGATCCTGGAAGACTACGCCGGCGGCATGCGCGACGGTCTGCGTTTCAAAGCCTGGCAGCCGGGCGGCGCGGGCACCGACTTCCTGACCGCCGATCACCTCGATCTGCCGATGGAATACGGCGCGATCGGCAAAGCCGGCAGCCGTCTCGGCACCGCGTTGGCGATGGCGGTAGACCACGAGATCGGCATGGTGCCGCTGGTGCGCAACCTGGAAGAGTTCTTTGCCCGTGAGTCCTGCGGCTGGTGTACGCCATGCCGCGACGGCCTGCCGTGGAGCGTGAAGATCCTGCGTGCGTTGGAAAACGGCGAAGGGCAGCCGGGGGATATCGAAACCCTCGAACAGCTGTGCCGTTCCCTCGGCCCGGGCAAAACCTTCTGCGCCCACGCGCCAGGTGCCGTAGAGCCACTGCAAAGCGCGATTAAATATTTCCGTGAAGAGTTCGAGGCGGGTATCGCCGTGCAGCACTTCGGCAACGCGCATGCGATTGGCGGCATTCAGCCGAACAATCTGCTGAAGCAACGCTGGTAAGCCGACTCGCCCGAACACGGCCAGAATTTTTGATTAACGCCTGCCGCAAGGCAGGCCACTTGGAAGCATGCTGACTATGGCTACGATTCATGTAGACGGCAAAGAGTATGAGGTAGACGGGGCGGACAACCTGCTGCAGGCTTGTCTCTCCCTCGGCCTTGATATTCCTTACTTTTGCTGGCATCCGGCGCTGGGAAGCGTCGGCGCTTGCCGCCAATGTGCGGTAAAGCAATACCAAAACGCGGAAGATACGCGCGGCCGTTTGGTGATGTCCTGTATGACCCCGGCATCCGATGGCACCTTCATCTCTATCGATGACGGCGAAGCGAAGCAGTTCCGTGAAAGCGTGGTTGAGTGGTTGATGACCAACCACCCGCACGATTGCCCGGTGTGTGAGGAAGGCGGTAACTGTCACCTGCAGGATATGACGGTAATGACCGGCCACAGCTTCCGTCGCTACCGTTTCACCAAGCGCACCCATAACAACCAGGAGCTGGGGCCGTTTATCTCGCACGAGATGAACCGCTGCATCGCCTGCTATCGCTGCGTGCGTTACTACAAAGACTATGCGGACGGCACCGACTTCGGCGTGTACGGTGCGCACGACAACGTCTACTTCGGTCGCCCGGAAAGCGGCACGCTGGAAAGCGAGTTCTCCGGTAACCTGGTGGAAGTGTGCCCGACCGGCGTCTTCACCGACAAAACGCACTCCGAACGCTACAACCGTAAATGGGACATGCAGTTCGCGCCGAGCATTTGCCAGCAGTGCAGCATCGGCTGTAACACCAGCCCGGGCGAGCGCTATGGCGAGCTGCGCCGTATCGAAAACCGTTACAACGGCAGCGTGAACCACTACTTCCTGTGCGACCGCGGCCGTTTCGGTTACGGCTACGTCAACCAGAAAGATCGTCCGCGTCAACCGCAGCAGCTGCGCGGCGACGACTGGATCACCCTGAACGCCGAGCAGGCGATGCAGGGCGCGGCGGACATCCTGCGTCAGGCGAAGAAAACCATCGGCATCGGCTCCCCGCGCGCCAGCCTGGAAAGCAACTTCGCGCTGCGCGAGCTGGTCGGCGCCGAGAACTACTACACCGGTATCGCTCAGGCGGAGCAATCACGCCTGGCGCTGATGCTGAACGTGCTGAAGAACGGCGGCGTGCATACGCCGGCGCTGCGTGAGATCGAAGATTACGACGCGGTGCTGGTGCTGGGCGAAGACCTGACGCAAACCGGCGCGCGCATCGCGCTGTCCGTGCGTCAGGCCGTCAAGGGTAAAGCCCGCGCGATGGCGGCGGCGCAGCGCGTTGCCGACTGGCAGATCGCGGCGGTGCAGAACATCGGCCAGCACGCCAAGTACCCGCTGTTTACCACCAACGTCGACAACACCCGCCTGGACGACATCGCCGCCTGGAACTACCGCGCGCCGGTTGACGAGCAGGCGCGCTTCGGCTTCGCCATCGCGCACGCGCTGGATAGCGCGGCGCCGACGGTGAACGATCTGGCCGAAGGCCTGAACAAGAAAGTCGACATCATCGTGCAGGCGCTGACCGGCGCACGCAAACCGCTGATCATTACCGGCAGCAACGCCGGCAGCGAAGCCATCATCGAAGCGGCGGCCAACATCGCCAAAGCGTTGAAAGGCCGCGGTTCCGACGTCGGCATCACCTTCGTGGCGGGCGCCGCCAATAGCATGGGCCTGGCGATGATCGGCGGCGGTTCGCTCGATCAGGCGCTGGAACAGCTGGCGAGCGGCGCAGCCGACACCGCCATCGTGATGGAAAACGATCTCTATCGCCATGCGCCAGCGGCGCAGGTGGACGCGGCGTTGGCCAAGGTCAATAACCTGATCGTCGCCGATCACCAGCGCACCGCGATCATGGACAAAGCCAACCTGATCCTCTCCTCGGCCAGCTTTGCCGAGAGCGACGGTACGCTGATCAACCAGGAAGGCCGCGCGCAGCGCTTCTTCCAGGTATACGATCCGGCTTACTACGACGACGCCAAGAAGAATCAGTTCACCGTGATGCTGGAAAGCTGGCGCTGGATGCACTCGCTGCACTCCACCTACACCAGCCGCCATGTGGACTGGACTCAGCTCGATGACGTGATCGCCGCTTGCGTCGCCGCGTTGCCGCAGCTGCAGGGCATCGTCGATGCCGCGCCGGACGCGACTTTCCGCATTCGCGGTCAGAAGCTGGCGCGTTCGCCGCACCGTTCCAGCGGCCGTACCGCCATGCGCGCCAACATCAGCGTGCACGAGCCGCGTCAGCCGCAGGATAAAGACACCATGTTCGCCTTCTCGATGGAAGGGAACAACAGCCCGCTGGCCGATCGTCAGCAGATCCCGTTCGCCTGGGCGCCAGGCTGGAACTCACCGCAGGCATGGAACAAGTTCCAGGCCGAAGTGGGCGGCAAATTGCGCCACGGCGATCCGGGCGTGCGCCTGATCGAAGCGGGGGAGGGCAGCCTCGGTTACTTCGACCGCGTGCCAGCCGCCTTCAATCCGAACGACGGCTGGCGTGTCGCGCCTTACTACCACCTGTTCGGCAGCGATGAAATGTCGCAGCGCTCTCACGTGATCCAGCAGCGCATGCCGGAAGCCTACGTGATGGTCAACCCGGCCGACGCGGCGACGCTTGGCGTCAACGCGGGCAGCCTGGTGGAGTTCAGCTGTGCGGGCCAGACCTTGCGTCTGCCGGTGCGTCTGAGTGAAACCCTGACCCAGGGCCAGGTTGGTTTGCCGCTCGGCTTGCCAGGGATCCCGCCGATCTTGGTGGGTGCTAAGGTAGACAATCTGCGGGAGGCGGCACGATGAGCTGGTTTACCCCTGAGGTGATCGACATTCTGATCGCCGTTCTTAAAGCGGTCGTGATCCTGTTGGTGGTCGTGGCGTGCGGGGCGTTCATGAGCTTCGGCGAACGCCGCCTGCTCGGCCTGTTCCAGAACCGTTACGGACCGAACCGCGTAGGCTGGGGCGGCTCGCTGCAGCTGGTCGCCGACATGATCAAAATGTTCTTCAAGGAAGACTGGGTGCCGAGATTCTCCGACCGGGTGATCTTCACCCTGGCGCCGATGATCGCCTTTACTTCCCTGTTGCTGGCATTTGCCATCGTACCGGTCAGCCCGACCTGGGCGGTGTCCGATCTCAACATCGGTATTCTGTTCTTCCTGATGATGGCCGGCCTGGCGGTGTACGCCGTGCTGTTCGCCGGCTGGTCGAGCAACAACAAATACTCGCTGTTGGGCGCGATGCGTGCCTCCGCGCAAACCCTGAGCTACGAAGTGTTCATTGGCCTGTCGCTGATGGGCGTGGTGATGCAGGCGGGTTCGTTCAACATGCAGGCTATCGTTGAATCGCAGGCGCACGTCTGGAACGTCATTCCGCAGTTCTTCGGCTTCGTGACCTTCGCGATCGCCGGCGTGGCGGTGTGTCACCGTCACCCGTTTGACCAGCCGGAAGCCGAACAGGAACTGGCTGACGGTTACCACATCGAATATTCCGGCATGAAGTTCGGTCTGTTCTTCGTGGGGGAATACATCGGTATCGTCACCGTGTCCGCCCTGATTGTGACGTTGTTCTTCGGCGGCTGGCAGGGTCCGTTCCTGCCGCCATTCATCTGGTTCGCGTTGAAAACGGCCTTCTTCATGATGATGTTCATCCTGATCCGCGCCGCGCTGCCGCGTCCGCGTTATGACCAGGTGATGTCTTTCGGCTGGAAAGTGTGCCTGCCGCTGACGCTGCTGAACCTGCTGGCAACCGCCGCGGTCATTTTGTACAACGCTCAATAAGGGGTGAATAAACCATGACATTGAAAGAGTTAGTGGTTGGTTTCGGCACCCAGGTGCGCAGCATTTGGATGATTGGCATGCATGCCTTCGCCAAGCGTGAAACCCAGATGTACCCGGAAGAACCGGTTTACCTGCCGCCGCGCTACCGCGGCCGCATCGTGCTGACGCGCGATCCGGACGGCGAAGAGCGCTGCGTCGCCTGTAACCTGTGTGCGGTTGCCTGCCCGGTCGGCTGTATCTCGCTGCAAAAAGCGGAACAGAAAGACGGCCGTTGGTATCCGGAGTTCTTCCGCATCAACTTCTCGCGCTGCATCTTCTGTGGCCTGTGCGAAGAGGCTTGCCCGACTACCGCTATCCAGCTGACGCCGGATTTCGAACTGGGTGAGTACAAGCGTCAGGATCTGGTGTACGAAAAAGAAGATCTGTTGATCTCGGGGCCGGGTAAATATCCGGAATATAACTTCTACCGGATGGCCGGTATGGCGATTGACGGCAAAGCCAAAGGCGAAGCCGAAAACGAAGCCAAACCGATCGACGTCAAAGGTCTGTTGCCCTAAGGAGCCAGCAAGCATGGAAATTGCATTTTATCTGGCAGGTTTGATTGCGGTGGCCGCGACGATTCGCGTGATCACCCATACCAACCCTGTGCATGCGCTGCTGTATCTGATCGTCTCGTTATTGGCGATCTCGGCAGTCTTCTTCTCTCTCGGCGCCTACTTTGCCGCCGCGTTGGAAATCATCGTTTATGCGGGCGCCATCATGGTGCTGTTCGTGTTCGTGGTGATGATGCTGAACCTCGGCAACGTGCAGCAGCAAGAGCGCGACTGGATGAAGCCGACGGTGTGGATCGGGCCTGGCCTGCTGTCGCTGGCGCTGCTGGTGGTATTGATCGTCGCGATCCGCAGCGTATCCGATCAGGGTATCAGCGGTGAGATGGTCGACGCGAAGGCGGTGGGCATCAGCCTGTTCGGGCCTTACGTACTGGCGGTTGAGCTGGCTTCAATGCTGCTATTGGCGGGTCTGGTTGTCGCCTTCCATATCGGCCGCGAGCACAAGCCTGGCGAGGTGCTGAGCAACGCGCCGGCGAGTGGCGAAATGGCGAGAAGAAAATCGGAGGAGCAAGCATGATCCCTCTTCAACATGGCCTGATCCTGGCGGCTATCCTGTTTGTGCTCGGGCTGACCGGGTTGCTGGTGCGCCGCAACCTGCTGTTTATGCTGATCAGCCTGGAAGTGATGATCAACGCTGCGGCGTTGGCGTTTATCGTGGCGGGAAGCTACTGGGGCCAGGCGGACGGACAGGTGATGTACATCCTGGCGATCAGCCTGGCGGCAGCCGAGGCCAGTATCGGCCTGGCGCTGCTGCTGCAGCTCTACCGTCGTCGTCATACCCTGAATATTGATACTGTCAGTGAGATGCGCGGATGAACCTATTATATTTAACAATTCTGCTACCGCTGATCGGGTTCCTGCTGTTGGCATTTTCCCGCGGTCGTTGGTCTGAAAACACGGCGGCCACCGTCGGCGTGGGTTCTATCGGCCTGGCTGCGCTGGTCACCGTCTATGTGGCGATGGATTTCTTCGCCCAGAAAGCCGCCGGCGTGCAGCTGTTCGAGCAAAGCCTGTGGACCTGGATGGCCGTCGGCAACTTCAATATCGGCGTGACCCTGGTGCTGGACGGCCTGTCGCTGACCATGCTGTCGGTGGTCACCGGCGTCGGCTTCTTCATCCACATGTTCGCTTCCTGGTACATGCGCGGTGAAGAGGGCTATTCGCGCTTCTTCGCTTACACCAACCTGTTTATCGCCAGCATGGTGGTATTGGTGCTGGCGGACAACCTGCTGTTGATGTACCTGGGTTGGGAAGGCGTGGGCCTGTGCAGCTACCTGTTGATCGGTTTCTACTACAAAGATCCGGCCAACGGCGCGGCGGCGATGAAAGCCTTTATCGTGACCCGCGTGGGCGACGTGTTCCTGGCGTTCGCGCTGTTCATCCTCTACAACGAGCTGGGCACGCTGAACATCCGCGAGCTGATGATCCTGGCGCCGCAGAAACTGGCGGTGGGCGACACGGCCATCACCTGGGCGACCCTGATGCTGCTGGGCGGCGCGGTCGGCAAATCGGCGCAGCTGCCGTTGCAAACCTGGTTGGCGGACGCGATGGCGGGCCCAACCCCGGTTTCCGCACTGATCCACGCGGCGACCATGGTGACCGCGGGCGTCTATCTGATCGCCCGCACGCACGGCCTGTTCCTGATGGCGCCGGAAGTGCTGCACCTGGTGGGCATCGTCGGTGCGGTCACTCTGCTGCTGGCCGGCTTCGCCGCGCTGGTGCAGACCGACATCAAGCGCGTGCTCGCTTACTCCACCATGAGCCAGATCGGTTACATGTTCCTGGCGCTGGGCGTGCAGGCATGGGACGCGGCGATCTTCCACCTGATGACCCACGCGTTCTTCAAGGCGCTGCTGTTCCTGTCATCCGGTTCGGTGATCCTGGCTTGCCACCACGAGCAAAACATCTTCAAGATGGGCGGTCTGCGCAAGAGCATCCCGCTGGTGTACGTCTGCTTCCTGGTGGGCGGCGCGGCGCTGTCTGCGTTGCCGCTGGTCACGGCCGGCTTCTTCAGTAAGGACGAGATCCTGGCGGGCGCGATGGCCAACGGCCACATCAACCTGATGGTTGCCGGCCTGGTCGGTGCGTTCATGACCTCGCTGTACACCTTCCGTATGATTTTCATCGTGTTCCATGGCGAAGAGAAAATCAAAGCGCATGCCGGTAAAGGCATCACTCACCACTTGCCACTGCTGGTTCTGCTGGTGCTGTCCACCTTCGTCGGCGCGATGATCGTGCCGCCGTTGCAGGGCGTGCTGCCGGAGACCACCGAGCTGGCGCACGGCAGCGTGCTGCGGCTTGAAATCACCTCCGGCGTGGTGGCTATCGTCGGCATTCTGCTGGCGGCCGCGCTGTGGCTGGGCAAACGCAGCCTGGTCAACAGCATCGCCAACAGCGCGCCGGGTCGTTTCTTCTCGACCTGGTGGTTCCATGCCTGGGGCTTCGACTGGCTGTATGACAAAGTGTTCGTCAAGCCGTACCTGGGCATTGCGAAGCTGCTGCAACGCGATCCGCTGAACTCGCTGATGAACCTGCCGGCCGTCTTCTCCCGCTGGGGGAACCGCGGTCTGACGGTGAGCGAGAACGGTCAGGTGCGTTGGTATATAGCGTCTATGGGTGTGGGTGCAGTGGTCGTATTGGCTCTGTTGATTTTGGTTTAATTGAATAATTTAAACAGACGCATTTTTCGGGCGTAGCGCCGGGCAGGCGCTACGTACAAAGTTTGAAATTATTCGTATAAGGGACACAAAACGCCATGCTATTACCTTGGCTAATTCTTATCCCCTTTATCGGCGGTCTGCTGTGCTGGCAGCTTGAGCGCTTCGGTACTAAGGTGCCGCGCTGGATAGCGCTGATCGCAATGGGGCTGACGTTGGCGCTCTCTCTGCAGCTGTGGATGCAGGGCGGCTATACATTGACCACGCCGAAAGGCATTCCGCAGTGGCAGAGCGAATTCCTGCTGCCGTGGATCCCGCGCTTCGGCATCTCCATCCACCTGGCGCTGGACGGTCTGTCGCTGCTGATGGTGGTGTTGACCGGTCTGCTGGGCGTGCTGGCGATCCTCTGTTCCTGGCGTGAAATCCAGAAGTATCAGGGCTTCTTCCACCTCAACCTGCTGTGGATCCTGGGCGGCGTTATCGGCGTGTTCCTCGCCATCGACATGTTCCTGTTCTTCTTCTTCTGGGAAATGATGTTGGTGCCGATGTACTTCCTGATCGCGCTGTGGGGTCACAAGGCGTCGGACGGTAAAACCCGCATCACCGCGGCGACCAAGTTCTTCATCTACACCCAGGCCAGCGGTCTGGTGATGCTGATTGCGATCCTGGGCCTGGTGTTCGTGCACTATAACGCCACCGGCGTGTGGACCTTCGATTACGAAGACCTGCTGCAAACGCCGATGTCCCATAACGTGCAATATATGCTGATGCTGGGCTTCTTCATCGCCTTCGCGGTGAAAATGCCGGTGGTGCCGCTGCACGGCTGGTTGCCGGATGCGCACAGCCAGGCGCCAACCGCAGGTTCCGTCGACCTCGCGGGCATCTTGCTGAAAACCGCGGCCTACGGCCTGCTGCGTTTCAGCCTGCCGCTGTTCCCTGAGGCTTCGCACGAGTTCGCGCCAATCGCCATGTGGCTGGGCGTGATCGGCATCTTCTACGGCGCCTGGATGGCGTTCGCGCAGACCGACATTAAGCGCCTTATTGCTTACACCTCGGTATCGCACATGGGCTTCGTGCTGATCGCCATCTACACCGGCAGCCAGCTGGCTTACCAGGGCGCGGTTATCCAGATGATCGCGCACGGCCTGTCCGCCGCCGGCATGTTTATCATCTGCGGCCAGCTGTATGAGCGTCTGCATACGCGCGACATGCGCCAGATGGGCGGCCTGTGGGGGCGCATCAAGTTCATCCCTGCGCTGTCGCTGTTCTTCGCCGTGGCTACGCTGGGGATGCCGGGTACCGGTAACTTCGTCGGCGAATTCATGATTCTGTTCGGCAGCTACCAGGTGGTGCCGGTGATCACCGTGATCTCCACCTTCGGTCTGGTGTTCGCTTCGGTTTACTCGCTGATCATGATGCAGCGCGCTTACTACGGTGCGCCTAAATCCGACCAGCCGCTGCAGGGCATGACCGCGCGCGAACTGTTCATCATTCTGCTGCTGGTGGTGTTGCTGGTTCTGCTGGGGGTTTACCCGCAGCCGATTCTGGATACTTCCAACGCGGCGATGAGCAACGTGCAACACTGGTTTGGTTCGTCAGTTTCAGCAATTTCAACAACAAGGCCGTAATTCGCCATGACAATAACTCCTCAACAACTGATCGCACTGCTGCCGCTGTTGATCGTCGGATTGACGGTGGTGGTTGTGATGCTAGGCATTGCGTGGCGACGCGACCACTTTATCAACGCCACCCTGACCGTGATCGGTCTCAACCTGGCGCTGCTTTCGCTGTACTTTGTCGGCCAGGCAGGCCCAATGGACGTCACCCCGCTGCTGCGGGTTGACGGCTACTCGATGTTCTACACTGGGCTGGTGCTGCTGGCGAGTCTGGCGACCTGCACCTTCGCGTATCCGTGGCTGGTCGGCTATCCGGATAACCGCGAAGAGTTCTACCTGCTGGTGCTGATCGCCGCCATGGGCGGCATCCTGCTGGCGAGCGCCAACCATCTGGCTTCGCTGTTCATCGGTATCGAGCTGATCTCGCTGCCGCTGTTCGGCCTGGTGGGCTATGCCTACCGCCAGAAGCGCCCGCTGGAAGCCGCCATCAAGTACATGCTGCTGTCCGCCGCCGCGTCGTCGTTCCTGCTGTTCGGTATGGCGCTGCTGTACGCCGAATCCGGCGATCTGTCGCTGGCCGGCCTCGGCAAGAGCCTGCAGGAAAACATGATGCACCAGCCGCTGATTCTGGCCGGCATGGGCATGATGATCGTCGGTCTGGGCTTCAAGCTGTCGCTGGTGCCGTTCCAACTGTGGACGCCGGACGTTTATCAGGGCGCGCCTGCGCCGGTCTCGACCTTCCTGGCGACCGCCAGCAAGATCGCGATCTTTGCGGTCGTGATGCGTCTGTTCCTGTATGCCCCGGCCGCCGACAACGAAGCGCTGCGCATGGTATTGTCGATCATCGCGTTCTGCTCCATCTTGTTCGGTAACCTGATGGCCATCAGCCAGACCAACATCAAGCGTCTGCTGGGCTACTCGTCGATCGCTCATCTGGGCTACCTGCTGGTGGCGCTGATTGCGGTGCAAACCCATCAGCTGTCGCTGGAAACCGCCGGCGTTTATCTGGCCGGTTACCTGTTCAGCAGCCTGGGCGCCTTCGGCGTGGTCAGCCTGATGTCCAGCCCATACCGCGGCCCGGATGCGGATTCGCTGTTCTCTTACCGTGGTCTGTTCTGGCACAAGCCAATCTTGTCCGCGGTAATGACGGTGATGATGCTGTCGCTGGCCGGTATCCCGATGACGCTGGGCTTTATCGGTAAGTTCTTCGTGATCGCGATGGGCGTCAGCGCGCACCTGTGGTGGCTGACCGGCGCAGTCGTGGTAGGCAGCGCCATCGGCCTGTACTACTACCTGCGCGTGACCGTCAGTCTGTTCCTCAGCGCGCCGGAATCGCTGCAGCGCGACACCCCGAACAACTGGGCGTTGACCGCCGGTGGCGTCGTGGTGCTGATCTCAGCCGCGCTGGTGCTGCTGTTGGGGGTTTATCCTCAGCCGCTGATTTCGCTGGTGCAGATGGCGCAGCCGACGTTCTGATAACGCTTCAGACGGTAAAAAGGTCGCTTCGGCGGCCTTTTTTTATGGAGAAACGGCACTCAGTCGTAATGGGCGCTAAACGACGTTTCCAGCGCCTGCACCACCGCGCGCACGCGAGCGGCGCGTTGCAAATCGGGGTGCAGCACCAGCCAGATATCCACCCAGTCTTTGCTCTCGGGAAAGAGGCGCACCAGTTCCGGGTCGTGGTCGGCCAGGCACGACAAGAGCAGCCCGATGCCCAGCCCGCTGCGGGTGGCCGAACGTAACAACAGCTGCGAATTGCATTGCAGCACGGCGTTGGGCTCGAACAGGGTCTCGCCGCCGAAATTGCTCCAGTGGCGCGGCACCAGTTCGCGCGGGAACATCAGCAGATCGTGGCCGCGCAGCTGCTCGCCTTTGACCGGCATGCCGCGTTGCGCCAGATAGTGCGGGCTGGCGTACAGGCCCATTTCGATAGTGGCTAAGCGTTTGATGATCAGCTCATCGTCATCGGGGCGCGCGCCGCGGATCGCCAGATCCGCGCTGTGGTAAGCGATATCGGTGATGTTCAGCGCCGTCAACAGCGTGACGGTGATGGCCGGATAGCGTTGCCGCAGATCTTGCAGCGCCGGTATCACGAAGGCTTCGGCCAGGGTATCGGTGGTGGCGATGCGCACGTTGCCGCACAGACTTTCGTCGCCGCCGGCGGCTTTGCGAGCGATCGCCTGCACGGCATTTTCCATCTTCATCATGTCCGCCAGCATGGATTCGCCCAGCGGGCTGAGGGAGAAGGATTTTGGCGTGCGGATAAACAATTTCGAACCCAGCGAGTTTTCCAGGGCGGTGAGACGTCGGCCGACTGTCGCCTGATCAACCTGCAGCTGGTTGGCGGCTTTACGTAACGTGCCGCAGCGCGCGACGGCCAGAAAGAAGCGCGCGTCATCCCAATTCATCATGCCATTTCCTCTCTGCAGATTTGTCGGCGCCAGGGGAGCAGTGCGGGCCGGGCGAACGATAACGGTATCTATCATAAAGCGTTGTTCCGCCTGGAGGGAGAGAAAGACGGTCAACGGCACGCACATCGGCGGTTATTTCTCCGGTGATGCAAGAATGCATCAGGGTGATTCATTCTTGACGATACTTCGCCCGTCGCCGTAACGCTATGATAAGCGCCGTTCCCGGTAGGCCGGGTGAGGAAAGACGACGATGGCAGGCCGCCGCCTGCCGACTTTGGGAGTGGAAGCATGTCAGAAAATACCGCCATCCAGGACGCGGCGCCAGCAAACGCACAGGCGTCGCGCACGGCCATTTTACTGTTCCTGGCGCTGGCTTTGATGTCGGCATTGCTGAACAGCAGCGCGCCGACGCCGCTTTATCCGCTGTATCAGCAGCAGCTTGCGCTAAGCTCGGTCAGTCTGACCGTCATCTACGGCGCCTATGCCGCCGGCGTGCTGATCTCTTTGTTCGGCGTCGGCAATCTGGCCGGCAAAGTAAAGGATTTACGCAGCATGATCGTGCCGGCGTTGCTGGTGGTGTTGAGCGGCGCGCTGCTGTTCGCGCTGGCTGATACCTTTGCCATGATGCTGATGGCGCGGCTGCTGGCCGGGGTAGGCACCGGGGCGCTGACCGGCGCGGCGAACATCGCGTTGGTGCGGTTTGGGCCGCGCGACGGCGGTAAAAGCGCGGCGTTAATCGCAACGCTGTCATTCACCACCGGATTAGCGCTGGGGCCGATCTTCAGCGGCATCGCTTTGCAGACCGGTTTTCATCCTACGACGCTGCCGTTCGTTTTCATCATGGCCATTGCCGCCATGGCGGCGTTGGGCGTCATGCTGCTGTGGCCGCGTGGCCAGGTTGCGTCGCCGGCCCGCGCAGCGCCGGCCGAACAGGAAAAAAGCACGCTGCTCGATGGCCTGCGCGCTACCGGCGGTAAATTCTTTGTGTGCGCCGGAGCGCTGTTTGTCTGTTGGGCGCTGGCCGCCAGTATTTTGGCAATCGGTCCCGGTGTGGCGGAAACGCTGTTAGGCATGCACCAGCGTGGCGTCTTTGGCTATGCGATTGCGGTGTATCTGCTGATCGCCGGCATCAGCCAGATCCTGAGCCGCCGCGTTAACGCCCGCCATTCGCTGTTGTTCGGTTGCCTGGCGCAGGTGCTGGCGGCAGTGGTGTTCGCCATGGCGATCCAGTGTCATTCTGTGGGGCTGGCGGCGGTGGGGCTGGTGGTGGCCGGCTATGCTTACGGCGCCATTTTCGTCGGCAGCGCGACCCTGGTGAACTTGATTTCGCCGCCGACCAGCCATGCGCGTTTGCTTTCTCTGTTTTACGTTATCGCTTATATCGCCAACTGGGTGCCGATCTTGCTGGGCGTGGTGGTCGATCGCGTCGATCTGCAGCAGGCGACCCATTTGCTGTTCTTGAGCAGCAGCGCAGTGTGCCTGTTGCTGGCATGGAAAACGTCCCGGGTGGGGTTCCCTTGCTAATTATTTTGTGATGAATATCTATTTTTTATAATTAATGATTCTTTAATTACATTTATGGTGTGATTTGTATCGCATAAATTGGCCTGTTTTCGGGTAAACTGCGCGCTTTCTTTTTGCTGCAGGTCACTTTATGAACGTTCTTTTCGCCATTGCCGTCACCACCGGGATCCTGTCCGGCGTTTGGGGATGGGTTGCCGTCAGTCTGGGCCTGATCGGTTGGGCCGGTTTTCTCGGCTGCACGGCCTATTTTGCCTGCCCGCAGGGCGGCCTGAAAGGGCTGTTGATCGGCGCGTTGACCTGCTGCAGCGGCGTTTTCTGGGCAATGGTCATCATCCACGGCAGTGAACTGGCGCCGCAATGGAATTTGCTGGGGTATCTGCTGACCGGCGCCGTGGCGTTCTTGATGTGCATACAGGCCAAACAGCAATGGCTGGGGTTCGTGCCCGGCACCTTTATCGGCGCCTGTGCGACCTTCGCCGGCGGCGGCGACTGGCCGCTGGTGACGCTCTCTTTGCTGGTGGGCCTGCTATTCGGCTATGCGATGAAAAACAGCGGGCTGTGGTGGGCGGCGCGCAGCGAAAAAGCCCGCGCTGCACAGCCGGTCAGCCGGCATACCGGCTCAAACGGTGCCGCCGAGTGAGAGGCGGTAGTGCAGATCGAGACGCTCGGCGCTGGGCTCGCCCGCGATCCGCTGCAGCAACAGTTCACTGGCGGCCTTACCCATCTCAAAGCGCGGCGTGATCACGCTGGCGATGCCCGGCGTGGTTGCTTGGCCGATATCCAGACCGTGAAAACCCGATAGCGCAACCTCCTGCGGCACGCGCACGCCGAGACGCAGGCAGGCCTGCAACACGCCTACCGCCAAATCGTCGTTGGTGCACAGGATACCGTCCAACTGCGGGTAGCGTTCGCGCGCCATTGCCAGCATGTCGGCGCCGATCGAAACCGATGAGACCCGATGCGGCGTGATCTGGCGCGGCGTTTGCCCCTGAGCCGCCATGGCGCGGCAGTAACCCTGGTAACGTTTAGTGTCGCGGGCGTCGGACATGGCGCCAAAGTAAACGATATGGCGTTTGCCGCTGGCCAGCAGCGCGGCGGTCATGTCATACCCCGCCTGTTCATTGTCAAATCCCACCGCGATCCGCCCCGGCGGCGCGTCGAGATCCATCACCTGCGCGATGGGAATTTTCGCGGCGGCGAGATAGGTCTCCGCGCGTAAGGTGTGCGCCGAATCGGTGAGGATTAGCCCGGCGATTGGATAAGCCAGCAGTTGTGCAATCTGCTCTTCTTCCCGCGGCGGGCTGTAATCGTAGTTCACCACCAGCGTTTGATAACCCCGCGCCTGGGTGACGGATTCGATGCCGGCCAGCAGATCGGCGAAAATCTGGTTATTGAAAGAGGGGATCAACACGCCGATGCGCGGTTTTCTGCCGGCCTGTGCGGTATCGGCGTCAGTGATGTTCAGCTCCCGCATGACCTGCGCAATGCGTTCAGCGGTGTCGGCCGCCACTTTGTCCGGCGTGCGCAGAAAACGGCTGACGGTCATTTTGGTCACGCCGGCCAATTGCGCGATGTCCTGTAGCGTTACGCGGGGGTGTTTCATTCGGTAGCCTTAACGGGCGGCGCGGCAAGGGTGGATAGCGGTATGTTAACAAATCGATTTGGTGATAACAACGCATGCGATTTTATTGAAAGTGGCTATTTTTCAATTTGATAGGTTGGTTTTGTTCTCTCGCTGTCTGCGTGAGTTCACGTTAAGGGTAACAGGGTTTCGTAACATTATTTTCAGTGATTTCCATCACGTTTTTACCGGTAACAATCGGCTGAGATAGAGGCCTGTCCGATTGGAGGCCTGAAGGCCGGGAATTACCATGAACAACCTGTTTTCTCTGGATAACAAAACCGTCTTGATCACCGGCGCCTCGCGCGGCATCGGTTTTCTGCTGGCGCGCGGCCTGGCGCAGCAAGGCGCGCATATTCTGGTCAACGCCACCACCGAAGAACATGCCCGGCACGCCGCCGATCGCCTGCGCGAAGAGGGGCTGCGCGCCGACGCGGCGGCGTTCGACGTCACCGACTCTCAGGCGGTGCATGCCGCCATCGGCCGTATCGAAGCGGACATCGGCGCGATAGACGTGTTGATCAACAACGCCGGCATCCAGCGCCGTCATCCCTTCACCGAGTTCCCGGAGCAAGACTGGGACGACATCATCGCCGTCAACCAGAAGGCGGTCTTCATCGTGTCGCAGACCGTGGCCCGTTACATGGTGCCGCGCCGGCGCGGCAAGATAGTCAATATCGGCTCGATGCAAAGCGAGCTGGGGCGGGACACCATCACCCCTTACGCGGCGTCCAAAGGGGCGGTGAAAATGCTGACGCGCGGCATGTGCGTGGAGTTGGCGCGTTACAACATTCAGGTCAATGGCATCGCCCCCGGCTATTTCAAAACCGAGATGACGCAGGCGTTGGCCGACGACCCGGCCTTTACCGCCTGGCTGACCCAGCGCACGCCCGCCGCGCGTTGGGGGGATCCGCAGGAGCTGATCGGCGCGGCGGTGTTCCTGGCTGCCGACGCTTCCAGCTTCGTCAACGGGCAACTGCTGTTTGTCGATGGCGGCATGTCCGCCGCGGTGTAATCCCTCTTTCGTGGAGTGTTGAGATGAAAATTCAAACCCAGTCCTGCATGGTCAACGGCAAACGCGACGTGGCGGTGATCGCGCAAGAAGTGAATTATCAGGGGCAGGGCACGCTGGTGAAAATCCGCCGCGGCGGCATCTGCGGCTCGGACCTGCATTACTTTCAGGAAGGGAAGGTCGGCAATTTTCAGGTACGCCAGCCGATGGTGCTGGGCCACGAGGCGATCGGCGAGGTGGTCGCCAGCGATTCGCCGCAGCTGGCGATCGGGCAGAAGGTGGCGCTCAATCCCAGCAAACCCTGCGGGCAGTGCAAATATTGTCTGGCGCAGCAAAGCAATCAGTGCGTTGAAATGCGCTTTTTCGGCAGTGCGATGTATTTCCCGCACGTCGACGGTGCTTTCACCCAATACAAGGTGGTGGATAGTGCGCAGTGCATTCCTTACGCCGCCGATCGCGACGACAGGGTGATGGTATTCGCCGAACCGCTGGCGGTGGCGATCCACGCGGCGAAACAGCCCGGTGCGGTGAAGGGTAAAACGGTTTTCGTGTCCGGCGTCGGCCCGATCGGTTGTTTGCTGGTGGCGGCGCTGAAAGCGCTGGGCGCCGCCGAGATCGTCTGCGCCGATCTCAGCCCGCGCTGTCTGGCGCTCGCCGGCCAGATGGGGGCGGACCGCTGTCTGCATGCCGCAGACGACGATTTCAGCGTATATCAGCAACACAAAGGCTATTTCGACATTGCTTTCGAGGCAGCAGGGCATCCGACGTCGCTGCAGCGCTGCCTGGAAGTCACGCGCGCCAAGGGCACCGTCGTGCAGGTCGGGATGGGCGGCAGCTTCCCTGATTTCCCGCTGATGCTGTTGATCGCCAAGGAGTTGAATCTGCTCGGCTCCTTCCGCTTCGTGGAGGAATTCGCGCTGGCGGTGGCCTGGCTGGCCGGCGATGTGGTCGATCCGCTGCCGCTGCTGTCGGCGGAGTTCGCCGGGGACCAACTGGCGCAGGCGCTGGAGTTTGCCGGCGACAAGCGCCAGGCCGCCAAGGTGCAATTAGTGTTTTAGGGTAAAAGTCCGATGGCCGCAGGTGACGATCGTTGTCTATAGTGTAGGAACGCTTAATTTTTCAACCACGGAGATCTCACGATGGCAAGACATACGGATGCTGAGCAAACTACGCTGGATGACGATCTGAGAATGCTGACCGAAACGCTGGAAGAAGTGTTGCAATACAGCGGCGATCGCGCGGATCAGGCCTACATCGACATCAAGTCGCACGCCGAGCAGGCGCTGAGTGAGGTCAAGGCGCGCTGGGTGAACACCGGCGAATCCTACTATGCCCGCGCCAAAGAAGCGGTGCACCGCACCGACGACTATGTGCGGGATAAACCCTGGCACAGCGTGGGCATCGGCGCCACCGTCGGGCTGGTGCTGGGGCTGCTGCTGGCCCGCAAATAAATCACGAGCCGGGGGCGGCGCAAGCCGCCTCGTTCTTTTCTGCAGACTGTGTGCTTCATCCCGCTGTTTCTCCGATAGTTCTTCCATATCCCGCCTATACTTTCCGCTAGCCGCCGCAGGCGGGGCGCTATTCCCCTATTTTTTGTGCGGACGGATTGAGGCCATGTCGCCGCAGGTGTAAAGTGTTTGTGTATTTATTGTTTATTTTTTGTTCTAAATCAAATAATTATCTGGTGTAAACACCCAGGGATATACGGCGTTTTTGCGCTGGCGCAAAAGCCGTGAAAATAACACCTCATATAATACAGAGCGTAACTACAGGCGCGGCGTTCGTCGGCTGCGCCGGGGACGATCTCTGCTAACTGACTTGTGAGCGAACTATGTCGACAAGTGTTTTTAATCGCCGGTGGGCGGCTGTGCTGCTCGAGGCGCTGGCCCGCCATGGGGTGCGGCATGTTTGTATCGCTCCGGGATCGCGCTCCACGCCGTTGACGCTGGCCGCTGCGGCCAACCGATCTTTTATCTGTCATACCCACTTTGATGAACGCGGGCTTGGCCATTTGGCGCTTGGGCTGGCGAAGGCGGCGCGTGAGCCGGTAGCGGTGATTGTCACGTCCGGCACCGCGGCGGCGAACCTTTACCCGGCTTTAATCGAGGCCGGCCTGACCGGTGAGCGGCTGGTGTTTCTCACCGCCGATCGGCCGCCGGAACTGATCGACTGCGGCGCCAATCAGGCGATCCGTCAAAACGGCCTCTACAGCAGCCACCCGACGTTGGCGATCGATCTGCCGCGTCCTACGCCGGATATTCCGGCCGCGTGGCTGGCCTCCAGCGTCGACAGCGCGATGGCGCGCCTGCAGCACGGCGCGTTGCATATCAACTGCCCGTTCGCCGAACCGCTGTACGGCGGCGATGAACGTCAGTATGCCGATTGGTCCGCCGCGCTGGGCGGCTGGTGGCAGAGCGATCGGCCTTGGCTGCAGGAAAGCGAGACGCGTGCGGCGCCGTCGCCGCAGCCGGACTGGTTCTTCTGGCGGCAAAAACGCGGCGTGGTGCTGGCTGGCCGTATGAGCGCGGAAGAGGGCGCACAGGTGGCCGACTGGGCCGAGACGCTGGGCTGGCCGCTGATCGGCGATGTGCTGTCGCAGACCGGGCAACCGCTGCCCTGCGCCGATTTATGGCTCGCTCATCCGCAGGCGCAGCGCGTGTTGCAAGACGCGCAGCTGGTGGTGCAGTTCGGCGGCAGTCTGACCGGTAAACGCTTGCTGCAGTGGCAGGCGCAGTGTCGGCCGGAAGAGTATTGGGTCATCGACGAGCTGCCGGGGCGGCTCGATCCGGCCCAGCACCGGGGGCGGCGTCTGCGTGCCGGGGTGGCGCAGTGGTTGGCGCAGCATCCGGCGCAACCGCGCGCGCCGTGGGCCGCCGGGCTGGCGGTCTTGGCGGATAAGGCGCTGACGGCGGCGTCCACGCATCTGCACGATAACTTTGGCGAAGCGCAGCTGGCGCACCGCCTGCCGGAACTGCTGCCGGAGAACGGCCAGCTGTTTCTCGGCAACAGCCTGGTGGTGCGACTGATCGACGCGTTAACCACGCTGCCTGTCGCTTACCCGGTATTCAGCAACCGCGGCGCCAGCGGCATCGACGGTCTGATTTCCACCGCCGCCGGCGTACAGCGCGCCACCGCCAGGCCGACGTTGGCGGTGGTGGGCGACCTTTCCGCGTTGTATGACCTCAATGCGCTGGCGTTGTTGCGCCACTGTTCGGCGCCGACGGTGCTGATCGTCGTCAATAACAACGGCGGCCAAATTTTCTCGCTGTTGCCGACGCCGGACGAGGAGCGCCAACGCTTTTACTGCATGCCGCAGAACGTCGAGTTCAGCCACGCGGCGGCGATGTTCCAGCTTGACTACGCGCGGCCGGAAAACTGGCGCCAACTGCAACAGGCGGTTGAGCAAGGCTGGCGGCGCGGCGGCGCCACGCTGATAGAACTGCAGGTGTCGCCGAGCGCAGGGGCCGAGAGTCTGCAATTCCTGGTACAACAGATGGCGGTGCAATGATGCTGGCGACGCGAATTTTGCAACAGGGCGAAGCGGGGCGTCCGTGGCTGGTATGGCTGCACGGCCTGCTGGGCAACAACAATGAATGGCGGGTGATCGCCGCGCGTTGCCCGGAATGGCCGTCGCTGGCCATCGATCTGCCCGGCCACGGCGATTCCGTGGCGGTGAGCTGCCGCGGCTTCGACGACATCAGCGCGCAAATCGCCGCGACCCTGCAACTGCGCAATATTGAACGTTATTGGTTGGTGGGCTACTCGCTCGGCGGGCGCATCGCCATGTATCACGCTTGCCACGGCCGCCATGACGGCCTGCAAGGCGTGATCGTCGAGGGCGGCAACCCGGGGCTTGAGGACGAACAACAGCGCCGCGATCGTTGCGAGCAGGATGCGCGATGGGCGGCGCGTTTTCGAAGTGAGCCGATTGCCGAAGTCCTGGCGGACTGGTATCAGCAGCCGGTGTTCAAAGAGCTTAGCCATGTGCACCGCCAGGCGCTGATCGCCGCGCGTTCGGTCAACAGCGGCCCGGCGATTGCCGACATGCTCGAAGCCACCTCGCTCGGGAGACAGCCTTATCTGGCGCCGCAGCTGCGCCAACTGACCGTGCCGCTGCGGGTGCTGTGCGGTGAGAACGACCCCAAATTTCAACGGCTGGCGCGCGACGCCGGGTTGCCGTTGCGCATCGTGCCGCAGGCCGGCCACAACGCGCATCTGGCCAATCCGCAGGATTTCGTCGCCGAGCTGCAGACCTTTCTCGTTAACCCTGGTTAAAGGAACCGAACATGCTTTATCCGAATGAAGAACACCTGTATGCCGCCATCGCCTGGCAGGATTGCACCGGCGATTTCGAAGACATTCTGTATCACAAGTCCGCCGACGGCATCGCCAAAATCACCATCAACCGGCCGCAGGTGCGCAACGCGTTTCGTCCGCAAACGGTCAAAGAGATGATCGACGCGCTGGCCAACGCCCGTTACGACGACGGCATCGGCGTCATTATTCTGACCGGCGCCGGCGATAAGGCCTTCTGCTCCGGCGGCGATCAGAAAGTGCGCGGCGACTACGGCGGCTATCGCGACGACAGCGGCGTACATCACCTCAACGTGCTGGACTTCCAGCGCCAGATCCGCACCTGCCCGAAGCCGGTGGTGGCGATGGTGGCCGGCTATTCGATCGGCGGCGGCCACGTGCTGCACATGATGTGCGATCTGACCATCGCGGCGGATAACGCCATCTTCGGTCAGACCGGCCCGAAAGTGGGCTCGTTCGACGGCGGCTGGGGCGCGTCTTACATGGCGCGCATCGTCGGCCAGAAGAAGGCGCGCGAAATCTGGTTCCTGTGCCGCCAGTACGACGCCGCCGCCGCGCTGGACATGGGCCTGGTCAATACCGTCGTGCCGCTGGCCGATCTGGAAAAAGAGACGGTGCGCTGGTGCCGCGAAATGCTGCAGAACAGCCCGATGGCGCTGCGCTGCCTGAAGGCGGCGCTGAATGCCGACTGCGACGGCCAGGCCGGTTTGCAGGAGCTGGCGGGCAACGCCACCATGCTGTTCTACATGACCGACGAAGGGCAGGAAGGGCGCAACGCGTTCAACGAGAAGCGCCAACCGGACTTCAGCAAATTCAAGCGTAACCCGTAATGAGCGGGGCAAACCGCAGCGCGGCGCTATACCGTTACAGCCTGCCGATGGAGGCGGGCGTGGTGCTGCGCAATCAACGGTTGAAAACGCGTGACGGATGGGTGGTGCAGCTGCGTCAGGGCGAGCGTGAAGGTTGGGGCGAGATCGCGCCGCTGCCGGAATTCAGCCGGGAAACGCCGGCGCAGGCCGAACAGGCCGCGTTGGGCTGGCTGCAGGCGTGGTTGGCGGGCAACGAACCGGAGCACAGCGCGCTGCCCTCGGTGGCCTTTGGGCTCAGCTGTGCGCAGGCCGAGCTGGAGCAGCGTTTGCCGATGCAGGCGGATTTTCGCAAGGCGCCGCTGTGCACCGGCGATCCGGATGAGCTGTTCGAGACATTGAGCGCTTTGCCGGGCGAGAAAGTCGCCAAGGTGAAGGTGGGGCTGTATGAGGCGGTGCGGGACGGCATGATCGTCAACGTGTTGCTGGAGGCGCTGCCGGATCTGCGGCTGCGGCTGGACGCCAACCGCAGCTGGACCCGCGCCAAGGCCGACGGCTTCGCCAGGTACGTTAACCCGGCGTGGCGCGATCGCATCGCCTTCCTGGAAGAGCCCTGCAAGACCCGTGATGAATCGCGCGACTTCGCCCGGGCGACCGGTATCGCCATCGCCTGGGATGAGAGCGTGCGGGAGGCGGACTTTGTGGTGCAGGCCGAGCCGGGCGTGGCGGCCATCGTGATCAAGCCGACGCTGGTCGGCAGCCTGGCGCGTTGCCAGACGCTGGTGGCGCAGGCGCACGCGGCGGGCCTGACGGCGGTGATCAGCTCCAGCCTCGAATCCAGCCTGGGGTTGACTCAACTGGCGCGCATCGCCCATTGGCTGACGCCGGATACCGTGCCGGGCCTGGACACGCTGGGGTTGATGCAGGCGCAGGTGCTGCGCCCGTGGCCGGGCAGCGCGTTGCCGCTGCTGGATGTCTCGGCGCTGGAGTGCCTATGGCGCCGTTGAACGATTGGCCGTGGCGGCACTGGGCACGCACTCAGCCGCAGGCGACGGCGCTGATGCTCGGCGAACAACCGCTGAGCTGGCTGGCGTTGCAGAGCCAGGTGGATGAGCTGGCGGCGGATTTCCAGCATCAGGGCGTTGAACCGGGCTGCGGCGTGGCTCTGTGCGGTAAAAACAGCTATCCACTGCTGCTGGCCTATCTGGCGCTGTTGCAGTGCGGCGCACGCCTGTTGCCGCTCAATCCCGCCTTGCCGACGCCGCTGCTGGCGCAGCTGTTGCCGGAATTGGATATGACCTTTGTCTTCGGCCCGGACTCGTTGCCGGCGCTGCCGGAAGACGTGATTCGATTGACCCCGCCGTCGACAGAGCCGCGTTGGCCAGACCTGCCGACGTGGGATGCGCAGCGTCTGGCGACGCTGACGTTGACCTCCGGTTCCAGCGGCATGCCGAAAGCGGCCGCGCACAGCTATGCCAACCATCTGGCCAGCGCCGCCGGGGTGTTGGGGCTGATGGCGTTTCAGCGCGAGGATTGCTGGCTGCTGTCATTGCCGCTGTTTCACGTCTCCGGACAGGGCATTGTCTGGCGCTGGCTGGCGGCGGGCGCCCGGTTGGCGGTGCGCGAGATGCACCCGCTGAACGAGGCGTTGGCGGGATGCACGCATGCCTCGTTGGTGCCGACCCAGCTGTGGCGGCTGCTGGCGCAACCGCTGGCGGGTATGACGCTGAAGGCGGTGCTGCTCGGCGGCGCGATGATCCCGGTGGAACTGACCGAACGGGCGGAGGCGGCGGGGATCCGTTGCTGGTGCGGCTACGGGCTGACCGAACTGGCCTCCACGGTGTGCGCCAAGCGTGCCGATGCGCGGGCGGGCGTCGGCCTGCCGCTCGGCGGCTGCGAGGTAAAACTGGTGGATGAAGAGGTCTGGATCCGCGCCGACAGCCTGGCGCTTGGCTACTGGCGTCATGGCCATCTGCAGCCGTTGGCCGATGAGCAGGGCTGGTTCCCGACCCGCGATCGCGGCGCGATGATCGAGGGGGAACTGCGAATTCTCGGCCGGCTGGACAACCTGTTTTTCAGCGGCGGCGAAGGGGTGCAGCCGGAAGATATCGAACGCGTGCTGGCGGCGCATCCGCAGATCACACAGGCGTTTGTAGTGCCGGTGGCGGACGCCGAATTCGGCCAGCGGCCGGTGGCGGTGATCGACGGCGATCCGTCGCTGTCGCTGGCGACGCTGCTCGCCTGGTCGCAGGATAAGCTCGCCAATTTCCAACGCCCGACGGCATTGCTTCCGCTGCCTGACGAGCTGAAAAACGGCGGCATCAAGATTTCGCGCCGCCGGTTGCAGGCGTGGGTGGCGGAGCGCCTGCGTCAGGCATAAAAAAGCCGCCCGAAAGGGCGGCTGAGCGAATGATGACGGCGGGTTATTTCAGTCCCAACGCCTTGGCGACGCCGGCGCCGTAGTCCGGGTGCACCTTGGTGAACAGCTCGACCTGACGGCGCTGGATGTGTTCCGGCACCTGCGACAGTTCGCCGGCGATGCGGGTGAACATGCGCTGGTGCTCTTCGGCGCTCAGCAGGTTGAACAGCGCGCGCGGCTGGCTGTAGTAATCGTCGTCTTCACGATGATTCCAGTGGTCGGCCGCGCCTTCAATGCTCAGCGGCGGTTCGCTGAAGTCCGGCTGCTCTTGGAACAGGCCAAAGCTGTTCGGTTCGTAGGTTGCGCCGTTGCCGCTGTTGCCGTCCACGCGCATCGCGCCGTCGCGATGATAGTTGTGGAACGGGCATTTGGCGCCGTTCACCGGGATTTGGTGGTGGTTGACGCCCAGGCGGTAGCGGTGCGCATCGCCATAGGAGAACAGGCGGCCCTGCAGCATTTTATCCGGCGAGAAACTGATGCCCGGCACCACGTTAGCGGGGTTCATCGCCACCTGCTCGACCTCGGAGAAGTAGTTGTCGGGGTTGCGGTTCAGCTCGAAAAAGCCGACGTCGATCAGCGGGTAGTCGCCGTGCGGCCAGACCTTGGTCAGATCGAACGGGTTATACGGCGTCTGCGAGGCTTCGTGTTCCGGCATGATCTGGATCTGCAGTTTCCAGCGCGGGAAGTCGCCGCGTTTGATCGCATCGAACAAATCGCGCTGTGAGCTTTCGCGATCCTTGGCGATGATCGCTTCCGCTTCTTCATCCATCAGGTTTTCAATGCCTTGTTCGCAGCGGAAGTGGAATTTCACCCAGAAGCGCTCGTTGGCGGCATTGATAAAGCTGAAGGTGTGGCTGCCGAAACCGTGCATGTGGCGGTAGGACTTGGGAATGCCGCGATCGCTGAAGTCGATGGTCAGCTGGTGCAGCGATTCCGGCAGGTGAGAGAAGAAATCCCACTTGTACACCGGATTACGCAGGTTGGTATGCGGATCGCGTTTCACCACGTGATTAAGATCGGGGAATTTCAGCGGATCGCGCAGATAGAACACCGGCGTATCGTTGCCCACCAAATCCCAGTTGCCTTCTTCGGTATAGAACTTCATGGCGAAACCGCGAATGTCGCGTTCGGCGTCGGCCGCGCCGCGCTCACCGGCGACGGTGGAGAAGCGGATAAACATGTCGGTCTGCTTACCGATTTCGGAGAAGATCTTGGCGCGCGTGTAGCGGGTGATGTCATGGGTGACGGTAAAGGTGCCGTAGGCGCCGGATCCTTTGGCGTGCATGCGGCGCTCGGGGATGACCTCGCGGTCGAAGTGGGCCAGTTTTTCCAGGAACCACACGTCCTGCAACAGCATCGGGCCGCGTTTGCCCGCGGTGATCACGTTATTGTTATCGACAACCGGGGCGCCGGCTGCGGTGGTCAGTCCTTTCTTGCTCATCACTTGCTCCTTATCGTAGTGCAGTTAAGTAAAGACTCGGGCGGTTTAAGCGTTCATCAGCATAGTCCTTTGGCGGGGCTTCTTCCCCTGACCTTGGTCAAAGCCACTACTAGTTGTAGCCCTATTGCCGAGCGACGGCAAATAGGTCTCGGTTATCGTTGGCATCGCCTTGACGAATATGGATTTTTGTTTGCAAATTTTTACATTTATTTGATTATTGAAGAATTTTTTCGCTTTTATCCCTTAAATACTCATTGCGCTTTGGTATAGACTCATGACGTTATTATTTTACGTTGATTCGATCATTCGGTACGGATGACAAACCAGAGGGAAAGATGATGAAAAAGACTTGGGTCGCGTGCGCGGCAGGATTGCTGTTTGTGACCGGCGCGGCGAACGCCATCAGCGTGTCGGGCGAAGCCGGGCAACACTACACCAACCTGGGCGTTGGCATGAGCACCGGCTCTTCAGGTCTGGGCCTGACCGGCAACTGGGCGCGCAGCGACCACGACGGCAACGTCGGCAGCGTGGGCCTGAACTTCGGCGTGCCGCTGGGGCCGTTGACGGCGACCGTGGGCGCCAAAGCGCTGTACCTCAGCCCGAAAGACGGGAAGAGCGGCGGGGCGGTGGCGCTGGGCGGCGGCCTGGAGTGGGAAATTAACCGTTACTTCAGCCTGCACGGCGAAGGTTACTTTGCCCCTGAGTCTTTCACCAGCGGCGTGAAGGCCTATAACGAAGCCAGCGGCGGCCTGCGCTGGAAGTTCCGTCCGCTGAGCGTGGACGTGGGCTACCGTTACATGCAGATGGAAGGCAAAGACGGGCGTCGCGACAACACCCTGGCCGATGGCCCTTATGTCGGTGTCGGTCTGAGCTTCTGACGCTCAGCAAAAAGGGGCCATTGCGGCCCCTTTCTCTTTATCATTCTTTGTCTTTCGTCGCTTACCCGACCGCCGGCAGCATGCCGCTGGCGATGCCCAGTTGGATGGCGATCACCGTTACCCCACAGACGAACACCAGCGCCAGCGCAGGGGTGCCGCCCCAGACGCGATACTGCGCCTGATGCTCTTGGCGGGTTTTCCACACCAGCAGCGAAGGCAGCAGCAGCGCCAGCACCGACAGGGCGATGGCGGCGAAACCCAACGCCAGCACGAAACCGCGCGGATAGAACAGCGCGAAGGCCAGCGGCGGCAGGAAGGTGATGGCGCCGGTTTGCAGGCGGCCACGCACGTTATCTTGCCGCTTGAACAGGTCAGCCAGGAAATCGAACAGCCCAAGCGCAACGCCGAGGAACGAGGTCGCCAGCGCCAGATCGGCGAACAGGTGCACCGCCAGTTCAACGTGCGGCGAAGCTACTGCATCACGCACCGCCTGCAACAGGCCATTCAGCCCGGCCTGCTGCGCCAGAATGCCGACGAAGGTGTCGGAGCTGATACTGCCCAACGTCGCCAGCTGCCAGAAGATATAGGCGATCAGCGGGATGGCGCTGCCGATGATGAACACCCAACGCAGTTTGCGAATGTTGCCGCCCATGTAGTTGACGATGCTCGGCACGCTGCCGTGGAAGCCGAATGAGGTGAAGATCACCGGAATGGCCGATAACGCCAGGCCTTGCTCCAGCGGCAACGTCATCAGATTGGTCTGGTGGATATTCGGCAACATCAGGCCGAGCATCACCACCAGAAACACCACTTTCGCGCTGAACAGGATGCGGTTGAACAAGTCGACCGAGTGGGTGCCGATGCACACCACGCCGCCGGCCACCAGGGTGAACAGCAGGACGCCGAGCGACACCGGGAAGTCCTGTGATGTCCATTGGCTGATGCTGGTGGCGAGCAGTTCGCCGGCGCCGCTAATGTAGGCGGCGGTGAGGGCATACATCAGGAACATCATGCTAAAGCTGGTCAGCCACTGGCCGCCGCCGCCGAGATAACGTTTGGCGAGCGTGCCCAGACCGGTATCCGCCTGCTCATGCTGGTAAACCTCCACCAGTAACAGCGCGGTGTAACACATCAACAGCCACAGCCCGACCAGTAAGGCCAGCGTGACGCCGAAACCGACGCCGGCCGCCGCCAGCGGCATCGCCAGCATCCCGGCGCCAATGGTGGTACCCGCCACGATAAAAACACTGCCAAGAGTGCGATTCTTCACGTTTTTTCTCTACCAGCCGAAAGATTTTGAAAATTATAGGTAACGATTTATGAGGATGGCAGGATAGTGGAAGCCCTAATTTGTGTCAAACCGGCGTTACGCGCATTGTAAATTAAAGTTTACAACCTTGCGGGCGGCATGGCGCATGATGAACGACGCGATGGCGGAAATAATCCGACGGCGGCTAGTGAAAAGTTATTTACGGGCTTCTATAGTGGAATGACCAAAAAATGTGGGAGAGATCAATGTTAAGGGTGGAGATGCTCAGCACCGGCGATGAGGTGCTGCACGGGCAAATTATTGATACCAACGCCGCCTGGCTGGCGGACTACCTGTTCCAGCAGGGCGTGCCGATGAGTGGGCGGGAAACGGTAGGGGACAGCCTCTCTGCTTTGATCGAGATCCTGCAGGAACGCAGCCATATCGCCGATGTGCTGATCGTCAACGGCGGCCTGGGGCCGACCAGCGACGATTTGAGCGCGCTGGCCGCCGCGAAAGCCTGCGGCGTAGAGCTGATTGAACGGGCCGACTGGCTGGCGCGTATGGAAGCCTATTTCGCCGAGCGCGGGCGGCCGATGGCCCCTTCCAACCGCAAGCAGGCGCAGATCCCGGCCAATGCGGAAATGCTGGATAACCCGGTGGGCACCGCCTGCGGTTTCGCGTTGCAGCTGAACCAATGCCTGATGTTCTTCACCCCCGGCGTGCCTTCGGAATTCAAAGTGATGGTCGAACAGCAGATCGTGCCGCGTCTGCGCCAGCGCTTCACTTTGCCGGCGCCGCCGCTGTGCCTGCGTCTGACGACGTTCGGTACCTCCGAGAGCGATCTGGCCGCCGAACTGGACAGCCTGCCACTGCCGCCGGACGTGGTGCTGGGTTACCGCTCGTCCAGCCCGATCATTGAGCTGAAGCTGACCGGGCCGGAAAGCCGGCGCGCGGAGATGGAGCTGGCCTGGCGACGCGTGCGCGAGGTAGCGGGGGACAACTGCATCTTCGAAGGCACCGTCGGGTTGCCGGCGACGCTGACGCAGCGCCTGAATCAGCAAGGGCTGAAGCTGGCGTTGAGCGAGCAATTCAGCGGCGGCTTGATCAACCTGCAGCTGCAGAGCGAAGGCGCGCCGCTGGCGGGGGGAGAGCTGCTGCCGGCCCACTGCATCGAAACGCTGGAAACGACGCTGGCGCGCGCCCGCTCGCTGGCGGAATTGACCGGCGCGCCGTTGGCGTTGGCGGTCAGCGCCATGCGCGATGAGCAGGTGAGCATTGCGCTGCACACGCCGCGCGGCGGGATTGGCCAGACCGTGCGTTATCGCGCGTCGCGCCACGGGCTGCGGCTGCGGCAGGAGTCGGTGGCGATGCTGGCGCTGGATATGCTGCGCCGTTGGTTGAATGGGGGCCAGGCGTGCGGTAAAAACGCCTGGCTGGAGGTGGTGGAAATTATCGAGTGACGCTCATGGCGCTGAGTTGTCTGCCTCACTGTTTTGTTGTAGCCGTTCGGACGCCAGGCGTGAAAGACGTATTGCCGCCGCGCCTCGCGTTTGCAGCTCTGTACCGTAGTTCCTGAGCGCCTGCGCGGCGCTGTCTGAGTGCGCCAGATGCGCCGCCAGGCTGGCGGCGTCTACCAGCGCGGTGTTGGCGCCGAGCCCACCTGCCGGGCTCATGGCGTGCACGGCGTCGCCGAGAAAGGCGATGCGTTCGCTGTGCCATTCCGGCATCGCCGCCGTAACCTGCACCGTCCGCACGCTGAGCGATAGGGGATCCGCCAGCGCTAACGCCGTTTGCAAGGCGGGCGCCCATCCTTGCGAGATATGCCGTACGCGCGCCTGCAACGCGGTGTTCTCCTCCAGTCCCGGGGCTCCGCCGAGACGTTCAGCCGATCCGATACAGGCCCAATAGAGATAGTCGTCGACCGGCGAGAGGCGGCAATCGGGCGCGTAGTCGGCCGCCAGTTGCGCCATGGGGGCCTGAAAGCGCATCGGTTCAACCACCAGCGACACGCCGTCGGCGAAGATCACCGATACGCCGTTCAGCAGCTCAGGGGCCAATTGGGCCCGGGTCGCCGCATCGAGCGGCGTTTTGCCGTAGAGGGTGACCGCACCGCTGTCTTCTGGCCCCGCCTCGGGCAGGCAGCGCCGCCGCACCAGCGAGTTGACGCCGTCGGCGGCGATCAGCACATCGACTCGCACTTGCTCGCCGTTGGCGAACTGAAGTTCCACACCCTGCGGCGTTTGTGCAAATTCACGCAAGGTATGGCCGAAACGCACCCGGTCTTGCAGGCCGGCAAGCAGGATCTCGCGCAGCGTTTGGCGATGAATGCCGAGATCGCCGCCCGGTTCTTGCGTTTGGCGCTGGCTGGAGGGCAACCAGTGCTCGGGGCGCCGGCCGGTGAGCGGGGCAAGCTGCGGATCCCATAGATTACTCTCGCCGCTGTTTTGCGCGCTGCCGGCGCAGAGCAAGCGGTAGTGCGCCGGCGGCAGGCAGGCGGCCAGCGCCTGCTGGCCCGACGGATCGATGCGCAGCCGGTAGCCCTGATCGCGTGCTTGCGGTGTGGTGTCGCGTTCAAACACCGTGGCATGGATGCCAAAGCGGCGCAGTCCCTGAGCCAGACACAGGCCGCCGGGCCCGGCGCCGATAATGCCAATGCTGAGTGTTGTCATCATGTTCCCTCGTGAGTCAGTGGCCGCAGACGGTCGCGGCCGGAAGCATTTCATTATGTCGGTGCAGGAAAAGGTTGGTATAACGGTATCTGGACTAAAAATAGTGATTAGTGGCCAATATGAATGCGAACCTTCACGCCCTCGACGCTGACTGCAGCGAATGGTCGACGGGCCCCTGGCTGATCGCCCTCGGCGGCCGCGACGCGGCAGGCCGGGAGTATCGGTTGGGCACGCGCGAATACGACTGGCATCAGCATGTGCGCGGGCAGTTGCTGTGCGTTGAAAGCGGTTTGCTGCATGTAAGCACGGCGCAGGGCGATTGGGTGCTGCCGCCTCAGCGGGCGGGTTGGATCCCGCCGGCGACGGAGCACCGGGTGCAGGTTTGCGGCGCGCTGAGCGGCTGGAGTTTACTGCTGGCGCCGGAGGCCTGCCACGATCTGTCGAATACACCTTGCGTTATCGGCATCAGCGCAGTGCTACAGGCGCTGGCTCAGCGTGCGGAAGGTTGGGACAAACGCAGCGCGCTTACCCTGGAGCAGGAGCGTATGGCGCAGGTGATGCGTGACGAGATACGGCTGGCGCCGACGGAGCCGCTGTATTTACCGATGTCGTCCCATCCGCGCCTGGCCGGCGTTCTGCAGGCCTTGCTGGCGCAACCGGGGAGCGAACGTTCACTGGAGGCGTGGGCTGAATGGGGGGCGATGTCGCCGCGTACCCTGCGGCGGCTGATGATCGGCGAGACGGGGTTGAGTTTTGCCCAGTGGCGTCAGCAGGCTCGGTTGTCATATGCGTTGGCGAAGCTGGCCGAAGGCGAAACGGTGCTGCAGATTGCGGAGGCGCTGGGGTATGCCTCGCCGAGCAATTTTATCGCCATGTTTCGTAAAGCCTTCGGCGATTCCCCGGCGCGTTATTTTTCCACATCGGCGGGAAAGGGGGCGCTAAGGGAAATACTTTGAGGATAGTTATATATCCCTGATTAATCATAATCTTATAGGGGATATTCGCGGTGAGGGAATGCTGTTACTCTCTTGACGGGTGCTTGAGACTGTTCGTCTTGGGCATTGTGTGACAAGGCGGATAGATGAAAGCCCCAGACTGACTCTCAATCAGAATGGGGCTGCCCTAACGTCTAGACACCGTTATGGTAGCCCCTTCACAGCAAGGAGGCAAGCATGCGCTTAAGGCATGTGTTTCACTCGCTAACCGTTGTATGTATTACGGTTTTGTTATTTATCTGGATGATAAGAGACTCGCTGTGCGAGTTGAAAATCTACCAGGAAAATATCACTATCCTGATCAGGTTGGCGTGTGAGGTGAAGCGGTAATCCTAGGGCGGGGGCAACCCCGCCTTCTGGTCTCCAGGCGCGGTTTCCGGCACCCGACTTTACATTTCCAGCTCGATATCCGTCAGCGGCATGCAGCAGCAGGGCAGGATTTCACCGGCGTTGATAAACGCCAGCGGCTGTTGGCGGTAGGCCACTTCGCCTTTCACCAGCTTCAGGCGGCAGGCGCCGCAATAGCCGGAGCGGCATTGGTACTCCACCTGCACGTCGTGCAGTTCCAGCACGTCGAGCAGGCAGTTTTCACTGTTAGGGCAAGAGAGCTGCGTGCCGGCGGCGCGCAGCGTTACGGTTGGCGTCGCCATCGCTTACAGTTCGAAGTCGCTCAGGTCGTCGGCGTTGATCTCCGAGTCGATCTGGCCAACCAGGTAAGAGCTCACTTCCACTTCCTGCGGCGCTACCTGCACGTTGTCGGACACCAACCAGGCATTGATCCACGGGATCGGGTTGGAGCGGGTTTCGAACGGCAGACCGAGGCCGACCGCCTGCATGCGGATATTGGTGATGTACTCCACATACTGGCACAGGATGTCTTTGTTCAGGCCAATCATCGAGCCGTCGCGGAACAGGTATTCCGCCCACTCTTTCTCCTGCTGGGCGGCCAGCACGAACAGATCGTAGCACTGCTGCTGACATTCCTCGGCGATCTCCGCCATTTCAGGATCGTCGGCGCCGGAACGCATCAGGTTCAGCATGTGCTGGGTGCCGGTCAGGTGCAGCGCTTCGTCGCGGGCGATCAGTTTGATGATTTTGGCGTTGCCTTCCATCAATTCGCGCTCGGCGAAAGCGAAGGAGCAGGCAAAGCTGACGTAGAAGCGGATCGCTTCCAGCGCATTCACGCTCATCAGGCACAGGTACAGCTGCTTCTTCAGCGCACGCAGATTGACGGTGACGGTTTTACCGTTCACCTGGTGGGTGCCTTCACCCAGCAGGTGATAGTAGCTGGTCATCTCGATCAGATCGTCGTAGTAGCCGGAAATGTCTTTCGCGCGCTTCTTGATCTCTTCGTTGGTGACGATGTCGTCGAACACCAGCGCCGGATCGTTGACGATGTTACGGATGATGTGGGTGTAGGAACGGGAGTGGATAGTCTCGGAGAACGACCAGGTTTCCACCCAGGTTTCCAGCTCAGGGATCGAGATCAGCGGCAGCAGGGCGACGTTCGGGCTGCGGCCCTGGATGGAGTCCAGCAGGGTCTGATACTTCAGGTTGCTGATGAAGATGTGCTTCTCGTGCTCCGGCAGCGCCTGGTAATCGATGCGATCGCGGGAAACGTCAACCTCTTCCGGGCGCCAGAAGAAGGAGAGCTGTTTTTCGATCAGTTTTTCGAAGATTTCATGCTTTTGCTGGTCGAAACGCGCAACGTTTACCGACTGGCCGAAGAACATCGGCTCTTGCAGCTGGTCGTTTTTGGTCTGAGAAAAAGTGGTGTAAGCCATAAGCCTGAATCCATCGTAACGTGGCTAAATGAAGGGGCCGGAAAATTCCGGCCCGCTAGGTCAAACTTTAGATCTTGCAGGCGCCGCTTTCGCAGTCGTCATCGCCGGCCTTGGCAGGCTGCAAATCTTCCTGGGCGTCTTCCGCACCGTCGCGGGTGTTTTGGTAGTACAGCGTTTTCACGCCGAACTTGTAGGTGGTGAGCAGGTCTTTCAACAGCTGCTTCATCGGCACCTTGCCGCCCGGGAAGCGGGTCGGATCGTAGTTGGTGTTGGCCGAAATCGACTGGTCGATGAATTTCTGCATCAGCCCCACCAGCTGCAGATAGCCGTCGTTGCTCGGCATTTCCCACAGCAGCTCGTAGTTGTCTTTCAGACGCTCATACTCCGGCACCACCTGGCGCAGGATGCCGTCTTTCGACGCCTTGATGCTGATGTGACCGCGCGGCGGCTCGATGCCGTTGGTGGCATTGGAAATCTGCGAAGAGGTTTCCGACGGCATCAGGGCGGACAGCGTCGAGTTGCGCAGGCCGGTTTCCTGGATCTCTTTACGCAGGGTTTCCCAGTCGTAGTGCAGCGGCTCGCTGCAGATCGCATCCAGGTCTTTCTTGTAGGTGTCGATCGGCAGGATGCCCTGCGAATAAGTGGTTTCGTTGAACCACGGGCAAGCGCCTTGTTCCTGCGCCAGACGGTTGGAGGCTTTCAGCAGGTAGTACTGAATGGCTTCGAACGTTTTGTGGGTCAGGTTGTTGGCGCTGCCGTCGGAGTAGCGCACGCCGTTCTTCGCCAGATAATAGGCGAAGTTGATGACGCCGATGCCCAGGGTGCGGCGACCCATCGCGCCACGGTGCGCGGCCTTGATCGGATAATCCTGATAATCCAGCAGGGCGTCCAGCGAACGTACCGCCAGGGTCGCCAGCTCTTCCAGATCGTCCAGGCTGTCGATCGCGCCCAGGTTGAAGGCGGACAGGGTGCACAGCGCGATCTCGCCGTTTTCGTCGTTGACGTCTTCCAGCGGCTTGGTCGGCAGGGCGATTTCCAGACACAGGTTGGACTGGCGCACCGGCGCGATCTGCGGATCGAACGGGCTGTGGGTGTTGCAGTGGTCGACGTTCTGGATGTAGATACGGCCGGTAGAGGCGCGTTCTTGCATCATCAGCGAGAACAGCTCAACCGCTTTCACGCGCTTCTGGCGAATGCTGTCGTCTTTCTCGTACTGGGTGTACAGGCGCTCGAATTCGTCCTGATCGGCGAAGAACGCATCATACAGCCCCGGCACGTCGGACGGGCTGAACAGGGTGATGTCTTCGCCTTTGATCAGGCGCTGGTACATCAGACGGTTCAACTGCACGCCGTAGTCCATGTGGCGCACGCGGTTGCCTTCAACGCCGCGGTTGTTTTTCAGCACCAGCAGGCTTTCCACTTCCAGGTGCCACATCGGGTAGAACAGCGTTGCCGCGCCACCGCGCACGCCGCCCTGCGAGCAGGATTTGACGGCGGTCTGGAAGTGTTTGTAGAACGGGATGCAGCCGGTATGGAAGGCTTCACCGCCACGGATCGGGCTGCCCAGCGCGCGGATGCGGCCGGCGTTGATGCCGATGCCGGCGCGTTGCGAAACGTATTTCACAATGGCGCTGGAGGTGGCGTTGATGGAGTCCAGGCTGTCGCCGCACTCGATCAGCACGCAGGAGCTGAACTGGCGGGTTGGGGTGCGCACGCCGGACATGATCGGCGTAGGCAGCGAAATCTTGAAGGTGGAAATCGCGTCGTAGAAACGTTTGACGTAGTCCAGACGAGTTTCACGCGGGTAGTTGGAGAACAGGCACGCGGACACCAGCATGTACAGGAACTGGGCGCTTTCGTAGATCTCGCCGCTGACGCGGTTCTGCACCAGATACTTGCCTTCCAGCTGCTTGACGGCGGCATAAGAGAAGTTCATGTCGCGCCAGTGATCGATAAAGGAGTCCATCTGCTCGAACTCTTCAGCGCTGTAGTCTTCCAGCAGATGTTTATCGTATTTGCCCATCTCGACCATGCGGGTCACGTGAGCGTGCAGCTTCGGCGGTTCGAACTGACCGTAAGCCTTTTTACGCAGGTGGAAGATCGCCAGGCGAGCGGCCAGGTACTGATAGTCCGGCGCATCGCGGGAGATCAGATCGGCAGCGGCTTTGATGATGGTTTCGTGAATGTCGGCGGTTTTGATGCCGTCATAAAACTGAATGTGGGAACGCAACTCTACTTGAGAAACCGAGACGTTGTGCAATCCTTCTGCGGCCCAATCGATGACCCGGTGGATTTTGTCGAGGTTGATGCGCTCTTTACGGCCATCGCGTTTAGTTACAAGCAGACTTTGGTTCATGTGGTGTTTTACCTGTCCGTATGGTGCCCCTAAGCAGAAGTGTAGTCGCTCTGCTCAGTATGTAAACACTATATATAGGGGTTGTATGTCGGTGAGGTAACAAGATAGTGAGAAAAAACGGCGTTTGCAAGTGAACAAAACCGGCCTAATTTGTGGATAACTTGGGGGTGAAATGTAACTTGCCGTTCGCAGTGCGCGCCGTGACTGGCGCGACAAGCTTGTCAATAAGCGAGATCAGATTTTACTGAAAAACTGAAAAAACCGATCGTTTGGCGCTTTATTAAACGTTAGAAAAAAACGGCATATTGATCTGATTTAATATTCTAAAAAACTGTCTACAACCACGATTTTGATCGAAGTCGCGGAAATTAGGTATTTTTCCTAACAGCGCGTTGGCGCCGAACCCCGATAACGCAGGGCCGGCGCGGTTTACAGCGCTCAGCCTTCGTGCTGGGTGTGCACCATGTAGTTCACGTCAACGTTGCGCCCAAGCTTGAAATGATCGGTGATCGGGTTGTAATGCAGGCCGATCATGTGCTTTTCGCGCAGCGGCGTGCCGTCGACCCAGCCGATCAGTTCGGAAGGGCGAATAAACTTCTTATGATCGTGGGTGCCCTGCGGCACCATCTTCAGCACGTACTCCGCGCCGATCACCGCCATCAGCCAGGCTTTGGTGTTGCGGTTGATGGTGGAAAAGAACACGTGGCCGCCCGGTTTCACCAGTTGGGCGCAGGCGCGCACCACCGAGGCCGGATCGGGCACGTGCTCCAGCATTTCCATGCAGGTGACCACGTCGTAGCGCTGCGGGTTGGCCTGAGCGTGGCTTTCCACCGTCTCCTGCACGTAAGTCACGTTCACGCCGCTTTCCAGCGCGTGCAGCCGGGCGACCTGCAGCGGCTCCCCGCCCATGTCCAGGCCGGTCACTTCGGCGCCTTCGCGCGCCATGCTTTCCGCCAGAATGCCGCCGCCGCAGCCCACGTCGAGCACCTGCTTGTCAAAAATGCCGCCGGCGCGCTGCATGATGTAGTTCAGGCGCAGCGGGTTGATACGGTGCAGCGGTTTGAACTCGCCTTCCAGATCCCACCAGCGGGAGGCGACGGCCTCGAACTTGGCGATTTCCTGGTGGTCAACGTTTTGCACTCGGCTGGATGATTCTGCGTTCATGGGCTTGTCTGGCTCCTTGTTCTCGTTGCGCGGATTATACATGTTCCGGCGCGGCATCGTCTGCGTCGATGCGTTTTTAGCGCACTAATCTGTACAATTTCCGTGAAACAGCGGCGGTTATTTTCCCGTAAAGCGTGCTTTGTGATATAGTTTTACACCTTTGCCACTATGGCAGCGGGCAGATGAATCATTAGTAGAGGGATAGCAGCTCCATGAGCGACCTTGCCAGAGAAATCACACCGGTAAACATCGAAGACGAGTTGAAAAACTCGTATCTGGACTACGCGATGTCCGTTATTGTCGGACGTGCGCTGCCAGATGTTCGTGATGGACTGAAGCCGGTTCACCGCCGCGTTCTTTACGCGATGAGTGTATTGGGTAACGACTGGAATAAACCATACAAGAAATCGGCCCGTGTCGTCGGGGACGTGATCGGTAAATATCACCCGCACGGTGACAGCGCGGTTTACGACACTATCGTGCGTATGGCTCAGCCGTTTTCACTGCGCTACATGCTGGTGGACGGTCAGGGTAACTTCGGTTCCGTCGACGGCGACTCCGCCGCGGCGATGCGTTATACCGAAGTGCGCATGTCCAAGATTGCTCACGAACTGTTGGCGGATCTGGAAAAAGAAACCGTCGACTTCGTGCCTAACTATGATGGCACCGAGCAGATCCCGGCCGTTATGCCGACCAAGATCCCGAACCTGCTGGTAAACGGCTCGTCGGGCATCGCCGTGGGCATGGCCACCAATATTCCGCCGCACAACCTGGCTGAAGTCGTCAACGGCTGCCTGGCCTATATCGATGATGAAAACATCAGCATCGAAGGGCTGATGGAACACATCCCGGGGCCGGACTTCCCGACGGCGGCGATCATCAACGGCCGTCGCGGCATTGAAGAGGCCTACCGCACCGGGCGCGGCAAAGTCTACCTGCGCGCGCGCGCGGAAGTGGAAGCCGACGCCAAAACCGGCCGCGAAACCATCATCGTTCACGAGATCCCGTATCAGGTGAACAAGGCGCGTCTGATCGAAAAGATCGCCGAGCTGGTGAAAGAAAAACGCGTAGAAGGCATCAGCGCGCTGCGTGACGAGTCCGATAAAGACGGCATGCGCATCGTGATCGAAGTCAAACGCGACGCGGTCGGCGAAGTGGTGCTGAACAACCTGTATGCGCTGACGCAGCTGCAGGTTACCTTCGGCATCAACATGGTCGCGCTGCATCAGGGGCAGCCTAAGCTGCTGAACCTGAAAGATATCCTCGAAGCCTTCGTGCGCCACCGCCGCGAAGTGGTTACCCGCCGCACCATCTTCGAACTGCGCAAGGCCCGTGACCGCGCCCATATCCTGGAAGCGCTGGCTATCGCGTTGGCTAACATCGATCCGATCATCGAGCTGATTCGCCGTGCGCCGACGCCGGCGGAAGCGAAAGTCGCGCTGGTGGCTCAGCCGTGGGATCTGGGCAACGTCAGCGCTATGCTGGAACGCGCCGGTGACGACGCCGCTCGCCCTGAGTGGCTGGAGCCGGAGTTCGGCATCCGCGACGGCAAGTACTACCTGACCGAGCAGCAGGCTCAGGCGATTCTGGATCTGCGTCTGCAGAAACTGACCGGCCTGGAGCACGAAAAGCTGCTGGACGAATATAAAGAGCTGCTCAACTTCATCGCCGAGCTGATCTTTATTCTGGAAAGCCCAGAGCGCCTGATGGAAGTGATCCGCGAAGAGCTGGTGGCGGTCAAAGAGCTGTACAACGACGGCCGTCGCACCGAGATCACCGCCAATACTTCCGACATCAACATCGAAGACCTGATCAACCAGGAAGATGTTGTGGTGACCCTGTCTCACCAGGGCTACGTGAAGTATCAGCCGCTGTCCGACTATGAAGCTCAGCGCCGCGGCGGCAAAGGCAAGTCCGCCGCGCGCATTAAAGAAGAAGACTTTATAGATCGCCTGCTGGTGGCCAACACCCACGATACGATCCTGTGCTTCTCCAGCCGTGGCCGCCTGTACTGGATGAAGGTGTATCAACTGCCTGAAGCCAGCCGTGGCGCGCGCGGCCGCCCAATCGTCAACCTGTTGCCGCTGGAAGCCGATGAGCGTATCACCGCCATTCTGCCGGTGCGCGAGTATGAAGAAGGGCGTCACGTGTTCATGGCCACCGCCAGCGGTACCGTGAAGAAAACCGCGCTGACCGAGTTCAGCCGTCCGCGCAGCGCCGGCATTATCGCCGTCAACCTCAACGAGGGCGACGAGCTGATCGGCGTCGATCTGACCGATGGCACCAACGAAGTGATGCTGTTCTCCGCCAACGGTAAAGTGGTGCGCTTCCCGGAAACGCAGGTGCGTTCGATGGGCCGCACCGCGACCGGCGTGCGCGGCATCAACCTCGGCGAAGGCGACAGCGTGATTTCGCTGATCGTGCCGCGCGGCGAGGGCGACATTCTGACCGTCACGCAAAACGGCTTCGGTAAACGTACCGCAGTCACCGAGTACCCGACCAAGTCACGCGCCACCCAGGGGGTTATCTCCATCAAGGTGAGCGAGCGTAATGGCCAGGTGGTCGGCGCCGTGCAGGTGGAAACCAGCGACCAGATCATGATGATCACCGATGCCGGCACGCTGGTGCGTACCCGCGTTTCGGAAGTCAGCGTGGTCGGTCGTAACACCCAGGGCGTGACGCTGATCCGTACGGCGGAAGACGAAAACGTCGTCGGTCTGCAGCGCGTGGCCGAGCCGGTGGAAGACGAAGAGCTGGACAGCCTGGAACCGGGCGCGGAAGCGGTAGAAGAAGACACTACGCCGCTGGACGATGGCGACGACGCGGCTGAGCCGATGGACGACGACAACGTTTAAGCAAGGTGAGGGCGTCGGTATGCCGACACCGTAATGCACTGAGACAAAAGGGCCTGGCAGCGATGCTAGGCCCTTTTTCAGTTATATGGTTTAATTGGCGCACCGAGCCGCCGGCCGCTGCGCCGGCGACAACGCGCGCCGCCACTGACTTTCGTATGGTATCCGATTGAAATATTTAGCCTCTTTTCGAACTACGCTGAAGATATCCCGCTATCTGTTCCGGGTGCTGGCGATGTTGCTGTGGTCGTTGGGAGCGCTGCTCACCACCTTTTATATTCTGAATATCCTGCATCAGAAAGAATCGGACATCCGCCAGGAGTACAACCTCAATTTCGATCAGGCGCAGGGCTATATTCGCCATTCCGCCGACATCATACGCGACATCAAGTACATGGCGGAAAACCGCCTCAACGGTTCGGTCAGCGGCCTGGACATGTTCAGCGGCGTGATCCCCGGCAAGGGCAGCCCACCGCAATTCTATCCGCTGTATCCAGAGTCTAACTGCGCCCTGAGCGCCACTTACCGCAGTTCACTCGATTCGCTGAGCGGCCTGATCCAGTATTGGAAAGAGAACTTCGTGGCGGCCTACGATCTCAACCGGGTGTTCTTTATCGGCGGCGACAGCCTGTGTCTGGCGGAATTCGGCGGCGGCAACGCGGTCGCCAACCGGGAAAACATGCTGAAGTTGCTGCACGAGCGCATTCTGAAATACCGCAACGCCAAGAATCTGGACAAAGACAACAACCTGTATTGGATTAGCCCCAGCGCGCAGCGGCCTGACATCGGTTATCTGTATGTGCTGACGCCTCTCTATATCGGCAACAAGCTGGAGGCGCTGCTGGGCATCGAGCAAACCGTCCGGCTGGAAGATTTCGTCACCGCCGGCAACCTGCCGATCGGCGTCACGCTGCTGGATGAAAACAACGATCCGATACTGCGCCTGGCGGATGGCGATCGCTATGCCGCTGCGCTCAACAGCTACCCCGAAGAGCATGCTTACTTCGGTTATGTCGATAACTACCGCGATCTGATCCTGAAAAAAGCGCTGCCGCCTTCATCGCTGAGCATCGTTTATGCGCTGCCGGTGAAAAGCGTGGTGGAACGCTTCAAAATGCTGATTCTCAATGCGCTGTTGCTGAACCTGTTGTCGGCAATCGTGCTGTTCACGCTGGCGTGGCTGTTTGAGCGCAAGATGTTCCTGCCGGCGGAGGACAATGCCTTCCGGCTGGAAGAACACGAACAGTTCAACCGCAAGATCGTCGCCTCGGCGCCGGTGGGCATCTGTATCCTGCGCATCAGCGATGGCACCAATATTCTGAGTAACGAACTGGCGCACAACTACATCAACCTGTTGACCCACGAAGATCGCGATCGCATTACGCGCATCATCTGCGAACAGCAGGCGAACTTCGTCGATGTGATGACCAGCAACAACAATAACCTGCAGATCAGCTTTGTCCATTCGCGTTACCGCAACGAAGAGGTGGCGATCTGCGTGCTGGTGGACGTCAGCGCGCGCGTGAAAATGGAAGAGTCGCTGCAGGAGATGGCGGCGGCGGCGGAGCAGGCCAGCCAGTCTAAATCGATGTTCCTGGCCACCGTCAGCCATGAGCTGCGTACGCCGCTGTACGGCATTATCGGCAACCTCGATCTGCTGCAGACCAAGGCGCTACCGCCAGGGGTCGATCGGCTGGTCAATGCGATGAACAATTCTTCCGGGCTGCTGCTGAAAATCATCAGCGATATTCTCGACTTCTCCAAAATCGAGTCCGAGCAGTTGAAGATTGAACCGCGTGAGTTCTCCTGCCTGGAGGTGATCACCCATATCGCCGGCAACTATTTGCCGTTGGTGGTGAAGAAACGTCTGGGGCTGTACTGCTTTATCGAGCAAAACGTGCCGGAGCGTATCTTCGGCGATCCGGTGCGGCTGCAGCAGGTGCTGTCCAACCTGGTGAACAACGCCATCAAGTTCACCGATACCGGCTGCATCGTGCTGCAGGTCTGCACCCGCGGCAGCTACCTGGAATTCAGCGTGCGCGATACCGGCGTCGGTATTCCGGAGAAGGAGATCTCACGCCTGTTCGATCCGTTCTTCCAGGTGGGCACCGGCGTGCAGCGCCACTTCCAGGGCACCGGTTTGGGGCTGGCGATCTGCGAGAAATTGGTCAACCTGATGGACGGCGACGTCTCCGTCGAGTCCGAACCGGGGCTGGGCAGCTTGTTCAGCATTCGCATTCCATTGTTTAACGCCCAGTTCCCGATCCCGCAGGCCAGCGATACCTGGCAGGGCCGGCGGCTGTGGCTGGATATCCGCAATCAGCGGCTGGAAAGCTACCTGATGGCGATTCTGGGCGGCTACGGCGCCGATATCCAGCGCTATGACGGGCAGGAGACCGCCGCCGACGAGGTGATGCTCAGCGATTATCCGCTGATGCTGAACACGCCGCTGTTGGCTCAGATCCAGTTCTCGACCGAACATATCGGCCCGTCGCTGGAAACCCGGCCAGGCTATTGGATGCACAGCACCTCTACGCCGCGTGAAACGCTGACCTTGATCAACCGATTGTTCGGCGTCGGCAACGGCGCGGCAGAGGCGCTGGTGCAGCTGCCGGTGCCCGCCAAGGCCAGCGCGGCGGACAACGGCGATATTCATCTGCTGGTGGTCGACGATCATCCGATCAACCGTCGCCTGCTTTCCGATCAGCTGGGGTCGCTGGGGTATCAGGTGGTGACCGCCAACGACGGCGTAGACGCGCTAAGCGTACTGAAACAGCACCACGTCGATATTGTGTTGACCGACGTCAATATGCCGAACATGGACGGCTATCGCCTGACGCAGGCGCTGCGGGAGATGCAGTTCAGCGCGCCGGTGATCGGCGTGACGGCGAACGCGTTGGCGGAGGAGAAGCAGCGCTGTCTCGAGGCGGGCATGGATAATTGCCTGTCGAAACCGGTTACGCTGGAGACGCTGGAGCAGACATTGGCTTATTACAGCCAGCAGGTACGCTACAACCGCAGCGAGGCCTGAAAAGCAAACAGGCACGGCGGATGCCGTGCCTGTTTGGCGTTAACCTGCCGTGAGGCGGGCTTTAGTCTTTGTCCAACGGCGTCATGCTGACGGACGAGAGGTAGTTGAGCAGGGCGATGTCGTTTTCTACGCCCAGCTTCATCATCGCCGATTTCTTCTGGCTGCTGATGGTTTTGATGCTGCGGTTGAGTTTCTTGGCGATTTCGGTCACCAGGAAACCTTCGGCGAACAGACGCAGCACTTCGCTCTCTTTCGGCGACAGGCGTTTGTCGCCATAGCCGCTGGCGCTGATTTTCTCCAGCAGTTTGGAGACGCTTTCCGGCGTGAACTTCTTGCCTTTCTGCAGGGCGGCCAGCGCCTTCGGCAGATCGGTCGGCGCGCCTTGTTTCAGCACGATGCCTTCGATATCCAAATCCAATACCGCGCTCAGGATCGCCGGGTTGTTGTTCATGGTCAGCACGATGATCGACAACTGCGGATAATGACGCTTGATGTACTTAATCAGCGTGATGCCGTCGCCATACTTGTCACCCGGCATCGACAGATCGGTGATCAGCACGTTGGCATCCAGCTTGGACAGATTGTTGATCAGTGCGGTTGAGTCTTCGAACTCCCCAACGACATTCACCCATTCAATTTGCTCAAGTGACTTCCGGATGCCAAACAGTACGATAGGATGGTCATCAGCAATAATTACGTTCAGGTTATTCATGTTGTTGGCTACCTTGCTTCAGCAGTCTGCTGACGAAAAAATCAATCTGACTGATGTTATTCTCGATCTCGGGCGCATCACCTTCTGCGATGCGCTGTTCTAACGATTCGCACAGCTGCTTGCCGGGAAGCAGATTTAACATGGCAAACACGCCTTTCAGGCGGTGTGCGGTTTGTGACAGCGCATTGAAATCACTGCTGCCCGCCTCAGTATACAGTTTTTTGACATCATCGGGTACTGTATCGACAAACAGCCCATAGTAATCACTTGATTTCAATTGTTTTTCATAGAGTTGGATATCTTCTGAGCTCAATGAAAGCGGACTTTCTTCCTGCTCCAGCGCGGCCATTTGCTGTTCGATCAGCATCAGCACGGCGTCGATTAATGCGCCGTTCAGGTTATAGTTCACCCGAATGTAGCGTTTATCCAGCGCTTGCCAACCCGGTTCATCGGTCGCCAGCAACAGCGTGTAATCATCGGCTCGCTGCGGGTTATCGGTCAGCAGCACGTCATAATCGCGGTTGACCGCGCGATCTTCGGCGACGAGGCAGTCGGCGCCGTAAGCCTGCAACAGGCGGGTCACGATGCCGCGCACTTCATCTGACGTGATGTCCAGCAGGGCGGTGACGCCGTCGAGCAGCTTTTCCTGTTCCTGCGGCTCTTTTCTCTCCATCTCCATGGCGACGCGAATGGTATAGCGAGTACCGATATCCACTTTGCTGCGAATGTCCAACTGGCCGTTAAGCTTCTTGCACAGCTGATTGCACAGGAAGAAAGTGAGGCCGGAACCGTGGTTGAAGCGGTCCACCAGCGTCTGGCTGAGGAACGGGTAATTGAGATTGCTGATCTCTTCGTTGGAGATGCCGGAGCCGGTGTCGTTGATTTGGAAAATCAGGCGATCCGGGTGTTCGGGCTCATGGTCGATGACCAGAGAAATCTTGCCGCAGGCGGTGGTGATAATGGCGTAATGCACCAGCAGCGAGATCACTTTGCGCAGCGCGTTGGCGTCGCCGATGTAGTTCTGTTCGACGTCCAGCTGGAAATGCTTGAACAGCGCCAGCCCCTTTTGATTGAGGGCGGGCAGGGCTTCCAGCAGCAACTCGTCGATCATTGCCGCCGGGTTGAACGGCTCGCGCGTCGGTTGCCAGTCCTGGGTTTCCAGCCGCGTCAGCAGAGTGATGTTATCGATCAATCCCAGCACCGACGACGACGCCGCCGTCAGTTGGCCCAGCAGCGCCTGCTGTTGTTCCTCATCCGGCTGGTTGCGCAGGCTGTCGACCAGATCGTACATCTGGCGCACCGGCTGATTCAGTTCGATGCCCAGGTTGTGCAACATCAGTTTGCGCGCCTGCACGTTCTTGTCGTATTCACGCCGTGCCTGCTGCAGCCGCTTGTTCACCATGACCTCTTTATCCTGATCGTGCATCAGGAACAGGTAGGTATCCGGCGACAGTTGGCTGCGGAAAATACGGATTTCATACACCTCGTTGTTGACCGTTGCCTGAATGACGCCGTGGTGCTGTTCGGCCATATGGGCGATTTTTTGCAGGCTGAGGTGCGGCAGCAGGTGCTCGGCGATTTTGTTGCTGGCGATCACCGCATTGTTGGCGAAGCTGTAAACCAGCAGGCCGGAGGGCAGGCTGGAGACGATTTCCTGATTCAGCGCGCGCTCGGCCTCCAGCTCAACCGCCATGTTTTCGCTCGGGCGGATGTACTGGCGGCGGATAAAGTAGATGCTCAGCATCGAGAGCGCCAACAGCAGCAGGTTGACCGCGATCAGCCAGATGTTGTTGCGCAGCAGATCGATGGCCAGATTAATGGCCGAAACGCGATACACCACCTTCAGCGGCGCATTGGGCAGGGCGGCGCTGAACTCCACCCAGCCGCCGCTCATCGCCGCCTGGGCGCCGAGGGCGGTTTCCGCCGGGATGGCGCTGTCGTCGAGCTCGACATCGTCCGGCTGCAGCAGGAAATTGGCGCGGGCCAGGTTGGCCGGAATGATGTCGTTGATCGGCAAGTCGAAGGCGATCACCGTCGCCAGATGTCCCGGCTGATTAAAGGTGGTGCGAATCGAGAATGAATAGGCGTTCTGGAAGCGCTGTTTGCGCAGATCGGAAAAGCTCTCGCGTTCGTCGAGCATATTGGCCTGTTGCAGCATCTCGGCGCGGCGTTCGTCCGCCGAAGTGGTCAGGTAGCTTTCCCTAAAGCGCGAAGCCAGCTCTTTGAGCGGCTGAGTGGTGATCAGACTGAGGCTGTTGTCCTGACCATTGAGGTAATACATGGCGTAGCTCTCGGTCTTGGCGCCCCAACGGTTGTCCAGGTAGTCCGAGATGTTGGCGATCATCGCCAGCGTGTTCTCGTCATGGCTGCCGAAGATCACCGCGTCGGTTTTCTTGTGCGGCTTCTCGACATAGTAGACGTCGGGGCGCAGGCGGGTTTCCTGCAAACCGGGATCGACATTCTGCGCCGGCGCGTTGCCGAATTTGTCATAGACCTGATAGGTCATGTAGCGATAGGTATCGATGCGCTTTTGCAGCGAACCGGCGATGCTGTTCAGCGTGTACTTCTTTTCCGCCAGCCAGGCGTTGGTGTAGTTGTAGCCATACAGGCCGATGCCGATCGTCAGCAGCACGATAAACAGCAGGAAGCAGCGAGTGATATTGCTGGAGCTAATGGTCAGTTGTTTATTTTGCATAGTGGCTGCGCATTCCTGAATCAGCGAGTGACGGCCCTGGCGCTGGCGGTCACCGCCAACAGCAGAGCGGCTACGCAGGCGAAGGCCACCGTCAGGCTGGAAAACTGAGCGACAAAGCCGATCAGCGCCGGGCCGGCCAGAATACCGGCATAGCCGACGGTGGTAACGGACGCGATCGCCAAATTGGCCGGCATATCGCGTTGGTTGCCCGCGGCGCTGAACAGAATCGGCACGACGTTGGAAGCGCCCAGGCCAACCAGCATAAAGCCGGCCAGCGAAACGGTGGCGTGATTGAAGGCGATAGCCAGGCTGAGACCGACAGCGGCGCACAGGCTGCCCAGCAGCAGCACCCGGTAGCGGCCCAGCGAGTTCACCACCCGATCGCCATTGAGGCGGCCGAGCGTCATGGTGATGGAAAACAGCGCATAGCCCAGCCCGGCCTGGCTGTGTTCGACGCCGCGCAGCGTGGTGAGGAACAGCGCGCTCCAGTCGAGCATCGAGCCTTCCGCCAGGAACATGATAAAGCACAGAATGCCGATAAACATCACCCAACCGCGCGGCAAGACGAACATCGGTCCGCCGTCGTCGTCGGCGCCGCTGTCACGCAGCAGATGGCGGCTGGCGAACGCCAGCAGCACGATCACCGCCAGCACGGTGATCAGGGTGGATTGCAGCGGCGTCAGCCCCAGCCACAGCAGCGCGCTGACGCCGCCTGCGCCGGCGATGCCGCCGATACTGAAGAAGCCGTGAAAGCCGGACATCATCGCCTTGCCGCTGTTGCGCTCGACGATCACCGCCTGCACGTTCATCGCCACATCTATCATGCCGATCGCCGCGCCGAACAACAGCAGCGCCACGGCCATGCCGCCGAGGGAGTCCATCAGCGCCAACAACGGCAAATCGATGCACAGCCCCAGCCCCGCCATCAGGATCACCGCGCGGCAGCCCAGTTTGCCGGTCAGGAAGCCGGTCAGCGGCATCGCCAACATGGAGCCGGCGCCGATACATAACAACAGCAGGCCGAGCGAGCCGTCATCGAGGCCGATGCGCGTTTTGGCGAAGGGCACCAGCGGCGCCCAGGCGGCCATGCCGAGGCCGGCGACGAAAAAGGCCAGGCGGGTGGCGATCTGTTGAGGAACGCCGGGCGTTTGCTGTTCATTGCACAAGGTGGCTGTCATGTAAGCGTCAGGATCTTGGGTCAAAAGAGTGGCGAAAGTTACTGACAGTTTTTATCACAATCCGCGATCCGGGTCGAAAAGATTCGCGCCTGATTCCTCTCTGGCGCCGCCTCGGCGCACCAGCCACAGGGCGATCGCCTGGACAATATAGTCTTTTTGCTGTTCGTCCAGCGCGATGCCCTGCGGTATGCCGTGCCATTTTTCCAGGCAGCTTCGGCAGCAGGTGGCGGTGGCGTGTTGGGCGACGAACACCGGATGGCCGCGCATCGGCGTCTGCTTGCCATCGTTTTTGGGGTGGGCGGCGGCCAGACGGCGATCGATAAAGTCGCGGGCATGGCTGAGGATCAGCGGCAAGCCTTTGTCGTCAAGATAGCTCTGGTCTTTGGGATTCAAACGGAAACGGGCGCGGAAGGGCGAGCCTTGCAGCCGCCGCCATAGCGCCTCTGGGTGAAATGGCATCATGACTTTACTCGCTGAGGGTGAGCTTTTTTTCAGGCTACCAGAAGTGAAACTCTGCGGCCAATTTTGCCTGTGACACACAATATTCGGCGAGATAAAGCACGAAATGAAAAACAAATTCAATTTGTAGACCAAAATAAGAGAAAAGATTAGCAATTAGTGCGGATGTAAATTGGCGAAACTATATCGCGAGGTTATTTATTTGCGTGCTATTTGTGCGGATTGAAATTGTGAGGACAGTGTGGAGGAAAATAAAAAACCGGCCAGAAGCCGGTTAAAGGTATGCAGAAATTATCTTCGGATAATGAAGGTAATAATGAAAATAATGATGATAGCGAGGTGATTATAGCGGCTGCGTGCAGGCGGCGTTTTGGCACAATGTGCTTATTGTCCAGTACAATTGTATGGTTGGCTTTTTTTTCTTAAAGATTTGTATAAATGTATGATTTTTTATCAATTAATCTATTCTTTGTCTTTAAGTGCTTTATTTTGTTTGTCGGTAATGTTTTGTGAAAGTTCGCGCACATTTACATTTTGAAACCTTTATTAATCACGCTGAAACACTATCGGATACTTGGTATCATTTTCTTTCTGGATTAATATAACCCTTGTTACCAGAATGGTAATGCACAGTCGTGCTAATAATGCTCGAAAAGGGCAGTGGCCGTAGCTCGACATAATTAACGAGGATAATAACGATGAAACTTCGAGTACTCTCTCTGATGGTACCCGCACTGCTGGTTGCAGGCACAGCAGGCGCGGCGGAAATCTACAACAAAGACGGTAATAAACTGGATTTGTACGGTAAAGTCGACGGTCTTCACTATTTCTCCAGCAACAACGGCGTGGACGGTGACCAGTCTTATATGCGTTTTGGCCTGCGCGGCGAAACGCAAATCAGCGATCAGCTGACCGGCTACGGCCAGTGGGAATATCAGGCTAACCTGAACCACGCTGAAAACCAGGACAACAAGAACTTCACCCGTTACGGCTTCGCCGGTCTGAAATTCGGCGACTACGGTTCCTTCGACTACGGCCGTAATACCGGCGTGCTGTACGACGTCGCGGCGTATACCGACTTGCAGCCTGAGTTCGACGGTATGACCTACGGCGCCGACCAGTTCATGTTCCAGCGTTCCAGCGGCCTGGCGACCTACCGTAACAACGACTTCTTCGGTCTGGTTGACGGCCTGAACTTCGCCCTGCAGTACCAGGGTAAAAACGGTAATGGCGAAGAGACCAACAACGGTCGCGACGTCCTTGGCCAGAACGGCGAAGGCTACGGTATGTCCATGAGCTATGACATGGGCTACGGCATCAGCGCGGCGGGCGCCTTCTTCAACTCTCGCCGCACCAGCGAGCAGAACGGCGCTAACGGTCACCAGAACATCATGGGCCGCGGCGACAAGGCCGAAGGTTACTCCGGCGGTCTGAAATATGACGCCAACGACGTCTACCTGGCGGTGATGTTCACCCAGTCCTACAACGCGGCGCGTTTCGGCAGCTCCGACAGCAGCGTTTACGGCTACGCCAACAAGGCGCAGAGCTTCGAAGCCTACGCGCACTACCAGTTCGATTTCGGTCTGCGTCCGTTCGTCGGCTATAACCAGACCAAAGGTAAAGACCTGGGCCGCGCCGGTAACGGCAAGGACTACGGCGATCAAGACCTGGTCAAATTCGTCGACCTGGGTGCGACCTACTTCTTCAACAAAAACATGTCTACCTATGTTGATTACAAAATCAACCTGGTAGACAACAACGACTTCACCGACGCTGCCGGGATCAACACCGACAACGTGGTTGCCGTGGGCCTGGTTTACCAGTTCTAAGCACCTCAGTGTGAACGTCATCGCGCGGCCTTCGGGCCGCGTTTTTTTTGCCTGTAAACCGGTAAAAAGCACGGATTGATCCGCTATCGGCACGGGAAGCACCGTGGTTTTCCTCCTCTAAGCCTACGCTGTCAGTACAAAAAAGAGGGGGATGATATGGAACTCAAGATCGATAAGGTGATCGAAACGGTGCTGTACGTCAGCGATATTGAGCGAGCGGACGCCTTCTACCGAGAAGTGCTGAAGCTGCCGGCGATGGTCGCCAACGAGCGGTTCCGCGCCTATAACGTTGGCGATCGGAGCGTATTGTTGCTGTTTGTCGAGGGCGATTCGCTGCGTGGGGCGCATTATCCGACCGGCTTTATTCCCGCGCACGATGGCGTGGGGCCGGCGCATATCGGGCTGGCGGTGGCAAAAGACCAACTGCCGCACTGGGAACGGCATCTGACGGCCAACGGCGTGGAAATTGAGGGGCGCATGCGTTGGGATCACGGTGGCGAGAGCATCTACTTTCGCGATCCCGACGCCCACCTGTTGGAACTGGTGACGCCGGGCATCTGGGCCAATTACTGATCGAACCCGCCTTGCGCCAACAACGCCAGCGCGGCATTCAGCACCTGCAACGCCGGCTGCGGCTGGCGCTCAATCTGTACCCTGACGATGGCGCCGTCGATCAGCATCGCCAATATCGCGGCGTGCTGTTCCCGCTGCGGGCCTGCGGGCAGGTGGCGCGCCAGTTCATCCGTCATCTGTTGCTTATGCCGGCCGGCGAGGTGCAGGCTTTCCGGCAGCAGATCGGCGATCTCCACGGCCGTATTGATAAACGCGCAGCCGCGAAAACGCGGATCGTCGAACCATTCCGCCAGGCAGGGCGCCAGCGCCGGCAGTAACCCGCCGCTCTGCGCCACATGTCGATCCAACGCTGTACTGAACCAGGTTAGCCACTGCTGGTGGCGATAGGCCAAAAACGCCGTAATCAAATCGTTCTTGCTGGGAAAGTGGCGATAAAACGTCACCTTAGTGACGCCTGATTCCTTGATGATGCGATCGATGCCGGTGGCGCGGATCCCTTCCTGATAGAACAGATCGTGGGCCGTCAGCAGGATGCGCTGACGGGCGGGCAAGGTGTTGCGATCAACGGTCATCATTTTTCTCCCAGGCTATTTTCGAGTGATTGTAGACAACTCTGTCTACATGCGCTAGCGTAATGATGTAGACAGAGTTGTCTACGCACCTTCACCCAGGAGATGATCATGAGCATTAAACCCCCATTGCCGCCTTTTACCCGTGAATCTGCCATCGAAAAAGTACGGTTGGCGGAAGATGCCTGGAACAGCCGCGATCCTGAGCGGGTTTCGCAGGTCTATTCCCTCGATACCCATTGGCGTAATCGCGCGGAGTTTGTCGACGGCCGCGCGGCGGTGGTCGCATTTTTGCAACGCAAGTGGGCGAAAGAGCTGGAGTATCGGCTGATTAAGGAACTGTGGGCGTTTGACGGCGCGCGCATCGCGGTGCGTTTCGCCTATGAGTGGCGCGACGATTCCGGCAACTGGTATCGCAGCTTCGGCAACGAAAACTGGGAGTTCAATCAGGAAGGGTTGATGATCAACCGCCATGCCTGCATCAACGACATGCCGATTCGCGAACAGGGTCGGCGTTTTCATTGGCCGCTGGGTCGGCGCCCAGACGATGTCCCGGCGCTGAGCGATTTCGGCTTTTGAATCCGATGTCGCGCCCGCGCCGGCCGATCGCGAGAAAAAGCGCACCGATCGACAAAGGGGAGTTTGTAGAAAAGCCTTTCCACTTCTAGACTTAGGGGACAACAAACGTACTCCAAGAGGACAAGCTATGACGAAGAAGTTGGTTTTGGCCGTCGGCACTGCGGCGGTATTTTCCATTCTTGCCGGCTGCACCGCCTATGACCGTGCAACCAGTTATGTCAATGAGCCGGTGGTCAGCGATGTCAAAGTAGGGATGACCAAGCAGCAGGTGCGGGCGATTGCCGGTCCGCCGTCGACGTCTGCCACGCTGATCCATGCGCAGGGCACCTGCGACACCTATGCGGTCGCGCCGCGCGATGGCAAAGTGCAAACGTATTTTGTCAGCTACAACGACACGGGCCATGTCATGAACAAGGGCTATCAAACCTGTTCAGACTACGATTCGCAGCCGAAGTAATCGCGTTTCAGCCGAACATAAAAGCCTCGCTTTTGCGGGGCTTTTCATTTTTTAAGCGTTTAAGGCCTGAAGTTTAGGCAACTGCGCCACCGATGTGATTTTTTTGCATCAAAACGATAGACATTTCATAACGGTATCGCTAATATCAGCGCCCATTGGAAGGATGGCCGAGTGGTTTAAGGCAACGGTCTTGAAAACCGTCGAGTGTAACAGCTCCCAGAGTTCGAATCTCTGTCCTTCCGCCAAATTCAGCCGGCTTAGCTCAGTAGGTAGAGCAACTGACTTGTAATCAGTAGGTCACCAGTTCGATTCCGGTAGCCGGCACCATGACAAAGCAGTACCGGCGCCCTGAGTGCCAAAAAAACCGTCAGCCGCAAGGTTGGCGGTTTTTTGCATTATGTCGTCTCAAACGGGTAGGTCAGGGCAGCCAGGCACCGAGCACCACCCCGAGAATCATGTACTCATCGGCATTCAAAGTCGGACAACCCGGCATGTTCCCCTTAAGCCACTGATGACCGGCTTCCTCAACATATCTTCTAAAGATAAGTTCTGCGCTGTCGCAGCGTTTCGCTATCACCTTATCACCGGACACGAGCTCGGTTATACCGGCAGTCATGGGTTCGACAAGAATCAATGCTCCCTTTGGGTAATTGGCGCCGGCAGAGCCGCTCATCGTGTCATCCCGCACCGGCAACCAGTAGGCCAGAGCGCTGCATTGCACCATCGCCGGGTAGTGGACGGTCGTTCCTTTGCGCAACTGTTCATGAGACAACGGCAATGTCCACGCCAGCAGCGGCAGCGTTTTAGCCAAGGCCTGTGCGGCCTTCTGCCTGACGGGGCGTTGCCCGGTCTGCTCCAGGCCATCCAGCCAGCCGATTTGCACGGCGAAGTACTGTTCAATCCTTCGCGCCATGTCCCCACTGATGCCCTTTTTACCCTTCTTGCCCGGCGGGTAGAGCAGACGAGAAACATAGTCTGCGGCAATGCCGAGCGCCTCGGCAAGGCGCTTTTGCCCCCCGACGCCGAGGTTATCGATCAGGATGATCAGGCGCTCTCGCCGCATCTCCTGCAGGTGCATTTTTTGCTCGTTTTTCATGAGGCCATCGTACCTAAATTTACCTGCAGGTAAATGGATTTTCGCTATTGAAAAAAAGATACCTCTGGGTATACTTGGTACTGGTTATTTGTACAGTATTTTGTGCGATATCCCTCGGTGAGCCCGCCGGGCGGATCGGTTGTTGCGTCTTGGCGCACGCCGAGCAGAAGAACGGCTCGAACGACGTCGGTCAACAACATGGAGCCCTGGCGATATGGCAAACGCCCAAAGGAGGTGGAAGCATGAGAGATATGAATGAAGTTTTGGAGCGGTGGGGCGTATGGGCCAGGGATAACAGCGGCATCGACTATTCCCCCATTGCTGCCGGGTTCAAAGGGCTGTTGTCCTATAAGTCGAATGGCGAGCGTTCCTGCTGCGATGATGACGGCCTGGTGATCGACGGTTGCGTGGGCAGATTGAAGAAATACAAACCCGAAGAGTTCGATCTCATCATTGCCCACCATGTTTATGGCATATCTCTGCGTAAGATCGCCCTGAAAAGGAAATGTTCAGACGGTACGATACGCAAAGAGATGCAAACGGCGGAGGGATTTATCGGGGGATGCCTGGCGATGTTGGATATAAAGTTGAGTATGGATCGCTGAAACGCCTGTCGTTGACGTTGATGAGGGTTTATTTCTTGTTTCCCTATTGCGTCAGGAATAACAATAGCGCATGCGCGTTGCAATAATTAATAAAAGGCTCACGCGTACGCAAATAAGCGTGTAATCTGATAAAACTGAATTGTTGCCGGCGCCGCCGCACGATAGCTAAACCTCGCTTCGGCGGGGTTTTATTTTTTATAATAAAAGGCTCGCGCGTACGCAAATAAGCGTGTAATCTGATAAAACTGAATTGTTGTCGGCGCCGCCGCACGATAGCTAAACCTCGCTTCGGCGGGGTTTTATTTTTTATAATAAAAGACTCACGCGTACGCAAATAAGCGTGTAATCTGATAAAACTGAATTGTTGCCGGCGCCGCCGCACGATAGCTAAACCTCGCTCCGGCGGGGTTTTATTTTTTATGATAAAAGACTCACGCGTACGCAAATAAGCGTTTAATCTGATAAAACTGAATTGTTACCGGCGCCGCCGCACGACAAATAAACCTCGCTTCGGCGGGGTTTTTCATTTTTAGCCTCCTTGTCAAAACGGTCAATCACTCACTGAATAATGACTGTCGTTGAATGGCCACGACGGGAGGCTAATCCTTCTCCTTTATAAAACGGCGCAATCCTTATTTATCTGCTCAGGTTGGGCAGAACGGATAAGCCATTTTCGACAGCGTAAATGGCCGTTTTTTAAATGGAACAGGAATGACGGTTAGGGGCTGCATTTCGCCGCTCTTTTCCATGACTCCCGACGATCGGGCTATGCCCCGGTAAGGGGAGGGGGATGACTATGCCTTGGAAAAATGAACCAAACATCCTTTCAATGCTGCTTGCTTTCGGTATGACGCTGCTGGGGGCGATCGCCAGCTATTCCTTCAAGGTCTTGAACGGCGAAACCTTTAGCTGGAGGACGCTGTTTTTGCAGCTGTTCGTTTCTATTTTCGCTGGTTTGACCATGGTGATGATTGCGCTGCATTACGACTGGCCTTCGGAGGTGATGGGCGGCGTATGCGGTATGGCGGGATGGTCGGGAGCATCGCTGATCAAGGCATTGGAACGCCGATTTCTCAATAAAGCGTCAGGAGGAAACCATGAAGATAAGTGACGACGGCATGGCGCTGATTAAGCGTTTCGAAGGCCTGCGGTTGCAGGCTTATCAGGACTCGGTCGGCGTTTGGACGATCGGCTACGGGTGGACTCAACCGGTAGCGGGACGAAAAGTTGGGGCCGGCATGGCGATCGATGCCGCAACGGCCGAGCGTTTGCTGGTGTGCGGTGTCGCTCAATTCGAACAGGGCGTCGAACGGCTGGTGGCGGTGACGATCACGCAGGGGCAGTTCGATGCGCTGGTGAGCTTCGCCTATAACCTGGGCCTGCGCGCGTTGGAAAACTCGACGCTGTTGCGCAGGCTGAACGCCGGCGATCGGCAGGGGGCGGCCGACCAGTTCGGCCGATGGGTGAATGCGGGCGGTGTGCGGCTCGATGGGCTGGTTGCCCGGCGCGCGGCGGAACGCGCGCTATTCCTTTCCTGATGCCCAAATGCATCTGCAGAACGATTCAACTCTCGAAACGACGGAGACCTTGTCCAAATGATTGAAGATGAAATCCAACGCTCGCTGACTGCGCTAACCCATCTGGCGGTTCATCCGCTGATCCTGCCGGATCCGCAGCAAGAAGGCGTGACCTATCAGAAGATCAGCGATCTGAAAGTGAACACCGGTCTGGTTGACAGCTCGCTGGTGCAGAGCCGTTTTCAGGTCGTGTTGTACGTAATCGACGATTACTCCCGGCTGATCGCTCTGGACAAAGCGGTTTTGAATGCCTGGGAAGGGGTTCGACATGGTCATATCGGCGAATGGCCGGTACAAGCGGTCACGCGCAGCACCCTTTTGCAGAGCGCCACGCCCCTGGCGGATAACCGCGTCCAGTATCGGATGGCCCGCGATTACCTCATCACCCATTCCGAGGTGGCGGCGTGATCGCCATAAACGTTACCGGCATGGCGGAATTGACTCGCCGTTTGGAAGCGATTCGGCGCGAGGTCGCCAGTCACATTCTGCCGGAGGCCGGCCACGCCGCATTGGCCCCGGTTCTTGGCACCATGCGGCAGTGCGCCGAACGAGGGGCGCCAAACAGCGGACCCTCGCTGAGCGCCGGTATCGCGATACGCCCGGCCGTTACCGGATGGAACGCGGTGACGTTGCGCGTCGGCCCCAGTAAACAGCATTACCGCAGAGCCCTGGAGCAGGAGTACGGCACGGCAACGCAAGCCGCCGCCCCGTTTATTCGCCCTGCGCTGGATCACCACAAGCACCAAGTGTTACGCATCCTGGCGGCTCACGTCCGCTATGGCATCGAAAACCGGTAGCGACCGCTACCATCCTTCATCAAAAAGAGAGAGAAAAACTATGGCTGATAAAACTTCGCCAGAATACGCCATGCTGCCTGCCGGCACTATCGTCAAATGGGGCACCGTCGGGGCTGCAACCACGGCCATGAAGGCGCTGACCAACTGTAAAGCGGTAGGTGAAATGGGGCAAACCGGCGGTTTTGTCGATTGCACCACGCTGCTGGATACCGCCAAGCAGTTTATTTCCGACCTGCCGGAAGGCGCGGAGAAATCCATCGGTTTCATCGACGATCCGTCCAACGCCGATTTTGCGGCGCTGCTGAATGCGGCAGACAAGCGCGAAACGGTGCAGTTCTACGTCGAGTTGCCGAACGGCCGCACCTCCACCTCCATCCTGTCGCTGTCCGGCTGGAAAATGAATGAGATTACCGCCCCGGCGAGCGAAGTCATTCAGATTACCGTCCAGGGCAAGCAAAACAGCAACACCTGGGGCACGGTCACCCCGAAAGTGTGACAAACCGACGGTTCGCGCTGGCTTAACGTCTGAGGGCGTTCGGCGCGAACGCTTCCGCCGCGGGCCATGTGGCCTGTGGCAACCCGCTTATGTACAGAGTAAACCGAATTGAACAAGGAAAAACTGATGACAGAGAAATACGATCTGAAAGCGCTGAAAGCGGCGCTGCTGAAATCCGACGACCACGTGATTGAAACGCAGATCTTTGGCGCCAAAGCCTTTATCCGCCGCCTGAAAGCGGCGGAGCTGCAGGAAAATGAAGACGGCATGAAGGCCGCCATCGACAGCGGTGACATGAACAAAGCCGCGCAGCTTAACGTGCAGCTGCTGCTGTCATGCCTGATGACGCCGGACGGCAAACGCATTCCGGCCGGCGCCTTGCCGAGCGTTGACGATCTGCTGGCGGCGCACGATAACCCAACGCTGGTCGAAGCCATCGGCGCCGTCAAGCGCCATGCGGTCGGCAGCCTGGAGGAAGCGGAAAAAAACTGACTGACTCGCCCTGGCTGATGTTGGTGTTCCAACTGGCCGATCGCTGGGGTGAGTCGGATCCTCGCAAGATCGCCGCGATGCCGGCGCACATCCTGAATCACTGGCGGGCATACTTCAAACTGCAAGGCATGACGGCCGATGCGGCGGAGAGTGCCCCCGTTCATCAATCCGGTCAGCCCGCGCAAAGCAGTATTGATATGCAGTGTGCTGACGTTATGCGAGTGCTGGGAAATGGCTGATACCGCACAGTTGGTCGTCGGGTTGCAACTGAATGACACCAACTTTAAAAACAAACTGACGGCGGCTTACCGTACCGCCGGGGAACAATCCGCCAAATTTAACCGCCAGGCTCAGCAGGACGCGAAAAAGACCGACGAGTCCTATCAACGCATCGGCGGCACGCTTGGCGGCCTGGCGGGGAAACTGGCGGGGCTGGCCGGCGTTGAATTGTCGCTGCAGGGCCTCGCCGCCACCTCGCGCCAGTATGGACAGGCGCTCACCGAACTTGCGTCCATCACCGTCGCCGCGACGGCGCAGATGAAGCAGTTGGACGACGCGGCTCGCCAGGCGAGCAGCGCCTCCGGCGACGGCGGCAGCCGCGCGGAGGAGATGCTGAAACTGGCCGGCGGCCTGAATGACAGCGCGGCGGCCTGGCGCGATCAGGCGGCGGCGGCGCGCGGGGCGGCTCAGGCGACATCAGGCGTCGGCGCGGCGTCTCGCGTTGCGCTGGGGATGCTTGGTGGCCCGATCGGTGTCGCCATCCAGGCGGGATTGGGGATGGCATACTTTTATGAGCAAACAATGCAAGCCAAAGAGGCTGCGGTGAGTCTGAAAGATGCTGCGATTCTAACCACGTCAGAGCTTATAAAACTGTCTAGTAAGCAACTTGCCCTGAGAAAGTTAGATCTCAGTGAGCAGCTCGAGGAACAGCTTAGTGAGCGAGATAAGCAGCAGAATTTGTTGAATTACGCAAACGAGAGAATAGAACGAATCCAGAGTAACCCAGGTCGACTGGGTGACATATTTGGTGTTGAAAAGCAGTTGCAAGCTACGCGGGTGCGTGCAGAAGCGGCTCTCGAGTCAATAGACATCGGGATTCAAAATACTCGCACTAGCATGCAAAATATTGACCAAGCTAACCTTCTTGTTTTGACAGGGGCTGCTCGTCATTTTAATCAGCCAGCAGGTAATATTTTGCCCGCTACTGCAACTGCGCAGGCGCAGTTGATGCCCTCTCCGCCCCCTGCTTATACATTGGATATTGTAAATACAGATAATCGTGGACGTGAGCGACAGCAGGTTCTTGATCAGTACCAACAACTGCGTCAGGAAATCGAGCAGGCGCATCTGAGCAGCCTCGAAAAAATCACCCAGGATGAACAAAGCGCACAGACCAAGCTGGCGTCAGCGGCCAAGGCGGCCGGTGCCGGGCAGGCCGATGTGCAGCGTGCGATGGCGCTGAACGCCGAGAAGTATCAGCGGCAGCGGCAACAGCTCGCTGAACAATACGCGCCAGGGCAGGCGGCGGTGCGCAAAGAGCAGGAGGTCGGCAAGGAGCTGAAGGCGTTGTATGACGGGCGGCTGTTGACCGAACGCGAGTACCACACCGCCAGCCGGATGCAGCAGCAAGAAACGACGCGCCAGCGGCTGAAGGCTGAAACCGATGCGCTTGCCGCGCCGCGTATGAACATTGCCGGTGATGTGGATCCGGTCGCTCGCCTTAACAACCAGCTGGTGCAGCAGCAGGCGCAATACCAGGCTTACTACCAGCAAGGCATTCTGGATAAACAGCGCTATGAACAGCTGATGCAGGCGGCGACGCAAGAATCGTCGGACGCTCAGTATCAGCAGGCGCTAAGTCTGTTCGGCGGGCAGAGCCGCGTGCACAAGATGGCGCTGGGGCTGGTGGACATGACGCGGGAACGGACCTCCGGCATGATGTTCGATCTGCTGACCGGGACGCAAAACTTTAAGCAAAGCATGCTCGGTTTGATGACCTCCATGACGCAGTCCATCATTCAGCAACTGATCGATCTGGCGATGCAGGCGCTGTTGACCAGAACCATTCTTTCCACCTTTATGAATATCGGCAGCGGCTTGCTGGGCGGGGCTGCAAGCGCCGGCACGGGCGCGGCCGGTTCAGGTGCGATGGGCATGCCGACCGGTTGGCAAGGCTATGTCCCCAACGCCAAAGGCGGCGTATACGCCTCGCCTTCGCTGAGCGCATTCAGCGGCCAGATCGTCAGTAATCCCACGTTGTTCGCGTTCGCCAGAGGCGCCGGCTTGATGGGCGAAGCCGGGCCGGAGGCCATTATGCCGCTCAAACGCAGCGCGGACGGTTCGCTCGGCGTGCGGGCGATCGGCGGCGGCCAGCAGTCTGCGGCGGCGCCGAATGTCTACATCACCATCGAGAACGGCGGCAACGTCAGTTCGCAGGCCGATCCGGGATGGGGCGAGTTCGGTAAACGGATGGGCAATATCGCCGCGCAGGAAAGCCAAAAGGTAATCAACCGTAACCTGATGCCGGGCCAGCCGATTTGGAAAGCAATCAAGGGGATGTAATGGGCATTCAGACATTTGAATTTCCGGCGCGCGTCAATGCCGCCGGCGATATGCGCTTTCGCGTCAGAAAGGCGCAGTTCGGCGACGGCTATGCGCAGGTCTCCGGCGACGGCATTAATCCGATCGTGCGCTCCTGGGAGCTGACCTTTGTCGGCAAGTATGACTACATCACGCCGATCATCGTCTTTCTGGAAAATCATCATGGGGTGAAATCTTTCCAATGGACGCCACCGACGCAGGTTCCCGGCCTTTACCGCTGCGAGGGTTATAAGCCGGTCGCGATGGGCGGGGACAACTATTCACTGACGGCCACGTTTACCGAGGCTTTTCACGTTTAACCGGGGGAGATGATGCTGAATTCAGATTTGCAAAAGCTGGAGCCGGGCAACCGCATCCGCCTGATTGAGGTGGACGGCACCCGGTTTGGCGCCGATATTCTGCGCTTTCATTGCGATACCCTGCCGTTTACGCCGCAAGAGCTGGCCGCCGCCGGCGGTGATGAAAGCAAACTGCCGGCGAAATCGGTCTGGTGGCAGGGGCTGGAGTACGGCCCGTGGCCGTTTAGCGTTGAAGGGCTGGAGATTTCCGCCGACAGCCAGGGCAACGCGCCCAAGCTGTCGGTCGCCAATATCAACGGCCTGATCAGCGCGCTCTGCCTGCAGTTTGAGGACATGGCGCAGGCTAAGGTGCGGATCCACGACACGCTGGTGCACTACCTTGATGCCCGCAATTTCCCGCAAGGGAACTCTTCGGCCGATCCGCTGCAGGAAAAGCTGCAGGTGTTCTACATCGATCGCAAGGCGACGGAAAGCGACGAAGCGGTGGAGTTCGAACTCTCCAGTCCGGCGGACCTGCGGGGATTGCGCATCCCGACCCGGCAAATCCACAGCCTGTGCACCTGGTGCTCGCGCGGCGGCTATCGCACCGGCAAGGGCTGCGATTACGCCGGTAGCCGTTACTTTGACGACAAGGGCAACCCGGTGGATGACCCGAGCCAGGATCGCTGCGGCGGGCTGTTGAGCGACTGCCAAAAACGTTTTGGCGAGCACGAGCCGCTGCCGTTCGGCGGCTTCCCCGGCGCGGCGTTGATCCGGCAGTAGGGGGCGAGCATGAAAGAAAAAACCGCGGCAGCCATTATGGCGCACGCCAGGGCCGAGTATCCGCGCGAATGTTGCGGTGTGGTGGCGCAAAAGTCCCGCGTGGAGCGCTATTTCCCGTGTCGTAACCTGGCGGACAACCCCACCGAGCAGTTTCATCTGGCGCCGGAAGACTACGTGGCCGCCGCCGAATGGGGCACCATCACCCTCATAGTGCACAGCCACCCGGACGCCACCACGCAGCCGAGTGAACTGGACAAGGCGCAGTGCGACGCGATGGAGTTGCCCTGGGCGATAGCCAGCTGGCCGGAGGGGGATTTGCGCACCATTTTGCCGCGCGGCGAACTGCCGCTGGTGGGCCGCCAGTTCGTGCTGGGGCATACCGACTGTTGGGGACTGATCATGAGCTATTTCCGCCAGGAGCACGGCATAACGCTCCAGGATTACCGCGTTGATTACCCGTGGTGGGAGCAAGGTGAAAACCGCTATCTGGAAAACTGGCATGCCTGCGGCTTTCGCGAGTTCGATGGCCCGCCGCAGCAGGGGGACATGGCGATCATGCAGGTTTCTGCGCCGGTGGCCAACCACGCCGGCATTCTGCTGGCAGATGGCCTGTTGCTGCACCATATGTACGGCATGCTTAGCCAGCGGGTGCCTTACGGTGGGTATTGGAAAGAGCGAACGGTGAAGGTGTTGCGCTACAAAGCCCTGATGTGATGCTATCATTCCACTTTTCAGCTTAAGGAAAAGGTAATGAAGAAAATTATCGCTGCAATTGCCACAGTAATTTTGTCTGGCTGTTCAACTACGGCTAACGAACTTCGATTGACAACACCGGCTATCCAAGGCCATACAATTAAAGCAGCGGATGTATATATTGGATGTGTTCTTAATGTTTGGAATGAAAAAAACACCATCTCACCAATTAGCCCACAGCCTGCGGAGCGCGGTTATACAGCTCAGATAAATGATATGTCTAGAGGTGTTGTAATGTTAATTGACGTGAAAAAGACTGACTCTGGTAGCGATTTCTTATTTTATAAAAAACGAGATATGGACTTCTATGAGGCGGCAGTTAATGCATGTAAATAGTATCTTGGTTACACGCTATATACCCGCCTAGGCGGGTTTTTTATTGGGGGTCATATGAGCTTTATCGAGGTGCCATTAAGAGTAGTTCACTTCCACGGCCCGATGGTTAGGTTGTTTGGTAAAAACTTTAAATATCGTGCTCACAATGTTCCAAAAGCTATCGATGCTATGAAAAATCTAATAGACGGATTTGAACGATATATGTTGGAAGCACATAAGCGCGGACTGACCTTCGCTGTATTTGTGGGGAAACGTAACGTTGGTCAAGACGAGATGGAGCTGACGAAAGGCACGGAAGACATTCACCTGGTGCCAGTGGTTATTGGAAGTAAACGTGCAGGGCTTTTTCAAACTATTGCAGGAATAGCATTAATTGCTCTGGCTGCTTGGAACCCAGTTATAGGTGGAGCGGCAATGATGTCGGCAACCACAGCCACTTCCGTTGGCCTGATGGGTGCTTCCCTTGCCCTCGGCGGCGTCGTCCAAATGCTTTCCCCGCAAATGGGCGGGCTGCGCATGCGGCAAGGCCCGGAAAATAAACCGAGCTATGCCTTTGGCGGGCCGGTCAACACCACGGCGCAGGGCAACCCCGTCGGCGTGCTGTACGGCACGCGTGAAATTGGCGGGGCGATTATCTCCGCAGGTATTTATACCGAAGACCAGCAATAACGACATCCGTTTGAACAGACAGCCGCAATAGCGGCTTTTTTTATGGGCGAAATATGGCACAGAACATGATCCGTGGGCGAAAAGGCGGCGGCGGTGGCGGCCACACGCCGGTAGAATCGCCGGACAGCATTCAGTCGATCGCCAGAGCGAAGATGCTGTTCGCATTAGGCGAAGGGGAATTTGCCGGCGGGCTGGATGGCACAAACATTTTTGTTGACGGTACGCCGGTACTGAGCAGCGACGGCACGGAAAACTTTCCCGGTTTCCGCTGGGAGTTCCGCCCTGGCTCGCAGGCGCAGGAATATATCCAGGGCATTCCCGCCGTTGAAAATGAGATCTCGGTCGGCAGCGAACTGAAAAGCGGCGCGCCGTGGGTGCGCTCCGTCTCTAACCTGCAGCTTTCCGCCGTCCGCCTGCGCCTGGGTTGGCCCATGCTGCAAAAGCAGGCGGACAACGGCGACGTCAACGGCTATCGCATCGAGTACGCCATCGACGTGGCGACCGACGGCGGCAGCTATCAGGAGGTGTTAACGGCGGCGATCGACGATAAAACCACCTCGCTGTATGAACGCTCGCACCGCATCAATTTGCCGAAGGCCACCACGGGATGGCAGCTGCGCGTGCGCCGGTTGACGCCTAACGCCAACAGCGCCCGGATCGCCGACCGGATGAACATCGAGGCGCTGACCGAAATCATCGACGCCAAGCTGCGCTATCCGAACACTGCGCTGCTTTACGTGGAGTTTGATTCAAAGCAGTTCCCCAACATCCCGAAGATCAGCTGCAAACCGCGCGGCCGCCTGATCCGCGTGCCGGACAATTACGATCCGCAAACGCGCAGCTATACCGGCATCTGGAGCGGCGGCTTTAAGTGGGCCTACAGCGATAACCCGGCGTGGGTGTTTTACGACATTATTTTGGCCGAGCGCTTTGGCCTGGGCGATCGCATCGACGCCTCCCAGGTCTCCGAGTCCGAACTGTACCGCATCGCGCAGTATTGCGATCAGCCGGTGCCGGACGGGCGCGGCGGCGAGGGCATGGAGCCGCGCTTTACCTGCAACGTTTATCTACAGTCGCGGGAAGAGGCCTGGACGGTACTGAGCGATTTGGCCGGCATCTTCCGCGGCATGACCTATTGGGGGCAAAACCAAATGGTCGCCCTGGCGGACATGCCGCGCGATATGGACTTCACCTACACCCGCGCCAACGTGATCGACGGCAAGTTTACCTACTCGTCCGCCAGCGAACGCACCCGCTACAGCACCGCGATGGTCAGCTGGTCCGATCCGGGCAACCATTACGCCGATGCGATAGAGGCGGTATTCGACAGCGATCTGGTGCGCCGCTACGACGTGAACCAGACCGAGCTGACGGCTATCGGCTGCACCACGCCGAGCGAAGCGAACCGCCGCGGCCGCTGGGCGCTGTTGACTAACAGCAAGGATCGTACGGTCAGCTTTTCCGTGGGGCTGGACGGCATGATCCCCATGCCGGGGCATATCGTCGGCGTGGCAGACCAGATGCTGGCTGGGCGGGTGATTGGCGGGCGCCTCAGCGGCGTGGACGGCCGTAAACTGACGCTGGACAGGACGCCGGGCGCCAAAGCCGGCGATCGCCTGATCGTCAACCTGCCTTCCGGCCGGGCGCAGGCGCGCACCGTGCAGGCGGTGAATGAACGCGTAGTGACCGTCACCACGGCCTACAGCGAGACGCCGGCGCCGGAAGCGGCCTGGTCCATCGACGCGGACGACCTGGCGGTGCAGCTTTACCGCGTGGTGGGTATCGCCGACAACGGCGACAACACCTATACCGTCAACGCGGCGGAACACGATCCGAACAAGTACGCCCGCATCGATACCGGCGCGCGTATCGACGATCGTCCGATCTCCATCATTCCGCCCGGCGTGCAGGCGCCGCCGAAGAACATCACCATCGACAGCTACTCCTCGGTGAGCCAGGGTATCGCCATTACCACCCTGCGCGCCGCCTGGGGCTCGGTTGAAAATGCCATCGCCTATGAGGCGGAATGGCGCAAAGATAACGGCAACTGGGTGTCGGTGCCGCGCACCTCGGCGCTCGGCTTCGAGGTGCCGGGGATTTACGCCGGTCGTTATCGGGTGCGGGTGCGAGCCATCAACGCCAGTGACGTATCGTCTATTTGGGCGACGTCGATGGAAACCTACCTCAAGGGCAAAGAGGGTAAACCGCCGATGCCGCTTGGCTTCAAGGCATCGCCTTTGCTGTGGGGCATCCAGCTCGACTGGGCGTTCCCTGGCGGCGCTGAAGATACGCTCAAGACCGAAATTCAGTATGCGGACAACGCGGCCGGAAATAACGCGATGCTGCTGGCCGATATCCCGTACCCGCTGCACACCCACGCCATGACAGGGTTGAAGGCGGGGCAGGAGTTCTGGTTCCGCGCGCGGTTGCAAGACCGCACCGGCAATCAGGGCGACTGGACAGGCTGGACCGCTGGGCAGGCGAACGCGGACGCCGGCGATTATCTCGAGAACATCGGCGACGATCTCCTGACCGCGAAAGACGGCGAGCGGTTGGTGGGCGATATCGACACCAACATCGACGCTATCTTGCAGAATGCGCTGGCCAACAACGCGACGGTGGGTCACCAATGGGCGCAGTACGGTACGGTGCGCGCCGATATTATGGTGGTGAAAACCACCATCGCGGAGGTCGATCGCGGGCTGGCCGAGATGAAAACCCAGGTGCAGGCGCAGATTGACGACGTGGCGGCGGTGCTGGAAGACAAACTGACGGCGACGGTAGACGCCGACGGCGCCACGGCCATCCATACGTTGAAAGCGGGCGTGCGGGTGAACGGCACCTTCTACAACGCCGGCATGTCGATCGCGGTATTGGCGGAAAACGGCAGGCCGGTTACCACCCGCGTGGGCTTTAACGCCAACCAGTTCGTGCTGATGAGCGGCAACAACAGCAATCAGTATTCGCCGTTTGCCGTGGTGGATGGGCAGGTGTTTATTAGCGACGCGTTTATTCGCAATGGTACTATCGATAGCGCAAAGATCGCACAGCATATCCAGTCTTCTAATTGGGTAAGTGGGCAGCGTGGCTGGGCGATAAATAAAGATGGCGGGGCACAATTCAATAACATTAGCGCCCGTGGAGCGATATATGCCGACACTGGTGAGTTTAAAAATGGCGTGATTGGCAATTGCCGGATCCTTGAGAATTGCTCCATTGAGGGAAAACTTTCCGCCGCGAATATCGAAGGCGCGATCATGGATGGCTCGATGTTAAGCTGGACGGGTTATCATACTAATGCGAGTCGGTTATTACGCTTTGGCGGTAATAATGTTATTCCCGTTCGTGTCTTTGGACAGATTCAAATTAAAAGAAGTGGACGAGGCTATCCTCACGGTTATGGCGGGGTTAGGCAAAACACAACCGGCGGAGGCTATATGCCAGAGGTTTCCTTTAGTTCCAGTTCTAGTAGCGGGCAACCTTCAGTATCCATCGTTTATATCGATACATTAATTGGAAAGTCTTCGACTGCCTTTTGGCAGCTTGCCGCAGGAGAGCTTGACCAAGGACAATCGCACTCAACGACTTTTATTGTGAACATCTTTGCCACTCCGCAATATACAGCCTTTGGGCTGGAGTAACCATCATCTCCGTAACGAGGTTTTTATCAGGCTAATTCAGGAGGATATTTATGCCAGCAGGCACTCTCACCCTAACAAATAATTCCACAATAGTAAAAGGTACCGGAACGGCCTTTAATACCGAGCTGAAAGCCGGTGATTTCATCGTGAGCGTGGTCGGCGGCGTAACCTATACGCTGCCGGTTAAAACCGTTGATAATGCTACGCAGGCAACGCTGGTTAAAGCCTATGACAGCTCGACTCAGGTCGGTGTTGCCTGGAATGCTGTACCGCGCGATGCAATGAACGCCATCACTGCCCAGCTGGCTGCCGAGACGGCGAAAGCCCTGCGTGGGTTGAATTCCGATAAAGAGAATTGGCAGCAGGTCTTCAGCGGCAGCGGAAATATTACGGTAACGCTCCCTGATGGCAGCACCTATACCGGTCCAGCCTGGAATAATATTGCAGATTCACTCAATAATAAATTAGACAAGACGATTAGCGCTGCCCAGGAAATTAAAGGTTCACTGTCTTTACAGGGTTCTTTGGTGACAGGGCAAACGGCAAACCTTGACGTGGGGGGATATTCACGCTTCCGTAAGTCAACGACATTTGATGATACCATGATGGGGCGAAATGGGATTCATTTGAACTCTGGTGATACGGGGTCTTCTAATGTCCGTGCTGAAAAAACGTTTACTAGGTCTACCGGAACTGTAGATGGCCCCACATTACTATCGGTTATGACAACTGCAGGTGGTGTTGTCACAGCTATGCAAATGTTTTGTCGCCGTGAAATTGGTGTAACTGATTATGGTGCGATTTCATTTAAGGATTATGCCAATGTTTGGCATGAGGTTCGTCTACAGAATAACGGAGACTTTAATAACTTAACTGGAAATTGGGTGACCGGCTCAGATCTTAGAATTAAAACTGAAGTAAAAGAAATTGAAGATCCCATAACACTCATTCGTGGTCTAAAACTCTATACCGGCAAGCGCGATGGCAAGCCCTTTATCGGTGGTATCGCACAAGAAATTGAAAAGAAGCTTCCTCAGGTTGTTGCTGAAGGTGGTTCTTTAGAGTTGCAAAATGGCGAAACCGTTACTCGAGTAAAATCCGTCGATTATTCAACGTTGGGATATGTGGCCTTGGCTGCCTTGAATCAGGCTCTGGATAGAATCGATCGCCAGGATGAATTAATCAAAGAACTCATGGAGAAAGTGCAATGACTTTAATCAGCGGCGTATTAAAAGGGCCTTATGGCGATCCTCGTTCCGGCGTAACCATTACCATGCGCGCAGTCAGAACCTCGTCAACGGTATTGAGCCTGGCTAAATCACAATCGGTGACGGATGACAGCGGTAAATACGCTCTATCCGTGGAGCCGGGCGCTTACGAGGTTATCATCTCTGTCTATGGCGCACAGCCGGAACGGGTGGGGGCTATCGAGGTGTATAGCGATTCCTTGCCCGGCACGCTCAATGATTTCCTGAGCCGGCCAGGGGAAAGCGATATCACGCCGGAGATTGTGCAAACCGTCGATCGTTTGCGTGCAGAGGCGGCCGCCTCCGCAGGCAAGGCATCTTCCTCCGCTACGGCGGCGAAAACCAGCGAGCAAAATGCGGCGAAGAGCGCCGCACAGGTGGTGACCGCCTTTGATAATGTGCGGTTCAAGTTCCCGGAAAACAACACCAATATCGCCACTTGGTTCCTGTTGGGGCAGTTTAAAAATGTGGGGCAAAATGGTGTCGGGATCGCGCTCAATTTCTACGGTTCGAACGGCTATAACGGATTTGTTTATAACGCCGGCCTGTCACGCCTGATGCTGAGGACGGGTAATCTTGGCGCCAGCGATACGACCAATAAGGCCAATCGTATCGGCGGCACCTTTCTTAACGATACCGGAACGGCGATCTTGGATATTCAGGTTATTGAATCCAGTCGCGATAATTATGATATCTATGTGAAAGTGAATACTTTCACCATCAACTGCTGGTATACGGTTGAGCAAATCACCTATGCGAACGCGGCCGGCTTGCGCTGGGAGCATAAGGCGGTAAAGCAATCGGTGGAACCGAGCGGGGTGATGAAAATTGATATGCGCACGGGCGTTTCGTTTTCGCAATCCCAGGCGTTACCCGATTATGCTACTGTCGCCCAATCTGCTATCGGTGGTTTTGGTACCGGACCAATTCATACCGAGGATGCATTTGCGAAGGATAATAAATCCTCCATTCAGCGCTACACGGTAGCGACGGTCAATCGGCCGGGCAACGTGTCCGGGGGCATATTAACGCTGCCGGTGGATGGCGGGCCATCTTGCGCGTATTTTGCCACATCGGTTTCGCGGCAGGCTTGGGTGGGGAGTTCATCTACCGCATTGCCTTCGACTATCACCTGGTCGCGGTTATTTAGCTCGTCCGATCAACCCACCGTCGCGGATATTGCAAACCTGAAAGATTGGGGCTTGAGTAAAGGTGCTACCGCCGCAAACAAAGGCAACTTCAATGCGCAAATGCAGAGCCGACGGGGTTATGTGAGCACAGCTCCCATTGGCAATCCCTTCAAAGATGTCGGCACTCACTTTCTCGATACGCGATCGTGGGCGGTGACGCAGGCGGGAACCGACGACAGTTACCGTACGGTGCAAACCTGTTACGGCTATGGTGTAAGTGCGGCGCAATCGGGGAAAATTGCCGTGCGCAGCTGGAATGGCGCTACGTTTACCCCCTGGGTTTGGATGTGGTCGGAAGCCAACACCACCGTTGACGCCAACGGCTTTATCAAGAAAGCCTCGCCGATCGCCAGATTGTCCGCGGCGCCGCAGCATATGCAAGCGGACTATCTGGACGGTGGCTTTGCTTTGGCCGGCTATGTCGCCGTTAATGGCGAAGCGGCCGGGGTGAGCGCGGAACGAATCGCTACCGGCCTTTATCAGCTGAATGGGTCGCTGGGGTTGGCAAAGGAGGGCTGGACTATCGAAGTGCCGCAGGACGTGAACGGCAACCGCCTGTGCTTTGTGGAAACCGCCACCGATAACGACGGCGTCATTACGGTGAAAATCAGCAAACGTCGTTTTGACATCGATACCGCGACGGTCGTGGCCGGCGAAGCGATGGATATCCCTGAGGGGCGCTGGATCGATCTGCGCCTCGCCATGCCGGTGCGTGAAGAGGTGGAGGTGTTGCCGCCGGAGGCGCTGGTGTTAAACGATGACACGCCATCGGAAACCAACGCGGTTTCATAAACTCGAATGGATGCCAGGTAAATAATGCCGGTGCAGTCGGTTTCAGGTATCTGCGCCGGCATCATCGCCGCCAGGCTCGGGCAGAGTCACTGCCCGTTCCGCTATGCAGGGTTCCCGCTGAGTGGGAGTTCGCCCCTGCGAATAACGTTCTTTCCCGTCAAATATCAGTGACCAGCCACTGATCCGCTTCTTCGAACATCTCTTCCAACATCCGGTTCAGCTTTTCGCGATCGCTTTTGCTGGCGTCGGAGTTCAGGCCGTTGGCCTGCATCGGTTTCACGCGCACTTCCGCCTCCGGGAACAGCACATGCACGCGTTTTTCCAGCTCGCTGCGAATAATCTCGGCGGCGTTGGGCAGCCCAGCGACGTTGCGTTTGTCGTACACCAATTCTACAAACATGACTCACCTGTAAATACTGATTTAATGTACAGTATTCTGGCCTGAGCCGCTCGGGTTGGCAAGAGGGGGCGCGGAATTTTACAAGGGGTGTTTATTCTTGCGCGGCGTGCGCTAAAGCCCGCCGCTGAATCCCCGTTCTGCCAGAAAAGGGAGCCGTCGCGTTAAGGCGATTTTTATCTGGCCTGCGTCAGCAGCTGCAAAAAGCGGCTCAGTGCGGCAAAAGGCGGCTCGCTGTTGCGCCAGAAAACACCCACGCTGCCTTTCTGCTCAATCTTCGGCAGGTTCAGGATCGCCAGTTGCCCCTGGCTGGCATAACGCTGCGCCAGCCGTAGTGAAAGAATGGAGATCATGTCGCTGCTTTGCAGCAGGTTGGTGCTGACGTTCATCGATGCCGATTCAACCGTGTTTTCAGGCAGCATCACGCCGTTATCTGCCAACGCATTATCGATGCTGAGGCGGATTGGCGTGCCGGTCGGCCAGACTATCCAGCGCCAGTGGGTGAGATCGTGCCAGGTGAGGGAGGCGGATTTTGCCAGCGGATGGTGAGGGCGGGCAACGAAGCATACCGGTTCGGTGTAGAGCACTTGATAGTTGAGCGGCAGTTGCAGCGCCCGCCCCCCGACGCGGCCAACGACGACATCCACCGCGCCCGCGAGCAGATCGTGCAGCAGGGGGGTCATCACCTTTTCCTCAATATTGAGATGCAGCGTCGGCATTTCCTGCAGCAGGCTCAATATGGCCTGCGAAACGCAGTCGGTCGCCACCGGCGAGCAGCCGATTTTCAGGCTTCCCACCAGCCCGCCTTGCTTAAAGCGGGCGATTTCAGACTGCGAACGCTCCAGATCATTGATCAAACGCTGCGCATGCTGAAGCAGCAATTTCCCCCCCTCGGAGGGGCGTAGCCCTTTGCTATGCCGCTCAAAGAGCGTGAGCCCAATCTCATCTTCGAGCTGCGACAACCATTTTGACAGAGCGGGTTGGGAGATGTTCATCATCCGCGCAACGTGGGTCAGATTTCCCTGTTCACCCAATGCCACCAACATTTGCAGATGGTGCAGCTTCAATTTCTGCGCCCAGTTCGCCATTTGTTATAGCCCTCCGGTTATGTCTCCGCCCGAAAAGCCATTGTACATTTTATCGCTAAAGATACAAATTCGTAACATACCTAAAACAACACAGACATCTCCCTACCTGCTGCGAGGCGCTCACTATGACTCAACGGCGTGATTTACAAGCACTGATCGACGCAGCCCCTATCGGCAAGACGCAGTGGCGCGTCATTCTCTGCTGCTTTTTGGTGGTGATGCTCGATGGTTTTGACACCGCGGCCATTGGTTTCATCGCGCCCGACATCCGTACCCAATGGCAACTGACCGCCGGCGAACTGGCACCGCTGTTTGGCGCGGGGTTGCTGGGATTGACGGCGGGCGCGCTGCTTTGCGGCCCGCTTTCTGACCGCTTTGGCCGCAAGCGCGTTATCGAACTTTGCGTGGCACTGTTTGGCACGCTGAGCCTGATTTCGGCCTTCTCCCCCGATATGCCAACGCTGGTCATTTTACGTTTTCTCACCGGCCTGGGGTTGGGGGGCGCGATGCCGAACACCATCACGATGACCTCTGAATATCTGCCTGCTCGCCGCCGTGGTGCGCTGGTCACGCTGATGTTCTGCGGTTTCACGCTCGGTTCAGCCCTGGGCGGGATCGTCAGCGCCCAACTGGTGCCGGTGATGGGGTGGCACGGCATTTTGGTGCTCGGCGGCGTCTTGCCGCTGATGCTCTTTGTAGTGCTGCTGTTTGCCCTGCCGGAGTCCCCGCGCTGGCAGGTTCGCCGCCAACTGCCGCAAAAGGTGATTGCCAAAACGGTCAGCGCCATGACTGGCGAGTGCGATGAAGAGACCCATTTTTATCTGAACGAAGCCGCCACGGCAGCCAAAGGCAGCATCAGCCCACTGTTCGCCGGCCGCCAGTTGCGCATCACCCTCATGCTCTGGGCGGTTTTTTTCATGAGCATGCTGATCATCTACCTGCTCTCCAGCTGGATGCCGACGCTGCTTAACCACCGCGGTATTGATCTGCGGCATGCCTCCTGGGTGACCGCCGCTTTCCAGATAGGCGGCACGGTGGGCGCGCTGGGGCTGGGCGTGTTGATGGACAAATGCAATCCCTTCCGGGTGTTGGCGGTGAGCTACGCCTTGGGCGCCGTGTGTATCGTCATGATTGGCCTGAGCGAGAACGGCCTGTGGCAAATGGCGCTGGCCATCTTCGGCACCGGCATCGGCATCAGCGGGTCGCAGGTCGGGCTGAATGCTTTGACCGCCACGCTCTATCCGACGCAAAGCCGGGCGACGGGCGTCAGCTGGTCCAATGCCATTGGCCGCTGCGGCGCGATTGTCGGCTCGCTTTCCGGCGGCGTGATGATGGCGATGAATTTCTCATTCGATACGCTATTTTTCATTATTGCCCTTCCGGCGGCGCTCAGTACGGTGATGTTAATGCGGCTGACGGCTGTCGTTCGTCTGTCTGCCCCAGCCCCTGACACGTTGCCTCGCGCAGCGTCGTGAATGAAAAAGGAGAATCCCTATGCCTGAACGCCATCAGGATGTTAACCCCAGCCGCCAGCAGTTTTACCGGCAGATTTCCGGGCAGAACCTGACCCCGTTGTGGGAGTCGCTGCACTATCTGGTACCGTCAACGCCGAATGCAAACTGCGCACCGGCTTACTGGAACTATCAGGAGATTCGCCCGCACCTGCTGGCCAGCGGCGAGTTGATTGGCGCCAAAGAAGCGGTGCGCCGCGTGCTGGTGCTGGAAAACCCGATGTTGCGCGGACAAGCCGCCATCACCCCGACGCTGTACGCCGGATTGCAATTGATCATGCCGGGCGAAATCGCGCCGAGCCATCGCCATAATCAGTCCGCGTTGCGTTTTATCGTCGAAGGGAATGGGGCGTTTACCGCCGTTGACGGCGAACGAACGCAAATGCATGAAGGCGACTTCATTTTGACGCCGCAGTGGCGCTGGCACGATCACGGCAATCCCGGCGCTGAGCCGGTGGTATGGCTGGACGGTCTGGATCTGCCGCTGGTGAACCTGCTGGGCTGCGGTTTCGCGGAAGACTATCCGCAAGAACAGCAGCCCGTGACGCGCCGGGAGGGGGACTATTTACCGCGTTATGCGGCCAATATGCTGCCGCTGCGCCATCAGAAAGGCAACTCATCGCCCATTTTCAACTACCGCTACGATCGCAGCCGCGAAACGCTGTACGACCTCACCCGCATGGGGGACGCCGACGAGTGGGACGGCTACAAGATGCGCTACGTCAATCCGGTGACCGGCGGCTATCCCATGCCCTCGATGGGCGCCTTCCTGCAACTGTTGCCGAAAGGCTTTTCCTCACGAAAGGCGCGCACTACGGACAGCACCCTCTACCACGTGGTGGAAGGGCGCGGCCAGGTCAGCATCGGCAATGAAACCCTTCACTTTTCGGCAAAAGATATCTTTGTGGCGCCGACCTGGTTCGACGTGTCGTTTCAGGCGGATGAAGACACCGTGTTATTCAGTTTTTCGGACCGGCCGGTTCAGGAAGCCCTGGGGCTGTTCCGTGAAGCACGTTATTAATTTGGGAGAGACAAAATGACGCAATACGTATTTGCACCGCCAGCCCCCGTGACTGTTCCTGTCGTGGGGAGTGATAAACAGTTCCCCGTGCGCCGTGTCTACTGCGTCGGGCGCAACTATGCCGCCCATGCTCGCGAAATGGGCTTTGATCCGGATCGTGAGCCGCCGTTCTTCTTCTGTAAGCCTGCCGATGCGGTGGTGCCGGTGGCGGCCGGCGAAACGCTGGCGCTGCCGTATCCGGCGCAAACGGACAACTATCACTACGAAATCGAACTGGTGGTGGCGATTGGCAAACGGGGGAGCGATATTCCGTTGGAAAAGGCGCATGAATATATCTGGGGATATGCCACGGGCCTGGATATGACCCGCCGCGATCGGCAGATGGACATGCGTCAAATGGGGCGCCCATGGGAAATCGGCAAGTCGTTCGATCTCTCTGCGCCCATCGCGCCACTGCATAAAGCCGGCGACAGCGCAGACGTCAACCATGCGCCTATCTGGCTGCAGGTCAATGGCAGCGATCGTCAGCGCAGCGACATCCGTCATCTGATCTGGTCGGTGAATGAAACCATCAGCTATCTGTCCGGCTTTTTTGAGCTGCAGCCCGGCGATCTGATTTTTACCGGTACGCCGGAAGGGGTGGGGGCAGTGGTGAAAGGCGATGTGATTACCGGGAATGTAGAGGGGCTTACCCCTATCGCCGTGAAGATTGTCTGAGGCTGATTCTGAGGTGAATGATGAAGCTGTACAGTTTTTTTAATAGCTCAGCGTCCTACCGCGTGCGCATTGCGCTGGCGCTGAAAGGTATCCATTACCAGACGGTGGGCGTCAATATTCGCATCGGGCAGCAGAATGAGCTGGCTTATCGGCGTATGAACCCGGTCGGGCTGGTGCCGACGCTGCTCACGGACGACGGCGAGTCTCTCAGCCAGTCGCTGGCGATTACCGACTGGCTGGATCGCCATTTCCCCCAGTCGCCGCTGTTGCCGACGGCAGATCCGGCGCGCAGCCGGGTACTGGAAATCGTTTATGTCATCGCTTGCGATATTCACCCGGTCAATAACCTACGGGTGTTACGCTACCTGAGTGAAGAGCTGAAGGTGAGTGAGGAAGAGAAAAAACGCTGGTATGCGCACTGGATCCGACAAGGGCTGAGCGCCGTGGAGCAGCTGTTGCTCCAGAGGCCGCCAGGGCCCTTCTGCGTTGGCGACAACCCGACGTTGGCGGATTGCTGCCTGATCCCTCAGTGGGCGAATGCCCTGCGGATGGGGTGCGATCTGAGCGGGTACCCGCGCTGTAAAGCGATTTACGACGCCTGTACTCAGCTCCCGGCGTTCATCGCCGCAGCGCCCGAAAACCAACAAGACAAAATCTCAGCCTGAGCTTGATAAGGAGAAAGGCCGTCGCGAAAGCGAGGCGCGCAATGATCGTTGGGGGAGGCAGTGGTGCAGCGGCTGCGCTCTCATCCTCTCGACGTGCAGACGAAAAAAACCTGCTGTTACAGCAGGTTTTTTTGAATTTGGTCGGCATGAGAGGATTATGCGCATCTTCGATGCTTGCCCTGCGGGCCGTTGCTAAAGCAACGTGGTCTCACTACGTTCGGCTCAAACCTCCTTCGGAGATTCTCATCCTCTCACGTACAGACGAAAAAAAACCTGCTGTTACAGCAGGTTTTCTTGAATTTGGTCGGCATGAGAGGATTCGAACCTCCGACCCCCGACACCCCATGACGGTGCGCTACCAGGCTGCGCTACATGCCGACGCTATGAAAAATCATACTACCGATTCTCGATGTTTATGCAAGCGCCTTACCACTTGATTGCTTTAGTTTTAGGCAGTTAGTTGGCGATAAAGCGTTTTACATCGGTCAGCACCTGCAACAGCAGAGCAAGCTGCGGTTTCTCGTCTTTTATTTCATCGCCGTTCTGATCGTAGACGCGATAGTTGCCGCTGTTGTCCAGCATCAGCGTCTGCGTCGGCGTGGTGATCACCAGCTGGTTGCCATCGCCGGTGGCGATCCAGTTGTTGCGGCGCTGGGCGGTAAACAGATCTTCGCCCTGCGAATAGTCTTTCGGCGCGGTTTTCACGTGCAGCAGCCGTTGCATCAAGGTACGCATCACGTCGTTATGGCCGGTCAGCTTGTTGATGGTCTGCGCCGGCGTGCCCGGCCAGTGGATCACCAGCGGCACCTGCAGCTGCGCCTGGTTGAAGGCGGTGCCGGCGCCCCATTGGCCTTTGCCGCTGTCGTTGAACTCGACGCCGTGCTCGGCGGTGATCACCACCACGGTTTTATCCAGCAGGCCACGCTGTTTCAGGGTATCCAGCACCTGGGCTATCTGGGCGTCCACGTCCTGAGCGCCGGTGCGATAGCGTTGGATAAAATCGGCCGGCGCCGGAGTTTTAGCGCCTTCGGCCGGCTCGGCGCCGCTGAAGTTGATATAGGAGAACCACGGCTCTTTGTCGCCCTGATCCGCCAGCCAGCGTTGCCATTGCTGCGTGGTTTGCGCGTCGCTTTGCGGCGCCGGCGTCGGCAGCGAGAAGTCGGTCAACAGGGCCTGACGGTACAGGCTGGCGTTGAAGCCGTCGGACGAGAACAGCCCCAGTTGGTAACCCTGCTCGCCGAGCGCGTTGATCAGCGCCGACGGCTTGCGGCCGGCGAGCACGCTGTCCAGATAGGTCGGGGAAATGCCGTAGAACAGGCCGAACAGCCCGGTGTCGGCGTGGTTGCCCGAGCTGTAGTGATCGCTGAAGCGCACGTTTTCCTGGGCGAAACGCGTCAGCGTCGGCATGTCCTGCGCCACGTCTTTGGCGCGAATGCCGTCCACCACGATCATCAGCAGGTTATAGCCGCTGCCTTTATCGCCGTAGCTGAGATCGCTGAGCGGGTACTCCACCGCCACCGCTTCCGGATTGCCCTGTTGCACCAGGCGGCGTTCATATTCCTGCTGATCGAGCAGGCCGTGTTTTTCGAGGAACTTGCGCGCGGTCATCGGGTACGAGAGCGGCAGGTTGGCCCGCTGCATGGTGATCGGGCGATAGAAGTTGGCGTCGGCCCAGATGTAAATCAGGTGCGAGGCGAAAAAGGCGCTGATGAACAGCGCCGCCAGCGGCTTGCCGAAACGGCGGCGGTTCAGGCTGCGCAGCTTCTGCCAGCTCCAGGTGCCGAACAGCATCTCCACCAGGAAGATCACCGGCACGCAGATAAACATCAGCTGCCAGTCGCGCGACAGCTCGCTTTGATCCGGGTTGACCACCAGATCCCACACCACCGGATTTAGGTGCAGGTGGAAATGGGAGAACACCTCGCTGTCGACCAGCAACAGCGTGAGCCCGGCGGTGGCCAGCGCGGCGGAAATAAATCGCAGCAGCCGCTGCGACATCACCACGAAGGTGAGCGGGAAGATCACCAGCAAATAGCCGGCGAACACGATAAAGCTGAAATGCCCCAGCAGGCTGACCAGGGCATAGACCCGGCCCAGCAGGGAAGCGGGCCAGTCGGTGACAAACAGGTAGCGGCTGCCCAGCCCAAGGGCGAGCAGGATGTTGAATAAGGCGAACCAGTGCCCCCAGCTGATCATCTGGGAGACTTTTTCACGATAACGCTGACGGTTTGTCACCATAAATAAATATTAATGCGCTTTATCTTCACGGACAGAAGCCTGTAGGGCTTCCGCGAACGATCTCGCCAGGGTTTTCCGCTGCGCGGGGGCAACGCTGGTGTTGATCAAATTAGTGACCATATTGCCCAGCACCATCAGGGAAAGATCGGTGGGGGTATGGTGTTTTTCCAGAACATTGACCAGCTCTGAGAGCAGTTGTTCAACGTGTTCGTCACTGTAACGGGATGATTGTGGCATAAAATTGCGCTTAGTAATCTGCAAAGTGCCCTATCTTACCGTATAGGACAGTGATTTTCCGCTCTTTTATCACTTCCTGTCATTCGGGAAAGGGTTCGCCCGCGACGGGGCGGCTCACCGCTGCGCCTTTCCGGTTTGCCGCGGTTTTTTAGTATTGCAGGGCGGGGCCTTCAGTGTTTGAATACGCGCCTAAAGAACAGGAGGATTTACCATGAGTCTGGATATCGACCAGATCGCTCTGCACCAGTTGGTGAAACGCGACGAGCAAACGCTGGACGTGGTGCTGCGCGATTCCTTGCTTCCCACCAACGCGGCGGTGGAAGAAATGATGGCGGAACTGCATCGCGTCTACAGCGCCAAGAGCAAGGCCCTGGGCTTGTTCAACGAGGGCAGCGAGCTGGCGGAAGCGCTGCGCACTTGCCGCAAGGACGATAAGGACTTTCTGGCTTTCAGCCGCGCGGCGACCGGCCGTCTGCGCGACGAACTGGCGAAGTATCCATTCGCCGAAGGCGGCGTGGTGCTGTTCGGCCAATACCGTTATCTGGCGGTCGAGTACCTGCTGATCGCGGTGCTGAACAGCCGTAACAGCATGCGCGTCAACGAAGAGCTGGATATCAACACTACGCACTATCTGGACATCAACAACGCCGATATCGTTGCGCGTATCGATCTGACCGAGTGGGAAACCAACCCGGAATCGACCCGCTACCTGACCTTCCTGCGCGGGCGCGTGGGCCGCAAGGTCGCCGACTTCTTCATGGACTTCCTGGCGGCGTCCGAAGGGTTGGACACCAAGGCGCAAAACCGCGGGCTGCTGCAGGCGGTGGACGACTACTGCGCCGACGCGCAGCTGGACAAGAATGAACGCCAGTCGGTGCGCCAGCAGGTGTACAGCTACTGCAACGAACAGCTGCAGGCGGGCGAAGAGATTGAACTGCAGGCGCTGTCGCAGGAACTGTCGCCGGTCGGTGAGAAAGACTTCATGCAGTTCTCCAGCGAGCAGGGCTATCAGCTGGAAGACAGCTTCCCGGCGGATCGCGGCACGCTGCGTCAGCTGACCAAATTCGCCGGCAGCGGCGGCGGCATCAGCCTGAACTTCGACGCCATGCTGCTTGGCGAGCGCATTTTCTGGGATGCGGCCACCGACACGCTGACCATCAAAGGCACGCCGCCGAACCTGCGCGATCAGCTGCAGCGCCGGACCGGCAGCGGCAAGTAAGCGTGCCGAAGTGCAGACAATAAAAAACGCCGCAATTGCGGCGTTCTTTATTTCGGCGTCCCGAAAGGTTCGAAAACGTAGCGATTAAACGCGAACGAAGTCGATGTGAGCCAGTTTTGGCTTGAACGGGTGACGCTGTACAGCCTGAACCTTAACTTTGGTTTCTTTACCGTCGATAACCAGAGTTACTGCTTCGCTGTAGAATTCTGGTTTAGCTTCCATGTTCTTGACAGAATCATGATCCAATTCGATGGAAACTGCAGCTTCTTTGCCACCGTAAACGATAGCTGGGAATTTGTTTGCTGCACGCAGGCGGCGGCTCGCACCTTTACCCTGGTCTTTACGTACTTCTGCATTGATAGTGAACATTGTTTTTTCTCTTAAAAGAAAATTTACCCTGCTACAGGCGACCCAAGTAGCAAGTTCGGAATTCCGCTTTAACGCTGGGCAGGCCCAGGTAAAGCGCGCGGCATTTTAACGGAAAGCCGCCCGCAGGGCAACGAAAACCTGCCCAGATTGAGGGCCGTTCGCTCAGGCCAACTGATTGGCACGGCGGAAACGGCCTTGATAATCGAACACTTTCTCACGCACCTGCCAAAACTGCCCGCGCTTGCGCGCCACCACGAAATCCGGATGGCGCAGCGCCTGCTGTTGCGACAGCACGTCGGCGGCGGTGTGCCAGGCGAACGGCACGCCCGGCGCGCGCTGGTGCGGGCGCAGGAACAGCATCTCGAACGCTTTGCGCTGCGCCGGCGTCTGCAGGCGGAAGCGCTCGCTGGTGCTGGTGCCGTCCTCGTCGTAATAGGTGGCCTTCAGCCATTCGCCCTTGTCGTCGCGGCCGCTCTGCAGTTCCATGCCGCCGCAGCGCAGCACCAGCGCGTCTTTCAGCTTCAGCGCCGCCTTCAGCATGTCGTCGGGATCGACCAACACCTCCTGACACTGATGGCAGCGGCGTGCGGCGATGTCGTTCTCCGCGCCGCAGTGCGGGCAGCTCTTGAACCGGAAGCGGTAATTGCACTGTTCGCGGTGGCCGTCGTCGTCCTCCAGCCAGCCCTGGCAGCGGCGGCCGTAGTGTTCGATGATGTCGCCGTTTTCGGTGCACTTGCCCCAGAACAGGTTGGCGAAACCGCAGGCCGGGCAGAACACCTGCACCGGCTGGCTGTCGCCGTGCGGTTTACTGACGCCGACCTCCGGCGTAAACAGATCGTGCGGGTTGCCGGCGTAGTCGAGGATCAGGCAATCCTTTTTGTCGGGAGCCAAACGCAGCCCGCGCCCGACGATCTGCTGATACAGGCTGACGGACTCGGTGGGGCGCAGGATAGCGATCAGGTCGACGTGCGGCGCGTCGAAGCCGGTGGTTAACACCGCCACGTTGACCAGATAGCGCAGACGCTGCTGTTTGAACGCCTCGATGAGCGCATCTCGCTCGGCGGGCGGCGTTTCGGCGCTGACCAGCGCGGCTTCGCCGTTCGGCAGCAGGCCGTGGATCTCGCGGGCGTGCTCGACGGTGGCGGCGAAGATCATCACGCCTTTGCGATCGTCGGCGTACTCTACAATCTGGCTGATGATATGCGGCGTGACGCGGTTTTGCCGTTTCAGCTCACGGTTCAGGTCCGCTTCGCTGAACAGGCCGTTGCTCCTGGCCTCCAGACGGCTGAAGTCGTATTGCACGATCGGCATATCCAGCCGCTCCGGCGGCACCAGAAAACCGTGTTTAATCATGTAGCGCAGCGGCAGCTCATAGATGCAGTCGCGAAACAGACTGGCACCGTCGCCGCGGGTGAAACCATGGTAGTGGTACTGGTAAATCCAGCCCTTGCCCAGCCGGTACGGCGTGGCGGTCAGCCCCAGCAGCCGCAGCTGCGGGTTGGTTTTCTGCAGGTGCTGGATGATTTGCTGGTACTGGCTGTCGTCGTCATCGCTGATACGGTGGCATTCATCGACGATCAGCAGCGAAAAGGCGCCGTCGAACAGCGGCAGGTTGCGCGCCACCGACTGCACGCTGCCGAACACCACCTTGCCGGCGCTCTCTTTCTGCTGCAGGCCGGCGGCGAAGATGTCCGCCTCCAGGCCGTAGGCGCAGTATTTGGCGTGGTTTTGCGCCACCAGTTCCTTGACGTGCGCCAACACCAGCACTCGCCCACGGGCGCGCTTCGCCAGCTCGGCGATCACCAGGCTTTTGCCGGCGCCGGTCGGCAGCACGATCAGCGCCGGCTCGGGATGCCGCCGGAAATGGTTGATGGTGGCTTCGACCGCTTCCAGTTGGTAGGGGCGTAGGGTAAAGGCCATAAATGAACGCCGTAGGTTGGAATGGGCCGCGGGGGTTAGGTTTGTCAGCGCTGTTGCCACAGAAACGCTGACATTTTACGCCCCGGGCGACCGAGAAATGTCTATATTATGCCTTCTGAGCGCGCGCGGTGCGAGAAGCGTGAAAATTACCCCTGTCGGGCAGCGCGTTGTGCCGCTATACTCGTGTGACAGCAATCGCTGTGCCCCCACGCGATTTCCCCCCTGAGCCTGCCATTTGCACCCGGTGCAACGGCGGGCGTCATATTTTGGCAATACGATCAATGCGATCATAACAACGACAGGCAAAGCAGATCCCATGCGATTGGACAAGTTTTTATCTCAGCAGTTAGGCATCAGCCGTGCGCTGGTCGCGCGCGAACTTCGGGCTAAACGCGTCACCGTAGACGGTGAGGTGGTGAAGAGCGGGGCTGTCAAACTGACCCCGGAACAAGAGGTGGCGTTCGACGGCAATCCGCTGCAGCAGCAGAACGGCCCGCGCTATTTCATGCTCAACAAACCGCAGGGTTACGTCTGCTCCACCGACGATCCTGATCATCCGACGGTGCTGTACTTCCTCGATGAGCCGGTCGCGTACAAACTGCACGCCGCCGGACGGCTGGATATCGACACCACCGGGCTGGTGCTGATGACTGACGACGGCCAGTGGTCGCACCGCGTCACCTCGCCGCGCCACCACTGCGAGAAAACCTATCTGGTGACGCTGGAGCACCCGCTGGCGGAAGACACCGCGCAGCGTTTCGCCGCAGGGGTGCAATTGCATAACGAGAAAGATCTGACGCGGCCGGCGACGCTGGAGCAGGTTGACGAGCATGTGGTGCGCCTGACCATCAGCGAAGGGCGCTACCACCAGGTGAAGCGGATGTTCGCTGCGGTCGGCAACCGGGTGATCGAGTTGCACCGTGAGCGCATCGGCGCCATCGTGCTGGATGACGATCTTGCGCCGGGCGAATATCGCCCACTGACCGAAGAAGAGATCGCCAGCGTGGGCGCGCCGCACCTGCAGGACTGATAACCGATCATTGATTGCGGCCGATTAAGGAGTCGTGGAACGTGCAACAGAACCGAACCTCTCATCTCGGTTTGATTTTCATTCTGGGCCTGCTGTCCATGCTGATGCCGCTGGCCATCGACATGTACCTGCCCAGCATGCCGGTGATCGCCGCCCAGTTTGGCGTCGAGTCCGGCAGCGTGCAGATGACGCTCAGCGCCTATATGCTCGGCTTCGCCTTCGGGCAGCTGTTCTATGGGCCGATGTCGGACAGCATCGGCCGCAAACCGGTGATCCTGTGGGGAACGCTGATCTTCGCCATTGCCGGTTGCGCCTGCGCCATGGCGCAGTCGATCGATCAGCTGATCGGATTGCGTTTCTTGCACGGCCTGGCCGCCGCCGCCGCCAGCGTGGTGATCAACGCCTTGATGCGCGACATGTTCACCAAGGACGAGTTCTCGCGCATGATGTCGTTCGTCATTCTGGTGATGACCATCGCGCCGCTGCTGGCGCCGATGATCGGCGGGGCGCTGCTGCTGTGGTTCAACTGGCATGCCATCTTCTGGACCATGGGCGCCGCGGCGCTGATCGGTTCACTGCTGGTGGCCTTGTTCATCAAGGAGACGTTGCCGAAAGAGCGTCGACAGCGGTTCCACCTGCGCACTACGCTGGGCAACTTCGGTTCGTTGTTCCGCCACAAGCGGGTGCTGAGCTACATGCTGGCCAGCGCCTTCTCGTTCGCCGGCATGTTCTCGTTCCTCAGCGCCGGGCCGTTCGTCTACATCGAACTGAACCATGTTTCGCCGCAGCACTTCGGTTACTACTTTGCGCTGAATATCGTCTTCCTGTTCCTGACGACGCTGATCAACAGCCGCAACGTGCGGCGGTTCGGCGCGGTCAAGATGTTCAAACTGGGGCTGCTGGTGCAGCTGGCGATGGGGCTGTGGCTGCTGGCGGTGAGCGCCGTCGGGCTGGGCTTCTGGGCGCTGGTGATCGGCGTAGCGGTCTATCTGGGGTGCATCGCGATGATCTCCTCCAACGCCATGGCGGTGATCCTGGATGATTTTCCTCATATGGCGGGCACCGCGTCTTCCCTGGCCGGCACGTTGCGGTTCAGCATCGGCGCGCTGGTGGGCGCGGTGCTGTCGATGGCGCCGGGCAAGAGCGCCTGGCCGATGGTCACCTCGATGGCGCTGTGCAGCATTGTGGCGGTGTTGTTCTATCTGTACGCCAGCCGGCCGCGCGATCGCGCAGCCTGACGTTCTCCAGGTTCGGGGCGAGGTTGCCCCGAGCCGTCACAGGGTTGCGCCTTGCCAGTTTGCGGTGCAACCGGCAATGAAAATTTTGTTGCCAAACATATGCCTGCTAATCAATTGGGCGTTTACCCTTCTGTGTGCTTTTTGTTAAAAAATACCGTCGCTGAGCTGCCCGATATCCTCCGGTATGCGCGGCGTTTTGCCGGCGGGTCGGTGCGGGCGGTTTGCATTAGGGGTGATGTAAATCAAGGCATTAGCGGAGGACGGTGCGCTAACGCGACGGGTGAAATGTTTCTTCAATGTAAAAATATGGCGACGAAAAAGTAGTCGCATTGCAAGAAAAAAGAGTTGAGATCGCTGCGGGAAAGGGTTACATATAACGCAAAAATGCGAGCTGAGTCGCAAAATGCCGTGAAATAACACCGCACGGCGCGCCAAAAAATGGCACGGCATCGGCAAGCACGGGGTCAGGTTAATGGCTTGCGGCAAAATTTACATTTAAATAACATTTGTGCGCGGCAGAGTCGGGAGTCAACGGCTATAACTTAGTAACCCTGTCAGGTAAAAGTGTTTCACCTTTTCAAACTAGGGATTTCATGTGGAGAGTATCCAACTTTCGGTAGTGCATCGCTTGCCGCAAAGTTATCGTTGGCTATCCGGTTTCACCGGCGTAAAGGTCGAACCGATTCCGTTTAACGGAATAGACGAGGATAACAACCTGATTGGGCTGAAGCTGCTCAGCCATGAAGGGGCCGAGGCCTGGCAGGTGATGCAACAGCTTAATCTGTCGTTGCAGGAGATTCAGGTCGACTGCGCGATCGTCGAATGGGAAGGGGAACCTTGCCTGTTCGTGCAGCGCAGCGATGAGAGCGCGACGATGTGCCGCCTGAAAAACGTCGGCGCCGCGATCGCCGAACCGCTCAGCGCGCAATACCCCTTCTGAATTCGCCGCTAATCCGCCAACTGCAACAGTTGTCGGGTATAGTCGGCTGCGGGCGCCGCGAAAATCGCCCGGCAGTCTCCCTGCTCAACCACTTCTCCCTGTCGCAGCACAATCACCTGGTGGCACAGCGAACGCACCACCTGCAGGTCATGGCTGATGAACAGATAAGCCAGCCGGTGGCGTTGCTGCAGCGATTTTAGCAGCGTCAGGATCTGCGCCTGCACCGATTTATCCAGCGAAGAGGTCGGCTCGTCGAGGATCAGCAGCTGCGGCTGCAGGATCAGCGCGCGCGCGATGGCGATGCGCTGGCGCTGGCCGCCGGAAAACTCGGTGGGGTAGCGGTGGCGCAGCTGCGGATCCAGGCCGACCTCCTGCAATACCTCGATCACGCGCTGTTCCCGCTGCTCGGCGTTCAGCCGCTGGTGCACTTCCAGCCCTTCGGCGATGATCTGCTGTACGTTCAGGCGCGGGTTGAGGGCGGAATACGGATCCTGGAAGACGATTTGCATCCGGCTGCGGTAGGGCAGCATTTGTTTCATCGTCAGCGGGTGCAGCGGTTCGCCGTCGAACCAGATGGCCCCCTGCGAGGCCAGCAGACGCAATAGCGCCAGCCCGGTGGTGCTTTTACCCGATCCGGATTCCCCCACCAGCCCCACGCTCTCTCCGGCGCGCAGTTCGAAACTCAATGACTTCAACGCATAGTGATAGTCCACCGTGCGGCGCAGCAGGCCGCGCCGAATGGGGAATCGCACCTGCAGGTCTTCCACCTTAAGCAGCGGCCGCTCATCGCCGGGACGCGCGCTGGCTGTGGCCGGCAGCGGCAGCGGTTCGCCGACGTCCTCGGCGGCCAGCAGTTGCCGCGTGTAGGGATGCTGCGGCCGGCTGAACAGCTGTGCGCGGCCGTTTTGCTCCACGCAACGGCCCTGACGCATCACCGCCACGTTGTCCGCCAGACGGCGCACAATATTCAGGTTATGGGTGATGAACAGCAACCCCATGCCCATTTCTTGTTTCAATTCTTGCAACAGCGTCAGGATCTGCGCCTGGATAGTCACGTCGAGCGCGGTGGTGGGTTCGTCGGCAATCAGCAATTTCGGGCGGGTTAACACCGCCATGGCGATCATCACGCGTTGGCGTTCACCGCCGGAGAGCTGATGCGGATAGTCCTGCAACCGGGTTTTGGCCTGGCGGATGCCGACGCGCTCCAGACAGTCGACGATCTCTGCGCGCGCGGCTTCGCGCCGCAGGCCGCGGTGCAGCATCAGCACTTCCGCCAGTTGCTTCTCAATGGTGTGCAGCGGATTGAGCGACACCATCGGTTCCTGAAAGATCATCGCGATCTGATTGCCGCGCACCTTGCGCAGTTCAGCCTCCGGCGCATGCAACAACGAGTTGCCGTTGAACAGAATATCGCCGCCAGGGTAAACCACCGGCGGCGCGGGCAGCAGTCGCAGTATCGACAGGGCGGTGACGCTTTTGCCGGAGCCGGATTCTCCTACCAGCGCCAGCGTTTCCGCCGGGGCTATTTGCAAAGAGAGTTCGTTGACCACCGGCGTGACGGCGTCGCCCTGGCGGAAGGCGATGCTGAGATCCTGGATGGCGAGCAGAGGTGTAGCCATATCAATGTGCCTTGCTGGGGTCAAAGGCGTCGCGTACCGCTTCGCCGATAAAGATTAATAACGACAGCAGCACTGCCAGCACCAGGAAGGCGGTGATGCCGAGCCACGGCGCCTGCAGATTGTTTTTGCCTTGCAGCAGCAGTTCGCCGAGCGACGGCGAACCGATCGGCAGACCGAAGCCGAGAAAATCGAGCGACGTCAGGGTGGTGATCGAGCCGCAGAGGATAAACGGCAGGAAGGTCAGCGTCGCCACCATGGCGTTGGGCAGCATGTGGCGGGACATGATCACGCGATCCGGCACGCCCATGGCGCGTGCGGCGCGGATATAGTCATAGTTGCGGGTGCGCAGGAACTCGGCGCGCACCACGCCCACCAGGCTCATCCAGCCGAAAAGAATAGTGATGCCGAGCAGCCACCAGAAATTGGGCTGGACGACGCTCGACAGCAGAATGATCAGAAACAGCGTTGGCATGCCCGACCACACTTCGATAAAGCGTTGCCCCCACAGATCGAAACGCCCGCCGTAATACCCCTGTGTCGCGCCGACGCACACGCCGATCAGGCTGGAAAACAGCGTCAGCGCCAGGCCGAACAGCATCGAAATGCGAAAACCATACAGCACGCGGGCCAGCACGTCGCCGCCGTTGCTGTCGGTGCCCAGCAGGTTATGGCGCGAAGGCGGGGAGGGGAAGGGCACCTCGGTGGCGAAGTTGATCGTGTCGTAGCTGAAACGGATCGGTGCCCAGATCGCCCAGCCATGCCGGTCGATTTGGCGCTGGACGAACGGATCCTGATAGTCGGCTTCGGTGTTCAGTTCGCCGCCGAACGCGGTTTCGCTGTAGTTGATCATAAACGGCAGGTATAGCCGGCCTTCATAACGCACCAACAGCGGTTTGTCGTTGGCGATAAGATCGGCGGCCAGGCTGAGCGTGAACAGCGCCAGAAAGATCCACAGTGACCAGTAACCGCGGCGGTTGCGGCGAAAACGCGCCCAGCGCGCCTGATTGATTGGGCTAAGGCGGCTCATTGGCGGGCCTCGAAGTCAATGCGCGGATCGACCAGGGTATAGGTGATATCGCTGAGGATGTTCAACAGCAGGCCGATCAGGGTGAAGATATATAACGTGCCGAACATCACCGGGTAGTCGCGCTGCAGCGTGGCGTCGTAACCCAGCAGCCCCAGGCCGTTGAGCGAGAACATCACCTCAATCAGCAGCGAGCCGGTGAAAAACATGCTGATAAAGGTAGCCGGAAAACCGGCGATCACCAGCAGCATGGCGTTGCGGAACACGTGGCGGTACAGGATCTTTTTCTCGTCCAGGCCCTTGGCGCGAGCGGTGGTGACGTACTGTTTGCGGATCTCGTCGAGGAACGAGTTTTTGGTCAGCATGGTCAGGGTGGCGAAACCGCCGATCACCGTCGCCAGCACCGGCAGCGTGATGTGCCACAGATAGTCGGCGATCTTCGCCGGCCACGAGAGGGTATCGAAGTTGCTGGAGACCAGGCCGCGCAGCGGGAACCAGTCGAGATAGCTGCCGCCGGCGAACAGCACGATCAGCAGGATGGCGAACAGGAACGCCGGAATGGCGTAGCCGATAATGATCAGCGTGCTGCTCCAGGTATCGAACGCGCTGCCGTTGTGGACGGCCTTGCGGATGCCGAGCGGGATCGACACCAGATAGATGATCAGCGTGCTCCAAAGGCCCAGCGTGATGGAGACCGGCAGGCTTTGGCCGATCAGTTGCATCACCGAAGCGCCGCGAAACAGGCTGTCGCCGAAGTCAAAACGCATGTAGTTCCACAGCATGGTGAAATAGCGTTCATGCAGCGGTTTATCGAAGCCATAACGCTGGGTGATCTCGGCGATCACCTCCGGATCCAGGCCGCGCGAGCCGCGGTATTGCCCTTCGGTCGCGGCCGGGACGCCGGCTCTGGCGTGCCCCAGGCCTTCATTGACCCCGCCGCTGCCGAAACCGCTGCCCTGACCCAGTTCGATGGCGGCGATGGCCTGATCGACCGGGCCGCCGGGGGCGATTTGCACGATAAAAAAGTTGATGGTGATGATCGCCCACAGCGTGGGGATCACCAGCAACAGTCTGCGTATCAGATAGGCCGCCATGCCGACTCCTTATTGCCGTTGAGCCGGCAAGCGCGCCGCCTTGTTGACGTCGTACCACCAGTTGTCGAAGCCGATGGCGTAGGCCGGGCGGATCGGCGGCGTGGAGAACTTGTCCCAATAGGCGTAGCGGTCGTGGTTGGAGTACCACATCGGCAGCATGTAGCGGTTCCAGGTCAACACCCGATCCAACGCGCGGCCGAGCGGCAGCAGCGCTTTTTCGTCGCCCTGATGCTCAGCGATTTGCCTGACCAGGCTGTCGACCGCCGGGTCCTTGACGCCGGGGGTGTTATAGCTGGAGTTGATGTACTCCGAATCCCAAATGATGCGTAAATTGGCGGTGGGGAACGGCATCGCCATGTACACCGTCGGCATCATATCGAAGTCGCGTTCGCGCATGCGGCGCGTATATTGCGAGGCGTCGATCTCGCGGATTGCCATATCGATGCCCAACCGCTGCAGGTTGTGGCGGAACGGCAACACGTACTGGAAGTTGCTGCCGCTCAGCAGCATCAGCTCAAAGGCGAACGGCTGGCCGGTTTTGGCGTTGACCAACTTTTGATTTTTGACCACCCAACCGGCCTCTTTCAACAGTTGGGTCGCCTTCAGCAGATTTTGCCGATCGTTGCCGCTGCCGTCGGAGGCGGGCGGTTGATAGATGCTGGTGAACACCTCAGGCGGCACCTGGCCTTTGAGCGGCGCCAGCAGCGCCAGTTCGGCGGCGTCCGGATAGCCGCGGGCGGCGTAGGCGGTGTTTTGGAAATAGCTGTCGGCGCGTTGATAGGCGTTGTAATACAGCGCCTTGTTCATCCAGTTAAAGTCGAAAGCCAGGGTGATCGCCTCGCGCACGCGCGGGTCGGCAAACAGCGGTTTTTGGATGTTGAACGCCAGCCAGCGGGTGTTTTGCGCCGCCTGGTTGGTCTCGTCCTGTTTGATGATATAGTTGCGCGCGAAGTTGCCACCCTGATACTGGGTGGCCCAGCTCTTGGGCGACGGCTCGATGCGGAAATCGTAAGCGCCGGCCTTGAACGCTTCCAGCGCCACTTTATCGTCCAGATAATAATCGTAGCGAATGCTGTCGAAGTTATAGCGGCCGCGGTTCACCGGCAGGTTGGCGGCCCAGTAGTCCCGCACCCGTTGATAGGTGATGTACTGGCCGAGGCGATAATCGCCGATTTTATACGGGCCGCTGGCCAGCGGCGGCGTGTTGAGCGGCTCGTTGAGCTTATGGTTTTGCCAAAAGGCGGCCGGGAGAATAGGCAGGCTGCCGAATAACGACAGCATCGCTTCTTTGTTCGGCTGCGGGAATTCAATGCGCACCGTCAACCGAGAGATGGCTTTGACCGTGACGCCTTTGTAGTAGGAGCGAAACTGCGGCACGCCCTCGGCCATGAATTTGCTGAAGGTGAAGGCCACGTCGGCGGCGGTGATCGGGCTGCCGTCGTGGAAACGCGCGCGGGCGTTGATATCCACTTCCACCCAACGCATGTCGGCCGGGAAGCGCGCCGATTCGGCAATCAGCGGATAAAAGCTGCCGGGTTCGTCGTCGGACGTTGCGAACAGCGTGTCGTAAAGTTGATCCGTGCGCTCGCCGGGCACGCCCCGGGTAGCGAAGCGGTTGAAGTTATCGTAGGTGCCGATGGCCGCCAGGCGCACGTCGCCGCCCTTGGGCGCCGCCGGATTGACGTAGTCGAAATGGCTGAAGTCGGCGGCGTATTTCGGTTCACCGAGAAGGGCGAAAGCGTAGCTTTCGTTGAGGGCTTCGGCCTGCGAGGCGAAGCTCAGTGCCGAGAGCACCAGAGCAGCGAAAATGCGCACGGACATCAGACGGTAAGCTCCTGCTGTGGAATAAAGTACAACCGGCGCCCAGCATAACATTCTTCGGGCGGGCGCAGGGTAAAGATGCTTAAAGATTAACTATTTTTTTCCTGATAATCAAAGACCTGATGAGCATTGCAGTAAGCGACGAAATTAGCGATGCTAAGCGGCTTGCTGAAGTAATAGCCCTGCATGAAGTTAACGCCGCGTTCTTGCAGGAACTGCATCTGCTCGGCGGTTTCCACGCCTTCGGCCACCGTCAGCATTTTCAGCTTTTTCGCCAGCGAAATCACCGCATCCAGCACCGGCGCGGTGACGGTGTCCTGGCCGATGGTGTTGACGAAGCCGCGATCGATCTTCAGGTAATCCATGGTGAAACGCTCAAGATAGATCAACGCGCTGTGGCCGGTGCCAAAATCGTCCACCGCGATCTCGATACCCTGTTTGTGCAGCCAGTCGAACTCCGCCAGCGCGCTCTCTTCTTCCACCATGCCGCGTTCGGTGATTTCGAACACCAGCGTAAAGTAATCGCCCGGCAGCTGCGCCAACAGTTCATACACGTCCTGATGGAATGACGGCGCGCTAAGGTGGGCGGGGGAAATATTGAGGCCGACCTTGCCTCCCCGCGGCAGCGCCTTGGCGAGCTGCGGCGCATCTTCGGCAATCAGCCTGAACAGATGGCGGGTGAGCGGCACGATCAGCCCGTTGCTTTCGGCGTACGGGATAAAGACATCCGGGGGAATGCGGCCCTCGATAGGATGCTGCCAGCGGATCAACGCTTCCAGCCCGCCGATGCTGTTGCTGCCGGTATGGAACACCGGCTGATATTCGATGAAGAACTCGTTGCGCTTGATGCCGCGCAGCAGCGCGCGCTCCGGGCTTTGCCGCAACAGCAGCATGTAGTAGCAGAGCACGCCGATCATCAGCGACAGCACCAGGCTGCCCAGCAGCGTCAGGCGAATATCGTTAGGCGTCAGTTTCTCGTTGTAGAACAGGATGCTCAGCGGCAGATTGGGCAGCGTCAGGGTGTCCGCCTTGTCTTGAGGCAACTGTGCGATCGGCATCAGGTTCGGGCTGAAGGTGGTCAGCGCGCGGTTGCCCATCACGATGGCGATACCCGGCGCCTGCTCGTCATGCGAAGTGAACAGCAGGTAGGGCATCAAATTGATGTCCAGCGTGGCGAGGATGCCGGTCGCCGATGCGCCAGGATGCCGTAGCCAAACCGCGACCGCCGGCTTGTCCGGCACGATCGGCGTGCCCTGCTGCAGCTTCAGATCCAAAGGCAGGTGGGTATCGATGTCCTGATACAGGTTTTTCATCGGCAGCATCATGTCGCCGGTGGCGGAGGAGCAGTAGGCGTAACCGTCTTTCACCAGCAGGAAGGTGCGTACGCCGCTGGTAAAGGCCGCCTGATAGGTGATGTCCGACTGGCTTGAGAGACAGGGTTTGTCCAGCAGCGGCATCATTTTTTGCATGACATCCGTCAGGTGCGAGATATAACCCAGCGCGAATTTTTGCGTACGCGCTTCAACCTTGTGTTGATATTGCGTGCGCTGGTGGTTGATCAAAGAAAGTGTGACCGCGGTGAATAGCGTAAAAAATAGCAGGGCGGCGACGACGCTTTTGGCCAGACTGCGTTGTCGGTGCGACACGCTGCGAGAGAACGCCCTTTTCAAGCCCATAACCGAGACCTCTGCAACGGGGCGTCAGGCGTGTCGCGCAGCCATTTAATGGATTGTGCCAACGGCTTTTTATTCATTTTTTGCCTTTTATCCCGTACCCAACCGGCGACGCCGTTTAAATACAAGGCGTCGCCGACAGAAATATAATGCACCTATTAAGCGGAAACGTTTTAAATAACGCCGGGCGCGCCGTTGCCGTCATCTGACGATAATAGGCGAGTTTTTCCTCGTCGGCGCGATTTCCGGCCGGCAGTTTATCAAAATAATGGTGTGAGGTGACGATAAGGCCTGGCTCAGCCCCGGGGGCTCTCATTCGACAGCCAAAAAAAACGCCGCCCGTAGGCGGCGTTTATCGCTCGTTTGGTATTCAGGATCTTCAGGGCGTTGCGCCGTCAGCCGTTGGTCAACACTCGGCGCGCTTCTCGATAACGTTTATTCCAATAGTTATCGGTCAGCTTGGAAATCATGACGCCACTGCTGGTAGAAGCGTGAACGAACTGATCGTTGCCTAAATAGATGCCGACATGGCGCCCGGTAGAACCGGCGCGGAACAGCACCAAATCGCCGGCGCGCAGTTTGGTGCGCTGGATTTTCTTACCGAGGTCTTCCTGTTCGTAGGTAGAACGCGGTAAATCCATGCCGAACTGTTCGCGGAAGGTGCGCTGTACAAACGCCGAGCAATCGATGCCGCGCTTGGTGTCACCGCCTAAACGGTAGCGAACGCCTTTCCAGTCCGCGTACTGATCCATAATCTTTGATTTGACGTCAACGTTGCGGACCATCGCTTCGAATTCATCCTGAGAGGCTTGCAGTAAAAGACCATCTTTGTCATTAACTGCACGCATCTCAGTTTGTGCGTTACTCAAGTTCGAAGTGTGAGTCGAGCTGCACGCTGACAGCATAACCGCAGCGGCAATTGCAGGGACTACCCGCAAAAAATATCTCAGAAACGGTTGAGATTTGACCATTGTTGTTGTTTTCCCTTGAAGTCCTTAACGACGAAAGTCGCTACCTGAAAAATGCCAAACGAAACGAGCCTAGTCCGCACCTGTTGCATCGACAATCAGTTACCGTTGAAAACGTGCGGGAACGCACATTTTTATCGGATTCCGTACTGATTCGACTTAAACCAGGCACAAACGCATCTGAGATTACCGGAACAAATAGGGGATTGCGAGTCTTTTTCCGGTCTTTTTTATATGAATTTGTGATGTAACATAATGTAAATCTTCATATAAAAAACGCCAATTGTCCGATGTATGAATCTGGCGTGAAATCAGGTTGCAAAAGCGTTAACGGGGGGCGGAGAAATTTTGCGCATCGCGAGGGGATAAAACGCGGGAGGCGGGCGCCTCCCGGAATGACTCATAGACGTAAGTTATGGTTGGCCGGGGCGGGGCTTGCCGGGCAACAGACGATTCAACCGTTCGATAATCCAGTCGCTGCAAGGCGTCATCAGCACCCAACTGGCGCCAACCAAGACCACGGACAGCGAGCCTACGGCGATATCGGTAAACCAGTGGGCGCCAATCATCACGCGCGGCAATGAAAAGATCAGCGTAATCAGCAGGGCGACGGCGAAGGCGCCGCGGCCGAAATAGCGCAGCATAAAGCAGGAAAAAATAATCAGCATCATGCCGTGGTCGCCGGGGAAGCTGTCGCCGGAGGCGTCCTTGGTGGGGATGCCGGTCAATGCGCTGACGCGATTGATATTGTCGAAGGTCAGGGTGGGGCTCGGATGCTTCACCGGCAGCAGGTGGCCAAGCTGATTCAGCACCACGGCGGTCAGCAGCATCACCACGCCGGTGATCACCAGACGGCGGCGGCCGGCGGCGTCCTGCTTCAGGTAGAAGTACAAATACAGCAGGCCCATGGCGAGCAGCGAAATCACATCGAACGCGCGGTTGTTGGTGATGGCCACCAGGTGCAAAAATGCCGGGTCGGTGGCCAGATGGCGGTTAAAGAAGAAGAAGATCGCCGAATCCAGGGTAAACCAGCCGCCGTGATTGGCCGGCAGGAACCAGGACAGAAACAGCGCAACGCCCAGTAAGTTGAAGAAGAGAATGAAGGGTAAATTGCGGCGTGTCATGACATAAACCTGTTGGAAAAATGAAAACGAAACAAAACCGGCCGCCCTGCGGCAACCGGGGGGCAACGGTACGGGGTTTAACTTAAACGAATCTTAAACAAGGCGGATTGCAGGGCGTTCCAGTCGGCATTTTCGCTGTGGATCAGTTCAACCCGGCTGTCGAGCGGCGCGTTCGGGCGGGTTTCGATGTTGAGATCCTGGCCCTGGCGATTGATCAGCAACGTGCCTTCGGGGATGCGCACCACGCCTTTGGCACGTTCGACCGGCGCCAGCCGCACCCATTCCATAAAGCCGACGGTGTCGAACCGGGTGTCGCCGTCAAAAATCCAGCCGCAGCTGGTGAAGCCTTGCCCTTCGTTCAGCGCTCGCCGCCAACGCGCGTTCTCCGGCAGCCGCAACGCCGCCAGTCCCTGTGTTTTCGCCTGACCATGATGATGTCGTGCGTCCGGCAATTCTGTACGATTTGTGCGAGGAAGTGACAACAACGCGACATCCGCTTCGCCTTGCGCGATGGCGTAGCAGGGCCGCTGCAGCGGATCTTGCGCCGTCCAGGCTTCCAGCGCCCGTCTGTCTTCCGGCCGATAGGTATCGCTTTTGCTGGCCAGGATAACGTCGGCCGCGGCCAGCTGATCGCGGAAGTTTTCGTTGTCGCGGTAGCGGGGCTGACTGAGTTGACGGGCATCCAGCAGGCACAGCGTGGCCTGCAGATCGATCCAGCCGGCATAGCTCTCCTGGGTCAGCAGCGACAGGATTTGCTTCGGATGCCCGAGCCCGGTCGGCTCGATCAGCAGACGGTCCGGTTTGGTCTGCTGCAACAGCATATTCAGACCCACCTGCATCGGCAGGCCGTTGACGCAGCACATGCAGCCGCCGGGGATCTCTTTGAGCACCGCACCGCTGTCCGCCAGCAGCGCGCCGTCGATGCCTATTTCGCCGAATTCGTTGACCAGTACCGCCCAGCGTTCATGCTCGGGCTTATGGGCCAGCAAATGGCGGATGGCGGTGGTTTTACCGCTGCCGAGGAAGCCGGTAATCAGATTGGTTTTAGTCATTAATCATTCCTGGGTGCAAAAATCAACCTGCCTAATAAATGAGCGATTCTGCGCGGTCGCGGCGGCGAGCGCGATTTAATTTGTGCTCTACCTCGCAAATTTTGCACGCCACCCTGCGCTTTTCAACCGGCAAAATCCACTTTTTTTGGCAAGAAAATTCTTAGATAAAACCCTGTATTAGATACGGTTAACTTTTGTTAGTAGCTTGTTTTTACATTGTTAATGACGCGATTAACGATCAAATCTCGTCCCTTTCCTTGCGATTATTCCGAACAAGATCCTCTATGGTTAAATTGGCTTAACTAAAAATGAGGTTGCCATGAATACCTTTCGGTTATTTTTGATCGTAGGAATGTTGTTTTCATGGACGGCAGTGAGTCAGGCAGGAGTGGCCGGCGGGGTAATTCGCTTCGTCGGCTCTATCGTTGAAAGTCCTTGCACGGTCAAGATTGCAGATTCTAAGGCGAATACGCAATGTTACCGCAACGGCCAGCATTATCAGGCCCAGCAAGCGTTGTCAGGTTTTGATACTACACGCAAAGAACTTCCGCTGAATCTTGGCACAACCGAAATGAAGTGGGTAGACCAACAGAAGAAACTTGCTGTTATGACGGTCGTTTATCGTTAAGTCGTTCCGCCATGCCGGCGTAACGTTACGCCGGCATGGTTATTCTCAGCCTGCAGGCACTTCACCGCTTCACCCACTCCTTCACCGTTTCACGCGCACCGCGATCGCGCAGTGACAAATAGGCTTGCGTCACCGCCTCGATAAACGCGGCATGCGTCGCCAGCTGTTCGCCAAACACCGATTTCAGCGCCAGGAGCGCCGTTACGCGCCGCCGATCGTCCGGAGTGGCGGCGATCGTCTGTTGCAGGACATCTGCCAGCGGATCGCGAATGTCGATGGGTTGGCCGGCGTCATCGACACCGCCGACGTACCGCATCCAGCCCGCCACGCCCAGCGCCAGCCCGCCATAGTCGCCGCCGTGCCGCAGATGCCAGCGCACGGCGTCCAGCAGGCGCTGCGGCAGCTTTTGCGTGCCGTCCATGGCGATCTGCCAGGTGAGGTGTTGCAGCGCCGGATTGCTGAAACGCGCGATAAGCTGCGCGGCGTAGTCGGGCAGACTGATGCCGGTGACGTTCAGGGTCGGGGCCTGCTCGCACAGCATCAGCCGCTGTGCGGCGCGGCGGTAGTGCTCGTCCGCCATGCACTCGTTGATATAGCGGTAGCCGCCCAGGTAACCGAGATATGCCAGGAACGAGTGGCTGCCGTTCAGCATGCGCAGCTTCATATGCTCAAACGGCAGCACATCGCGGACCAACTGGGCGCCGGCCAGCTCCCACGCCGGGCGTCCGGCGGCGAAATTGTCTTCCACGACCCATTGAATGAAGGGCTCGCAGGCGATGGCGCATTCGTCACGCACGCCGCCCAGCGCGGCGGCGATCTCGTCCAGCGTGGCCGGCGTGGCGGCCGGCACGATGCGATCGACCATGGTGCAGGGGAAGGTGGCGGCGGAGGCGATCCAGTCGGCGAGCGACGGATCCCGCGCCTGCGCCAAATCGAGCACCGCCCGGCGCAGCACGTGGCCGTTCTCCGGAATATTGTCGCAGGAGAGCAGGGTGAAGGCGGGCAGCTCGCGTTCACGCCGCAGCCTCAGCGCTTCCACCAAAATGCCGGGCGCGGTCTGCGGCTGATGCGGCGCCGCCAGATCGGCGACGATCCCCGGATGCCGCCGATCCAGCCGCCCGCTGCCGGGTTCGATGCAGTAGCCCTTTTCGGTAATGGTCATCGAGACGATCGCCACCTGCGGTTCGGCCAGCTTCTCCAACACTGCGGCGATGCCCTCCAGCTTGCGGTGCACGCTCTCATGCACTGCGCCGATCACCAGGGCCTGATGGCCGTCCGCGCCTTTCTCCAGCACGCTGTATAAATGATCCTGTTGCCGCAGCGCCTGAAACAGCGGCACGCCGCCGGACAGGCTGATCTCGCAAATGCCCCAGTCGCCGCCCTGGGCGTTCAACACCCGATCGGTCAGCAGCGCCTGATGCGCACGGTGGAACGCGCCGAAACCCAGGTGCACGATGCGGCTGCGCAGGGCCCGGCGATCATAATTCGGTTGCCGGACGGCGCCCGGCAGCGGGGTGTTGGCGATCGTATTCATCTCATCTCCAAAGCGAGTAGACAGCTGGCGGGCCACTTGCGTCAAGTTAGCGGACCAGTTTGCCGACGCATGGGCAGCGGGGCCCGGCGATAAAAAACTGCCACCAGTCTAAAGTTGTCGGCAGGTTAAGGGAATTGGTCAGGCCAAAATAAGCCAGAATCGTGAAGCGGATCAACCAATGAACGGTTCAATTTTGACAGCGCGCGGTGAAAGAGTAAGTTAAAGCTAGCTGACATCTAAATTAAACTGGTATAACAACATCGCGATGCGAGACAGGCATAAGGACACAACATGGAACAAACATGGCGTTGGTATGGCCCGAACGATCCGGTCTCTTTGGATGACGTGCGTCAGGCTGGGGCGACCGGGGTGGTCACGGCGCTGCACCATATTGCGAACGGCGAAGTCTGGCCGATCGACGAGATCCGCGCGCGGCAGGCGCTGCTGGCGGAAAAAGGGCTGGTGTGGTCGGTGGTGGAGAGCGTGCCGGTACATGAAGAGATCAAAACCCACAGCGGCGATTGGCGGCGGCATATCGCCAACTATCAACAGACGCTGCGCAACCTCGCGGCCTGCGGCATCGACACCGTCTGCTACAACTTCATGCCGATCCTCGACTGGACGCGCACCGATCTGGCCTATTCGCTGCCGGACGGTGCCAAAGCGCTGCGTTTCGATCAAATCGCCTTCGCCGCGTTCGAGCTGCATATCCTACAACGCGCCGGCGCCGAGGCGGACTATACGGCGCAAGAGCGCAGTCAGGCGGCGGCCTATTTCGCCGCCATGAGCGAGGAGGAGAAAGCCACGCTGACGGGCAATATCATCGCCGGGCTGCCGGGGGCGGAAGAAGGCTATACGTTGGAGCAGTTCCGCCGCCGCCTGACGGAATACGACGGCATCGACAAGGCGCAGCTGCGCGAAAACATGGCGGTCTTTCTGCGCGCCATCGTGCCGGTGGCGGAAGAGGCCGGCATCCGGCTGGCGGTGCATCCCGACGATCCGCCGCGGCCGATCCTCGGCCTGCCGCGCATCGTCTCCACGATCGAAGACATGCAGTGGCTGAAGCAGACCGTCGACAGCATTCATAACGGCTTCACCCTATGCACCGGTTCCTACGGCGTGCGCGCCGACAACGATCTGGTGCGGATGATTGAAACCTTCGGCGATCGCATTCACTTTACCCACTTACGCGCCACCTGCCGCGAGGAAAACCCGAAAAGCTTCCACGAGGGGGCGCATCTGCAGGGCGATGTGGACATGGTGGCGGTGATCGAAGCGATCCTGACCGAAGAACTGCGTCGGCAGCGGGCGGGCGATCGGCGGCCGATCCCGATGCGCCCCGATCATGGGCATCAGATGCTGGACGATTTGAAAAAGAAAACCAATCCGGGCTATTCGGCCATCGGGCGGTTGAAAGGGCTGGCGGAGCTGCGCGGCGTCGAGCTGGCGCTCAAGCGGCGCTTTTTCCCGGAATTGCCGTAGCGGAAAATGAAACGGGGCCGAATATCGGCCCCGCTGGCGCGACTAGTCGGCGCGGCTCATGTAGCGGCGTTCGGCGATATGAATGCGGATCTTGTCGCCGGCGCTGAGGTATTCCGGCACATGGATCACCAGACCGGTCGCCATGGTGGCCGGCTTGTTGCGGGCGCTGGCGGAAGCGCCTTTGATGCCCGGCGCGGTCTCGACGATTTCCATATCCACGGTCTGCGGCAGCTCCAGCGCCAGCACCTGGCCGTCCAATGTCAGCACCTGCATGCCCGGCAGGCCGCCTTCCGGAATGAACAGCAGCTCGTCTTCGATCTGGTCTTTCTTGAAGATGTACGGCGTGTAATCTTCGTCATCCATAAACACGTATTCTTCGCCGTCGATATAGGAGAAGTTCACCTTGCGGCGCGACAGGGAAATGGTGTCCAGGATATCGTCGCCCTTGAAGCGTTCTTCCACTTTCAGGCCGGTGCGCACGTCGGAGAAGCGCATTTTGTACAGGGTGCTGGCGCCGCGGGCGCTCGGGCTCTGCACGTCGATATCTTTTACCAGCAGCAGCTTGCCGTTGTAGCTGATCGCCATGCCGCGTTTAATTTCGTTAGCTCTTGCCATTTCAATTCATCCGCAATGAAGAGTATTAGAGAAGTTGCGACAAGGTACTCGCGCCGCCGATTTCAGGCAATAGCCCGGCGCAAAAACAGTGCGGGAAAGGGAGGGCGGCAGCCCTCCCGTCGGGGATTACCGGAAGACCGGCAGCAGGCCGAACAGCGACAGAATATGCGCGGTGGCGTTGATCAGTCCAAACAGGATGACGAACAGGATCACGCCGTTGCCGCCCGGTGCGCGATAACCGGCCTGTGGATAGCGACGGCGGCTGGCGCGTGCCATCAGCGCCGGCACGATCACCGCCCAGATGGTGGCCGCCAGCCCGGCGAAGCCGATGGCGTACAGGAAACCGTTCGGGAACAGCAGCGCGGCCAGCGTCGGCGGTACAAAGGTTACCAGCGCGGTCTTGCTGCGCCCGACGGCGTCGTCCTTGAACTTGCAGAAGTCCGCCAGGTAGTCGAACAGGCCCAGCGACACGCCGAGGAACGAGCTGGCCAGCGCCATATAGGAGAAGGCGTTCAGCAGTTGGCTGACGGTCTGGCTGCTGGAGACGTTGCCCATTTGCTTGAGCAGGCTGCCGATATTGCCGCCCTCGGCGATCACCTGCTTAAAGGCGTCGCGCGCGATATTGCCCTGAATCACATACTGCCACAGGATGTAGATAGCCAATGCCAACAGGGTGCCGTACACCAGGCTGCGCACCACGGAGCCGCTGTCCTTGTGGTAGTACTTCACCAGCCCGGGAATGTTGCCGTGGTAGCCGAACGAGGTCAGCAGGTAAGGCAACGCCGCCAGGGCATAAGGCAGATAGCTGGCCTGGTCATCGCCGGTATTGAACAGCACCGCAGGCTGCACGTGGGTGAACATGTCGCCCACCGACATCACGAAGGTGATCACCATGCCGCCGATCAGAATGGTGCTCAGGCGGTCGACCGCGCGGGTGGAGAGCCAGACGATAAACGCCACGACCAGCGCGAACACCAGGCCGGCGGTGGTCTGGCCGACGCCGACGATCCCCTCCAGCGTGTGCGCGATGATCGAACCGCCCGCGGAGATATAGGCGTAGGTCAGGATATACAGCACGAACGCCACCGACAGGCCGTTCACGGCGTTCCAGCCTTTGCCCAGTAGATCCTTGACCATGGTGTTGAAGCTGGCGCCGCTCGGGTAGTGCAGCGTGGCTTCAAGGATCATCAGGCCGGAAAGCAACATGCAGGCCCAGGTATACACCAGCAGCGCGACGGAGCCGCTGAACCAGACACCGGAAGTGACGATCGGAATGGAAAACATGCCGGCGCCTACGGCGGTACCGGCAATGATCATCGCGCCGCCGAGAACGGAAGGGCGGGCCAGCTTCTGGATGGTGTCCGTAGACATGTGTGCTCCTGATGGAAGAGGTTCTTTTGTACTAGCTCAATGGTACATGGGCGCATGGCGCATGTAAAGCGTGGGAATTGCATGCTTCACGCGTTTTTGTCTTTAAATTGCGGCTTTTTGGGCGTTTATTCGCCAGGCGGCGAATCCGGCGGGGCAAGACGGTTGCGAGAGGAGTGTAAAGATCGCCAAGGCGCAGGGATTCTGCTGGCGGCCGCCGCATGCGGCTGCTATTGTCGCGCTTCTTTTCCCCAGCCCACCAGGAGTAGCGCTGATGGACTGTCGCAGCGACTGCGGCGCCTGCTGTATCGCGCCGTCAATATCCAGCCCGATCCCCGGCATGCCGAACGGCAAGCCCGCCAATACCCGCTGCATTCATTTGGATGAACAGCTGCGCTGCGGCCTGTTTCATTCGCCGCTGCGGCCGAAGGTGTGCGGCAGCCTGCAGCCGAGCCGCGACATGTGCCACGATCACCGCGATCAGGCGCTGATTTATCTCGCCAGGCTGGAAGCGGACACCGCGCCTTAAGCGTCTTTCAATCGCCACAGACACAGCGTCGCGCCTGCCGCCATCGCCAGCGCGGCGTAAAACACCGCATGGTAATTCCAGATTTCCGCCACCGCGCCGGCGATGGCGCCGGCGATGATCCAACCCACCCGAATGGTATTGGTGAACAGCGTGGTGGCCGTGCCGGGCTGACCGGGCATCAAATCCTGGAAGTAGAGCATGCCGATCCCCGCCAGTACGCCGATAAACGCCGCATTCAACAGCTGCAGAGCGATGAGTTGCCCACTGCCGGTGATAAACAGCAGGCCGCAGTAGAACAGTACGCCGGCGACGGCGGCGCCGAGCATCAAACACCGTTTGCCGCAGCGTTTCGCCACCATGCCGGCGATCAGCATGATCGGGATCTCCAGCCCGGCGGCGGTGCCCATCAGCACGCCGACCAGCCGCTCCGGCAACCGCAGTTCGTGCACCATATACAGCGGCATGTTGATCAGGTACATGCTGTTGGCGGTCCACATCAGGGTGCTGGCGCCAAACAGCAGCAGCGCGTCGCGGCGATGCTGGCGCGGTGCGGCCAGAGGCGCGCTCGCCACGGCGCTTTTCGGCATGGAGGGCAGCCGTTTCCACACCAGCAGGCCGCACAGGACAAAGGCCGCCGCGCCCGCCAGATACAGGGTTTTGAAGCCGAAACCCAGCGCCAGCGCGAAGGCGATCGGCGGGCCTATCACCCAGGCGAGCGAGACCTGCGCGCGCATGATGGAGGTGAACATCATCGCCTCGCGCCCGGTGCGATCGGCGTGTTCGCGCGCCAGGGCGAACATTTGCGGGTTAGCGGTGGAACCGAAGCTGGTGAGCAGTACGCCGACGAGCAGCAACAGGGAGTAATTGCGACTCCAGGCGAACAGCGTGAACCCCAGCGCACCCAGCATACAGCAGAGGAAGATCAGCGATTTGCGGTCGCCTTTTTTATCCGAGCGGCCGGCGAGAAACTGGCTGACCAGAATGCCGATCACCGCGCTGCCGGTGAAGAACAGGCCAACCAGCGCCGGCCGCACCTTGACTTCGGTTTCCAGAAACAGGCTCAGCGTCGGGGTTTGCAACGCGCCGGCGATGCCGGTCAGGAAGGCCACCGCCAAAAAGGCCAGCGAAGTGAGATCGGGCGCGCGTCGCGTTACTGCGGATGAAGTCGGCATGGTGGTTGAGAATTCGTCGAAAAAGTGAGGTCGCGCGCATCATACGCCCGTTGAAAAGAAACGCAAACCGCTATCCCTCGGCGCAGGGTAAGCGGCTATGTCGCGCGGCGACGAGGAAAACAGAGGGCGCGTTGCGCCCTCTGTTTATCGCGGGATCAGGCGCCTTGCGGCACGGCGTGCGCGGTATTTTTCAGCGCCGGCCCCTGATACTTCTCGATCTGCAGCTGCGCCATCTGCCCGCAGTTGCCCTGCGCCAGGCTGGAGGAGCCGATGTCGAAGGTCAGGCAGTTGACGTTGCCGTTCTTGCACAGTGAGCCGGGCTGCGCCGGATCGGCCGGATCGAACCAGGCGCCTTCGCTGATGCGCACCACGCCAGGCCGCACGTCTTCGCTGACCACCGCCCCTACCAGGATCTGGCCGCGATCGTTAAACGCCCGTACCAGATCGCCGCCGGTAATGCCGCGCGGCTGCGCGTCCTGCGGGTGGATCAGGATCGCTTCACGATCCGCCACCGCGTATTTCTTGCGCAGCGGCGTATTGTCGAGCTGGGAGTGCAGCCGGTTGGTCGGGTGCGCGGTATTGAGCGACAGCGGATACTTGGCCGCTTCCGGCCCGCGATACCACTCGTGCGGCGGCATCCAGGTCGGGATGCCCGGGCAATCCTCATAATGCATTTTGGCGATGGCGTCGGAGTAGATTTCGATCTTGCCCGACGGCGTGCCCAGCGGGTTCAGCAGCGGGTTGTCGCGGTAATCGGCGAAGCGCACCCACTGCTTATTGGCCTCCGGCACCGGGAAACGCACGTAGTTATTGGATTGCCAGAACATGTCGAACGGCGGCAGCGCCACCCGCGCGGCGCGCGCCTGGTTTTTCATGTCGTCGTACATGCCTTTCAGCCACTGGGTTTCATCCTTGCCCTCGGTAAAGGCCTCCTGCACGCCCAGCCTGGCCGCCATCGCCGAGAAGATGTCGAAGTCGCTGCGCGACTCGTGCTGCGGCGGCACGCATTGATGCATCGGGAACACGTAGAGCTGCGAATAGTCGCCGCCCATTTCCAGATCGTTGCGCTCGTAGCTGGTGGTGGCCGGCAGGACGATATCGGCATGTTTGGCGGTGGCGGTCCAGTAAGGCTCGTTGACCACGATGGTGTCCGGCCGCTGCCAGGCTTTGACCAGGTTATTGGTGTCCTGATGCTGGTGGAAGGTGTTGCCGCCTGCCACATACACCATTTTCACCTCGGGGTAGGTGACCTTGGCGCCGTTGAAGTCGATGGTTTTTCCCGGATTGCTCAGGCATTCGGCGATGCGCGCTACCGGGATCGGCGCCGGCGAGTTCTTCGGCGCGTTGCCGGCGGAGATGCCGGCGATGATGCCGCCCTTGGCGGTCGGGCTGCCGCCGGACGAATAGTGGTAGCTGAAGCCGAAGCCGCCGCCCGGCAGGCCGATCTGGCCGAGCATCGCCGCCACCGTCACCAGCAGCCAGTGCTGCTGTTCGCCGTGATGCTGGCGCTGAATGCCCCAGCCGCCCATGATCATGGTGCGGTGCTTCGCCATCTCGCGCGCCAGCGCGCGCAGCGTGTCGGCATCGACGCCGCTGATGTCGGCCGCCCATTCGGCGGTTTTCGCCACGCCGTCGCTCTCGCCCAGCAGGTAGGCCTGGAACTTGTCGAAGCCGACGGTATAGGTTTTCAGGAAGTCCGGGTTATGCAGCTTCTCGGTCAGCAGCGTATGGGCGATGCCGATCAGCATGGCGCCGTCGGTGTATGGGCGCGGGGCGATCCACTGCGCATTGACGAACTTGGCGCTGTCGTTGTGTACCGGATCGATGCTGATCACCCGGGTGCCTTTTTTCTTCAGCGCCTCGAAGCCGGTCTGGCCGACGTGATCCGGCACGTTCCAGCTGTTTTTCAGCGTGACCATCGGGTTGCAGCCCCACAGGATCACCAGCTCGCTGTTCTCGATCACGTTCGGCCAGGCGGTCTGCTGTTCGTAGACCTCCATCGAGCCGACCACGTGCGACATGATCACCTGCGCCGCGCCGGTGGAGTAGTCGCCGGCGTAGCCGAGGAAGCCGCCGGTCAGGTTCATCAGGCGCTGCAGCAGCGTGCGGCTGTTGTGCAGCATGCCGACGCTTTTCCAGCCGTAGGAACCGGCGTAGATCGACTGCGGGCCGTGATCTTTTTGCAGGCGGGTGATCTCATTGCACACCAGCTCGGTTGCTTTGTCCCAGCTGACGCGCACCCACTCGTCGCGGCCGCGCAGCTCGGTGCGGCTGCCGGGGCCGCCTTCCAGCCAGCTTTTGCGCACCATCGGGTATTTGATGCGGTTCTCGGCGTGCACCTGATAAGGCGCCATGGTGATCAGCTCATTGGGATACGGATCGTCCTGCACCGGCTGCACGCCGACCATCTTGCCGTCCTGCACGATGGCTTCAAACGCGCCCCAGTGGGCGCCGGTCAGAATGCCTTTCTGCGCCTGACGCAAGACGATGAACTGCGGCAGCGCTTCGCTGATGGCCTGCGCCAGCGCCGCTTTGGGCCATAATCCCGCCAGCAGCGGGGCGGCGGTCAGCGCGGCGGCGCCGGTCAGGAAGCGGCGGCGGCTCATGGTTAACGGTTTTTGGTTGCTCATTGCGCTTCTCCCTTAAAGCTTGGCCGGTGCGGCAGGTGGCATGTCGCTGGCGTGTTTTTGTACGTATTGTGTCAGCACGCGCAGCTGTTCCTGCGTCAGCGAGGTACGCGGCGCCATGCCTTTGATGACGCCGATCCATTGGTTGGCGTTGAAGCGATCGAGCGCGGTCAGCCCGTGGCAGCCGGTGCAGTTGGCCGACATCATGTCCGCGGCGTAGCGCCAGATTTTTTGCTGATCGTCGATCAGCTGCTTGCGCGGCAGCCACACCTGCAGAGAGACCTGATGCCAGACCAGGCCGGTTTCCGCATCGGTCTGGGTGGACGCGGTCTTCAGCTGTTTGCGCGCGTCTTCACCCAGCAGCACGCTGAGGATGCGTTTGCCCTGCGCGGCGTAGAACACTTCGCTGACCCCGTCTTGCTGCCAGCCGCTCACGGTGGCCAGCACCTTGTCGCCATCCTGTTTCACCACCTGCACTTCGGTGGACGGCATCAGGTTGCCGGCATTATGGCTGTCGTCTGCGCTGAGGAAGAACGGTTCGGTGGCGATGGTGTAGAGGGTGGTGGCGCCCGGTGCGGTCAGCGCCGCGGCCTTGGCCAGCTCGGCGGCGCCGGCCTGGGTTTCGCCGCTCATGTCCGGCAGGATGTGGGCCACGCCTTTATGGCAGTCGATGCAGGTTTCGCCCTGTTTGATCGCCACCGGGTGCTGCAGGCGCGCTTCGGGACGCTGGGCGGTGATGTCCATGGCGTCGTAGCTGTGGCAGGAGCGGCAGGTGGCCGAGTCGTTCTCTTTCAGCGTCTTCCAGACCGACTGCGCCATCGCCAGCTTGTGCGCTTCATATTTTTCCGGCGTATCGATGGTGCCGACCATCTCGCCGTAGATGTCTTTTACCGCGCGGATCTTGGTCCACAGGTAATCGATCGGCTGGTGCGGCACGTGGCAGTCGGCGCACTCGGCGCGGATACCCTTGGTGTTTTGGAAGTGGACGCTGCCCTGATATTCGGCCAGCGGTTGTTGCATGGTGTGGCAGGAAACGCAGAAGGCGGTATCGCTGGTTTTATGGAATACGGTGGCGGTCCCGGCCAACAGCGCCGCGCCGAGGATAATCCCCAGCAGCAAAAGCCATAGCCATCCCCACCGGTGCTTTTTTTCAAAGCCAGTCAGTTTTTTGCTCATGGTAAACCCGCTTATAATTATGAATTTAAAATAAAATCTTGCCAAAAGGCCGCCGACCGGAGGTCAGAATGCCACGTCGATTGCAGGGGTAATGATAGAAGAGGGTTAACCCCATGGGGTTATCCGTAGTCAAAAAAATGGCGTATATCGCAAAAAATAGCGCTATATTCTATTTTATATAACGATGAGCTGTGAGGCAGGCAACGCGAACGCCGCGCGCTCGCGAAGGGCTCAGGCCGTTGGCAAGTAGGTTTGGCCGCTCAGCCACAGGCGGATCGCCGTGCGGCTGGCTTCGAAATGGGGTTCCGGCAGAGAGTCTGGCGCGCACCAGCGCCATTCGGCGCATTTTTCGGGTTCTTTCAGCTCGGCTTCGCCGCCGGGATGCGCCACCTGCAGACAGATGGACACCGTGTGTTTGCCTTCGGCGCGCCAGGTTTGCAGATTGTTGCTGACGCCAACGAAGCGCGGCGGATCGATGATCAACCCGGTTTCTTCGGCAATTTCGCGCTGGGCGCACTGCTCGAAGGTTTCACCGGCATCCAGATGCCCGCCGGGGATCGACCAAAAGGGCGCGTGGGAGCCGCAGCGTTTGCCCAGCAAAATTTCGCCTTGCGGGTTCACGATGATCACCCCGACGCCCGTCACTACATTCATGCTTTTCTCCGTCAGCAAAGTTTCAGCACAGTATGTCATTTTGCCCCGGCGCTGACCAATGCGCCGATGAAAGTGTGCGTAAGCTCAAAAATCTGCAATGGCGAAAGGGAGAAAGCTTGCTTTCATCTTGCGCTGCTTACACACTCCTTGAAACGTTTCAGCGTTATCCGACCGCTTGTGGGCAGCGGGTAACGCTCCTTTTTCTCAATGAAGCTGAAACGATTCAATTCAGCAGGAGAGGAGAATCATGTTCCAGTTGTCACCGCAAGACATTCATCTGGGCGCCGCTGCCGCCGATAAGCAGGAGGCCATCCGTCAGGTGGCCGCCGCGCTGACCGAAGCCGGCTGCGTCAGCGCCGGTTATGTGGACGGCATGCTGCAGCGCGAACTGCAGACGTCCACCTACCTGGGCAACGGCATCGCCATTCCGCACGGCACCACCGATACCCGCGATCTGGTGTTGAAAACCGGCGTGCAGGTGTTCCAGTTCCCGCAGGGCATCGCGTGGGGGGAAGGCCAGACCGCCTATGTGGCGATCGGCATCGCCGCCCGTTCCGACGAGCATTTGGCGCTGCTGCGTCAGCTCACCCACGTGCTGAGCGATGACAGCGTGACGGAGCGGCTGGCGAAAACCACCTCCGCGGAAGAGCTACGCAGCCTGTTGATGGGCGAACGGCAGAGCGCCGAATTCCAGTTCGACGTTTCGCTGATTGCGCTCGACGTCGCCGCCGACAGCCTGATGACGCTGCAGGCGCTGAACGCCGGCCGTCTGCAAAAAATCGGGGCGGTCAATGCGCAGTTCGTCAGCGATGCCATTACCCGCAAGCCGCTGAATCTGGGGCAGGGCATTTGGCTCAGCGACAGCGTTGAAGGCAACCTGGCCAGCGCGGCCACCGTCAGCCGCCCGGCGCAGGCTTTTGTGGAAGACGGCGAGCCGGTGGCGCTGCTGCTGACGGTGTCGGTCGCCGACGCGCAGCCGCTGGCGGTGCTCAACTACCTCAGCGATCTGCTGCTGGCCAACAAAGCTGAACGCTTGCTGAAGGCGGATGCCGCCGGCGTGCTGGCGCTGCTGACCAGCGAAGTGGCTGAGGAGAGCAGCGTGCTGAGCGCCGAATTCGTGATCCGCAACGAGCACGGTCTGCACGCGCGGCCGGGCACGGCGCTGGTCAACGTGATCAAAAGTTTCAACAGTGACATCACCGTCACCAACCTGGACGGCAGCGGCAAGCCGGCCAACGGGCGCAGCCTGATGAAGGTGGTGGCGTTGGGCGTGAAGAAAGGGCATCACCTGCGCTTTACCGCCAATGGAGAAGATGCTGAAGCCGCGCTGAAGGCGATCGGCGAAGCGATTAATGAAGGACTGGGCGAGGGCGCAGCATGAGCAGAAGAGTAGCAACAATCACCCTGAACCCGGCGTACGATCTGGTGGGTTTCTGCCCGCAGATTGAACGCGGGGAAGTCAACCGGGTAAAAACCGCCGGCCTGCACGCCGCCGGTAAGGGCATCAACGTCGCCAAGGTGTTGAAAGATTTAGGCATCGACGTCACCGTCGGCGGCTTCCTGGGCAAAGATAATCAGGACGGTTTCCAGCTGCTGTTCAGCGATCTGGGGATCGCCAACCGCTTTCAGGTGGTGCCGGGGCGCACCCGCATCAACGTCAAGCTGACGGAAAAAGACGGCGAAGTGACCGATTTCAACTTCTCCGGCTTCGAAGTGACGCCGCAGGACTGGGATCGCTTCGTCAGCGACTCGCTGAGCTGGCTGGGCCAGTTTGACATGGTGGCGGTGAGCGGCAGCCTGCCGGCCGGCGTCGATCCCGACGCGTTTACCGACTGGATGACCCAACTGCGCGCCAAGTGTCCGTGCATCATTTTCGACAGCAGCCGCGAAGCGCTGGTCGCCGGGCTGAAGGCCTCGCCGTGGCTGGTCAAACCGAACCGCCGCGAGCTGGAAATCTGGGCCGGGCGCCCGCTGCCGACGCTGGCAGACGTGGTCGAGGCCGCGCATGCGCTGCGCGAACAGGGCATCGCCCACGTGGTCATCTCCCTCGGCGCGGAAGGCGCGCTGTGGGTTAACGCATCCGGCGCCTGGATCGCCAAACCGCCGTCCTGTGAGGTGGTCAGCACCGTGGGCGCCGGCGATTCGATGGTCGGCGGCCTGATTTATGGCCTGCTGATGCGCGAATCCAGCGAACACACCCTGCGTCTGGCCACGGCGGTAGCGGCGCTGGCGGTCAGCCAGAGCAACGTCGGCGTGACCGATCGTCCCCAGTTGGCCGCGATGATGGCGCGCGTCGATCTGAAACCTTTCAATCAATAGCAGGAGGCAGAATGAAAACGCTGCTGATGGTAGACAGTTCGCAGGGACAGGCCCGTGGCCACCTGGCGAAACGCATGCTGGAGGCCGCCGCGGCCAAAGCCGGCCTGACGCTGGTCGAGTCGCTGCAGGACGCCGAACTGGTGGCGGTGGCGGGGCAGGCTGCTCCTGCTGACGCCGCGCTGAACGGCAAATTGATCTATGTGGGCGAGGTAGAACAGGCGGTGCGTGAACCGGACGCGTTTCTGGCGCGCGCCCAGGCCGAAGCTGAAACTTATCAGGCGCCGCAGGCGGCTGCGGTGAAAGCCGATGGACAAAAACGCATCGTGGCGATCACCGCTTGCCCAACCGGCGTGGCACACACCTTTATGGCGGCCGAAGCCATTGAAAGTGAAGCCAAGAAACGCGGCTGGTGGGTGAAGGTGGAAACGCGCGGCTCCGTCGGCGCCGGCAACGCCATCACCCCGGAAGAAGTGGCGGCGGCGGATCTGGTGATCGTCGCGGCGGACATCGAAGTGGATCTGGACAAGTTTGCCGGTAAGCCGATGTATCGTACTTCCACCGGTCTGGCGCTGAAGAAAACCGCGCAGGAACTGGACAAGGCGCTGGCCGAAGCCGAAGTGTTCCAGCCGCAGCAGCGTAGCGGTAGCGGCGCGGCGCCGACGGCGAAGAAGAAAGAGGGCAGCGGCCCGTATCGTCACCTGCTGACCGGCGTGTCCTACATGCTGCCGATGGTGGTGGCGGGCGGTTTGTGCATCGCGCTGTCGTTCGTGTTCGGCATCAAGGCCTTTGAGGTCAAGGGCACCCTGGCGGCGGCGCTGATGCAGATCGGCGGCGGCTCCGCCTTCGCGCTGATGGTGCCGGTGTTGGCCGGTTTCATCGCCTTCTCCATCGCGGATCGTCCGGGCCTGACGCCGGGCCTGATCGGCGGCATGCTGGCGGTGAGCACCGGCGCCGGGTTCCTTGGCGGCATCATCGCCGGTTTCCTGGCGGGTTATGTCGCCAGGGCGATCAGCAGCAAGCTGCGCCTGCCGCAAAGTATGGAAGCGCTGAAGCCCATCTTGATCATTCCGCTGGTGGCCAGCTTGATCACCGGCCTCATCATGATTTACGTGGTTGGCACGCCGGTGGCGAAAATCATGGAAGGCCTGACCCATTGGCTGCAGTCTCTGGGCACCGCCAACGCCGTGCTGCTGGGGGCGATCCTGGGCGGCATGATGTGCACCGACATGGGTGGCCCGGTGAACAAAGCGGCCTACGCGTTCGGCGTGGCGCTGCTCAGCTCCTCGGTGTATGCGCCGATGGCGGCCATCATGGCGGCGGGCATGGTGCCACCGCTGGCGATGGGCCTGGCGACGCTGCTGGCGCGCCGCAAGTTCCCGAAATCCGAACAGGAAGGCGGCAAGGCGGCGTTGGTGCTGGGGCTGTGCTTCATCACCGAAGGGGCGATTCCGTTCGCCGCCCGCGATCCGATGCGCGTGTTGCCGTGCTGTATCGCCGGCGGGGCGCTGACCGGCGCGCTGTCGATGGCCTTCGGCGCCAAGCTGATGGCGCCGCACGGCGGCTTGTTCGTGCTGCTGATCCCGGGCGCGATTTCGCCGGTGTTGCTGTACCTGGTGGCGATCGCCGCCGGCACGCTGTTGGCCGGGGTGGCTTATGCCCTGCTGAAACGTGCTGAAACGCCGGTCGCCGCCGCGGCGTAAGCCTCGCCGATACCGCAAAACGCGCAGCCCAAGAGCTGCGCGTTTTTATTTGTGTCTTAGGCAGTTCACGATTTACCCCTGGTCAGAAACCACAAGGCTTTCTAAGCTGATAGCGCGACTTTGTTCCTGCGAACAAGGAATGACTCAAGGAGATTCATCAGTGGCTAAAAAAGTGGCGATCGTACTGACATCCGGTTTCGCCGATTGGGAATACGCGCTGATTGCCGGCGTTGGCGGCCCGTTTTATGGGCTGGATGTGGCGTTTTTTGCGCCGCAGGCCGGAAGGCTTCGCTCACAGGGCGGGTTGACGGTGGACGTTGCTCACGGCGTGGCTGAATTGGCGGACTGGCGCCCCGAGGTGCTGGTGGTGGTCGGCGGCACCCTGTGGGAAACCGAACGGGCGCCGGATATCCGCGCGTTGCTCAATGAGCAGCGTCAACGCGGCGCGACCCTGGCGGGTATTTGCGGCGGGACGTTGGCGTTGGCGCGGGCCGGCCTGTTGAACAGCAGGGCGCATACCTCCAACGATGCCGAGTTCTTGACGCGCAACGTTGCGGGCTACAGCGGGCAGCGCCATTACGTTGCGAGCGCCGTCGCCGTTGTGGATGACCGCGTCATTACGTCACCGGGATCGGCGCCGGTCAGTTTTACCACCGCGGTGTTCAGGGCTGCGGGCCTGGATGAAGAAACGCTGCGTCAGTTCGGCGCCATGCTGGCGGCGGAGCACGCGGTGGGGGAAACCGCTCGCGCTTAAGCGAGCGGCCAGGGGAGGGTTACTGCTGCGCCTTCAGCCAGGCGATCTCTTCGGCCCAGATATCCGGATTTACCGTTTCCAGAATCAGCGGGATGTTGTCGAAACGCGGATCGCGCATGATGTAGCTGAACACCGTTTTGCCGATGTTGCCTTCCCCCAGGCTGTGATGGCGGTCGACGCGGCTGTTGAACTCGCTCTTGGCGTCGTTCAGGTGCATGCCGCGCAGGTAGTTGAAACCGACGATGTCGCCCAACTGCTTGAAGGTGCGCTCGCATTCTTCTTCGGTGCGCAGATCGTACCCGGCGGCGAAGGCGTGGCAGGTGTCGATGCAAACGCCGACGCGGCTTTTGTCTTCGACGCCGTCGATGATCGCCGCCAGGTGCTCGAATTTGAAGCCCAGGTTGCTGCCCTGGCCGGCGGTGTTCTCGATCACGGCCGTCACGCCGGCGGTTTTATCCAGCGCGATGTTGATCGATTCGGCGATGCGCGCCAGGCACTTGTCTTCATCGATTTGCAGCAGGTGGCTGCCGGGGTGGAAGTTCAGCAGCGTCAGCCCCAGCTGTTCGCAGCGCTGCAGCTCGTCGATAAACGCCTCGCGCGATTTTTCCAACGCGTCGGCTACCGGGTGCCCCAGATTGATCAGGTAGCTGTCGTGCGGCAGGATTTGCCCCGGCCCGTAACCGTACTGGGCGCAGGCGCTCTTGAACTTATCGATCACGTCGGCGGCCAGCGGGGCGGCCTTCCATTGACGCTGATTTTTGGTGAACAGGGCGAACGCGGTCGCCTCCAATTCGTGCGCGCGGATAACCGCCTGATCCACGCCGCCTGACGCGCTGACATGTGCACCGACAAACTTCATCTTCATTCTCCTGTGTTATCGGTGACATTATGGCATTGATGGCGGGCGGATTGAATGGAGAAAAGCGGCAGCCCGCCGAAGCGGGCCGCCGAGGGAGATTACAGCAGGTGTTGCACCAGTTGGTTTATCGCGCCGCCGCCGACCAGCAGCCAGACGAACAGCAGCGTTGCCAGCAGAATCGGTTTCATCCCGGCCTGGCGCACGGCGCTGATGTGGGTAGTCAGCCCCAGCGCCGCCATCGCCATCGCCAGCATCCAGGTGTCGGCGGTGATCAGGTGCCGCACCAGCGTGGCCGGCAGCAGGTTGAAGGAGTTCAGCCCGGCGACGGCGATAAACAGCACGGCGAACCACGGAATGGTGATGGCGGATTTTTCCGCCTTGCCTGCGCTGCCTCGGCTGATGTAGCCCGACAGCAGCAGCAGGAACGGCGCCAGCATCATCACGCGGATCATCTTGGCGATCACCGCCGCATTTTCGGCGTCCGGCCCGATGGCGTGCCCGGCGGCGACCACCTGAGCCACTTCGTGGATGGTGGAGCCGGCGTAGATGCCGAAGGTTTCCTGGCTGAACGGCAGCCACTGGAAGTGTTCATTCAACTGATACAGCCACGGATAGGCGAAGATCGCCAGGGTGCCGAACACCACCACGGTCGAAACCGCCACCGCCACTTTGCTGGAGTCGGCCTTCAGCACCGGCTCGGTGGCCATCACCGCCGCCGCGCCGCAAATGCTGCTGCCGGCGCCAATCAGTATCGCGGTTTGGCTGTCGATGCCGAACACTTTCTTGCCGAGCCAGCAGGCCAGCAGGAAAGTGGTGATCAGGGTCAGCGCATCGATGATTATGCCGCTGGCGCCCACGTCGGCGATCTGCTGAAAGGTCAGCCGGAAGCCGTAAAGGATAATGCCCAGACGCAGCAGGCGCTGTTTGGCCAGCTGTACGCCGCTGTGACAAACGGTTTGCCAGCGGGGGTACAGCGTGTTGCCCACCAGAATGCCGAGCAGGATCGCCAGCGTCAGCGCCCCCAGCCCCAGCTCCGCCACCCAGGGAATGTCGCCGGCCCAGACGGCCAGCGCGGTGAGCGCGCCGGTCAGCGCCAGCCCCGGCACCAGCCGCGGCAGGCCGAACAGCGGGAAGCGTCGCTCGGGGTAAGTGTGAGTGGTATCAGTCGCCATATAAAGTCAGTCCTTCAGTCTGTTTCTTGCGGTCAAGAGTACGTTTGGGCTGAATAAAAGAGAAATTGATTATATATTTATAACCTATCTGAATAAGTGGTATGGGGTCAGCCATTGGCATAACGCCGCATTGCGGCTAGGGTGTGGAGGAGCGGCGAGCCGCCGTCAATTTTCCAACTAACAGGAGCAGGCGATGGATACCGACGATCAACGCAGAGAGCAGGTAGATCAGGAAGTGGGCCGCGCGGTGCGGCGGTTGATTGAAGAAAACAAGGCGATCGACCGCGACCATCTCGCAGCGATGCTGCAATTGATACTGCGGGACGAAACCGGCACGCCGCGAGAGCCGGTGCTGGCCGCGGCGGCGCAGCTGGTCGCGTTGGGCAAATAGCGCGCCGATCTGGCCGCAAACAGGGTAGCCCGGCCGGGCTGCCCACAACACCATGTGGGGGTTCTCTGGCAGAACCTTCTTTCAATACCGGGACAGCTATGCATATCACGTTGCGTCAACTGGAAGTCTTTACCGAAGTGCTGAAAAGCGGTTCGACCACGCAGGCCTCTGTGGTGCTGGCGCTGTCGCAGTCGGCGGTCAGCGCGGCGCTGGCGGATCTGGAGGGGCAGCTGGGCGTGCAGCTGTTCGATCGCGTCGGCAAACGGCTGGTGATTAACGAGCACGGCCGGTTGCTGTATCCCAAGGCGCTGGCGCTGTTGGAACAGGCGGGGGAGATAGAGCAGCTGTTTCGCCATGACGGCGGGGCGTTGCGCATCGCCGCCAGCAGCACCATCGGCAACTACATGCTGCCGGAGATGATCGCCCGCTACCGCCGGGATTTTCCCGCCACGCCGCTGGAGCTGAACGTCGGCAACAGCCAGGACGTGATCGTGGCGGTGGCGGATTTTCGCGTCGATCTGGGGCTGATCGAAGGGCCTTGCCATATGCCGGAGCTGGTGACGCAGCCGTGGCTGGAGGACGAGCTGGTGGTGTTCGCCGCGCCGGATAACCCGCTGACCCGTCAACCGCCGACGCTGGAGGCGCTGGCCAATGCGCCGTGGATCTTGCGCGAGCGCGGTTCCGGCACCCGTGAGGTGTTGGACCATCTGCTGTTGGCGCATCTGCCGCACTTCCAGCTGGTGATGGAGCTGGGCAACTCGGAGGCGATCAAGCATGCGGTGCGGCACGGCATCGGCATCAGCTGCCTGTCGCGGCGGGTGGTGGCGGAACAGCTGGCCAGCGGCGCGCTGGTGGAACTGCCGGTGCCGTTGCCGCCGCTGCGCCGCACCCTGTACCTGATCCGCCATCGGCAAAAGCACGTCTCCAACGCGTTGCAACGTTTTCTCAGCTATTGCGTGCTGTAACCGGCGGCACGTCAAGCCCTCTGCTGCCGCGCAGGCCGGAAAAAGCATAAAAACCTGCGCGCGCTCACATTAATGAGAGTAAGTAAGGCTATAAGGGCCGCAGCTAATAATTGCCTCTGAATTATGAAGCTATCTTATATCGGTGCAATGTTGCTAGTTCACCGGCGGGTATTTGTTACAATCCGCCCTCATTTTTCGAAGAGCAGATAGATAGGGAACGAATGGCTCAGCAGGATATAAAAACATCGGGGCAGCAAGCACCCGGATTGCGCCGTGAATTGAAAGCCCGGCATTTGACCATGATCGCCATCGGCGGCTCCATCGGCACCGGCCTCTTCGTCGCCTCGGGCGCCACGGTTTCTCAGGCAGGCCCCGGCGGGGCGCTGCTGTCTTACGCTCTGATCGGTTTGATGGTGTACTTCCTGATGACCAGCCTGGGCGAACTGGCGGCCTTTATGCCGGTCTCCGGTTCATTCTCCACCTACGGCGCCAAATACGTAGAAGAAGGCTTCGGCTTCGCGCTGGGCTGGAACTACTGGTACAACTGGGCGGTGACCATCGCCGTTGACCTGGTGGCCTCGCAGTTGGTGATGAGCTACTGGTTCCCGGACACCCCGGGTTGGATCTGGAGCGCGCTGTTCCTCGGCCTGATGTTCCTGCTGAACTACATTTCGGTGAAAGGATTCGGCGAGGCGGAATACTGGTTCGCGCTGATCAAGGTCAGCACCGTGATTATCTTTATCGCCGTCGGCGTGATGATGATCGTCGGCATTCTGAAGGGCGGCGAGCATGCCGGCTGGCAGAACTGGACAATAGGGGACGCGCCGTTTGCCGGTGGCTTCTCGGCGATGATCGGCGTGGCCATGATCGTCGGCTTCTCGTTCCAGGGCACCGAACTTATCGGCATCGCGGCCGGCGAATCGGAAAACCCGGGTAAAAACATCCCGCGCGCGGTGCGTCAGGTGTTTTGGCGTATCCTGCTGTTCTATATCTTCGCCATTCTGATCATCAGCCTGATCATTCCGTACACCGATCCGAGCCTGCTGCGCAACGACGTGAAAGACATCAGCGTCAGCCCGTTCACGCTGGTGTTCCAACATGCCGGCCTGCTGTCGGCGGCGGCGGTGATGAACGCGGTGATCCTGACGGCGGTGCTGTCGGCCGGTAACTCGGGCATGTATGCGTCGACCCGCATGCTGTACACCCTGGCTTCGGAAGGCAAGGCGCCGCGCATCTTCGCCAAGCTGTCGAAAGGCGGCGTGCCGCGCAACGCGCTGTACGCGACCTGCGTGGTGGCCGGCCTGTGCTTCCTTACGTCGATGTTCGGTAACCAGTCGGTTTACCTGTGGCTGCTGAACACTTCGGGCATGACCGGTTTCATCGCCTGGTTGGGCATCGCCATCAGCCACTACCGTTTCCGTCGCGGCTACATGCTGCAGGGGCGCGATCTGAACGATTTGCCGTACCGTTCCGGTTTCTTCCCGCTAGGGCCGATCTTCGCCTTCGTGCTGTGTCTGATCATCACCCTGGGGCAGAACTACCAGGCCTTCCTGCAAGACAAGATCGACTGGTACGGCGTGACCGCGACCTACATCGGTATTCCGCTGTTCCTGCTGATTTGGTTTGGTTACAAGCTGTCGCAAGGCACCCGTGTCGTGAAGTACAGCGAGATGGAATTCCCGAAGATGGACGTGAAGTAATTTTCGGTGAGTGACACGCGGCGGGGGCTCCCGCCGCGTTTTGTTTTACTTTTTCCCGCCTTTGGCTTCCGCCAGCGCCTGCTGCGCCGAGCTCATCAAACTCTCTACCGTCGCGTAATCCTGCGTCAGCGCCACAATGCCGGCGTTAAGCTGCATGTTCACCTCGCCGAACGCGCCAAAATCGTAGGGCGCCTCCAGCGGCGGCACAATGCGCGCCAGAAACTCGCTTTCCGCGCCGTAGGGCAGATCGTGCACCAGAATCAGAAACTGGCCGCCGGTATAGCGGCAGATATAGTCGCTGGGGCGGATCAGCGTCTTGAGGCGCTCGCCGACGGTGCGCAGCACGTCGTCGCCGATCTGGACGCCGTGGCTTTGGTAGAGCGCCGCCAGCGGGCCGAATTCAAGAATGAACAGATGGGAGATCGGCTGCGCCGTTCCGGGACGGCAGATGCTGCGCATCACCGCCTCGCCGCCTGCGCGGTTGAGAAAACCGGTCAGGCGATCGCGGTGCGACGCCTGCTGCTTCTCCCACGCCAGCGTGACGTGCTGCACCAGCTGGCGGTGGTAGCGCGCGATCATGCCGTGGGCCAGCACCAGCCACAGCGGCGCGAGGTCCGCCAGGACAAACAGGTTTTGCACGCGCGACAGCGGCGCCGCCAGCAGGTAAGGCAGCGTCAGCGCGATCACCTCAAGCAGCGCGAAGCGCGGGGCGGCGGCGTGGCGCTGCATCAGCCAGCAGGCCAGGGCGGTGATCGTCAGGCCGGCGAACAGCATTAAGACGAAGCGGCCCGAGAGCATCGCCAGAGCGGCGCTGGCGCCGACCAGCAGCGCCCACAGCAGCACCGTCACCAGCATGGCGTTCGGCCAGGCCGGTTGACGCCGGCGCGCCAGCCAGGCTCGCCCGGCGGTCAACAACAGCAGCAGCAGCAACAAACCGATGCCGAGCGGCCGCTGGACCAGCCAGGCGTACCCCGCCAGCAGCGCGGCCGGCCCTGCGGCATTCAGCCAGGGCGTGAGAGGAGAGGGCGTCAGCGTGAGACGCAGCTGGCGTTGAAACGGCTCGTCATCGGCGTGCAGCGGGCTGTATAACAGCCAGTTCAGCAGCGCCGGGCGTTTGGGCGTTACCGCCGGAGATGGACTTCTCATTACAGCCTCGTCAATCAATAAGGCCGCTCTTGCGGCGGCCTGAAGTTTTTTTGCACGCGCGGTGCTGTGATTTTGGATTCTATGTGGTTTTGCCGTTATTTGTCAGAGTCTGGTCGGATCAGGAAGAATTTTCAGAATAATTAACCTACTGGCCGTTGGCGGGGGAAAGCGTGGCGGTTTGAAAAATGGCGATAAAAAACAAATTATTACATTTCGACAACGCCGTTTTCACCTATTGATATGATTGATAAGTATTATCGTTTGTTTTATTGTTAACGGCCGTGCGCAGGCTGCTGCCGCACACTTTTCGGTTCACGGCGGCCGCTTTCGCGCCGCTGTCATGATGGTTGCAACAGGTATCTTAACTAATGAGCGTATCCACCGATCCCATGACTGAAGCCAAGGGGCAACCCGACGCCGGCGTGATGGGGCGTTATCAGCATATTCTTCGCCATCGCCTGTTGATGATGGGCGTATTGGCATTGGCGATCCTGGGCTCGCTGCTGCTGGATTTCACCATGGGGCCGTCCGGCCTGTCGTTGTCGTCCTTATGGCAAACGCTGCTTGATCCCGCCGCGGCCGATGCCGGCACGCGGGTGATCGTCTGGGACATCCGCTTGCCCTATGCGTTGATGGCGGTGGTGGTGGGCTTTGCGCTCGGCCTGGCCGGGGCGGAAATGCAGACCATCCTGAATAACCCGCTGGCCAGCCCCTTCACCCTCGGGGTGTCTTCCGCCGCGGCCTTTGGCGCTGCGCTGGCGATCGTGCTAGGCATCGGCATTCCGGGGATCCCCGATCAGTGGTTCATCTCCGCCAACGCCTTTATCTTCGCGCTGTTCGCCGCGCTGATGCTTGACGGCATCACGCGCTGGACGCGGGTCGCCACCTCCGGCGTAGTGCTGTTCGGCATCGCGCTGGTGTTTACCTTCAACGCGCTGGTCTCGATGATGCAGTTCATCGCCAGCGAGGACACGCTGCAGGGGCTGGTGTTCTGGACCATGGGCAGCCTGGCGCGCGCCTCGTGGGACAAACTGGGCATTCTGTTCGGGGTGTTCGCCGTGCTGCTGCCGCTGTCGATGATGAGCTCGTGGAAACTGACCGCGCTGCGTCTGGGTGAAGACCGGGCGGTGAGCTTCGGCATCGACGTGCGTCGGCTGCGTTTGACCACGCTGCTGCGCATCAGCATGCTCTCGGCGCTGGCGGTGGCTTTCGTCGGGCCGATCGGCTTTATCGGTCTGGTGGCGCCGCACATCGCCCGCATGATCTTCGGCGAAGATCACCGTTTCTACCTGCCGGCCAGTGCGCTGATTGGCGCGCTGGTGCTGTCGATGGCCTCGGTGGCGTCGAAAAACCTGGTGCCTGGGGTAATCATCCCGGTGGGGATCGTGACGTCGTTGGTCGGGGTGCCGTTCTTCCTGAGCATTATTCTGCGCCACCGGGGGAACGTATGAGCCAGGGTTTACGGATAGAAAACTTCTCGGCGGGTTACCCGAAACGCCAGGTGATCGACAATCTCTCGGTGCCGATGCTGCCGCGCGGGCAAATCACCGTGTTGCTGGGGCCGAACGGCAGCGGCAAATCGACATTGCTGCGCTCGCTGGCCGGGCTGAACCCGGCGCAGGGCAAGCTGTGGCTGGACGACGGCGATTTGATGCAGATGCCGTTCGCCCGTCGGGCGGAGAAAGTGGTGTACCTGCCGCAGTCGCTGCCCGCCGGGGTGCATCTGCACGTGCTGGAGTCGATCATCGTGGCGCAGCGCGCCTCGGGCGGCCGCAGCAACGCCGGCAGCGAAGCGGAAGTGATGGCTTTGCTGGAACAGCTGGGCATCGCCCACCTGGCGCTGAGTTATCTCGATCAGCTGTCCGGCGGCCAGAAACAGTTGGTGGGGTTGGCGCAGTCGCTGATCCGTCAGCCGTCGCTGCTGCTGCTGGATGAGCCGCTGAGCGCGCTCGATCTCAACTACCAGTTCCACGTGATGGATTTGGTGCGCCGCGAAACCCGCAAGCGCGATATCGTGACGGTGGTGGTGGTGCATGACATCAACATTGCGCTGCGTCACGGCGACCACGTGCTGATGCTGCAGGATGGCGATCTGATCGCCGACGGCGCGCCGGATCAGGTGATTACGCCGCAGAGCCTGGCGCGGGTCTATGGCGTGCGCGGGCGCATCGAGCGTTGCTCGCAGGGCACGCCGCAGGTGCTGATAGACGGTCTGGTGAATCAGCCGACGATATAATCCAAGAAAAGCCCGGCATCGCCGGGCTTTTTTTATCGCGCAGCGCGGTTCAGTGCTTCGCTCACGCGTTCGACGACGTGCTGGGCGGTGACGATGCCGCCGGACAGATAGACCTCGGCCGCCGGCAGGTAAACCACCTGGCCTTTTTTCACCGCCGTGGTTTTCTTCAGCGCGGTGCCGGTGAGGATTTTCTGCGGCGCCACCGCGTTCGGCCGACCGGTCGCGGCATCTCTGTCGATGACGAACAGCCAGTCCGGGTTCAGTTTGGCGACCTGCTCAGGCGTCAGCTTATTGCCACGCACGTCTTTTTCGTCGGACTGCAGCGCGGACGAGAAGCCGAGGGCGTCATAGACGAAGCTGAAACGGCTCTTGGGCGCGTAAGCGCTGATCTTGCCGCCGGAGAACAGCACCACCAGCCCGCGTCCGGCCTGGGCTGCCTGCGGTTTGACCGCCGCGATCTGCGCATCCAGCTTATCGATCGCTGCCTGCGCCTGTTGCGGCTTATCGAACAGCTCGCCCAACTGCAGGGTGCGCTGTTTCAGGCTGCCCAACTGATCCTGCTGATCGACGGACATGTTCAACGTCGGCGCCAGCGCGTTCAGCTCGTCATAGGCTTTGGACGCCCGGCCGGCGATCAGGATCAGGTCCGGTTTGGCGGCGCGCAGCACGGCCATATCCGGCTCGAACAGGGTGCCGGCATTGAGGTATTTGTCATCCTGATAGCGCTTCAGGTTATCCGGCAAGTTCTTGCGGTTGCCGGGCAGCGCCAGCGGCTCGACGCCCAGCAGCTGCAGCGTTTCCAGCGAAGCGTAATCCAGCACCACGATACGCTGCGGGTGCTTCTTCACCTCGGTGCTGCCGTTCAGGTGCTGGACGTTGACGGTGGCCGAGGCCGCCGGCGCGTCGGTTTTGCTGTGGCAACCCGCCAGCGCCATCGCGGCCAGCAGGGCGATCATCAGGGGGGAGCGACGTAATCTCATGGAGCTTCCTCTCGGTGATGGAATGAAAAGGGCGCGCAGTGCGCGCCCGGGGGCATCAGAAGTTGTAGGTCATGCCGACGGTGTAACGGCGGCCGTCCAGCGTGGTGCGGTAGTGATCGTAATCCACGGTCTTGTCGAGAATGTTGTAGACCCCGCCGGTCAACTGCAGGTTTTTCGCCGCCTGGTAGCTCAGGCCCGCATCGACGAAGGTGTAGGACGGGGTGCTGGTCTCCATCGACGTGCGGCTCAGGTAGTCTGAGGTGCGGCTGCGGAAGTTAACGCGCGACCACAGGCTGAGGTCTTGCGTAGCCTGCCAATCCAGCACGGTGTTGAGCATGTGCTTAGGCATCTGGTTCAGCGCCTTGCCCTGGAACTCGCCGCTCTTCTGCTCGGAAGCGGTGTAGGTGTAGTTGGCGTTCCACTTCCAGTCTTTATTGATCTGCCAGCCGAAGGTGGCCTCTACGCCGCGCATATTGGCTTTGTCGACGTTGACGCGATCGCTGATAAAGTCGTAGACGTCATTGCCGATCTTACAGTCCGGCGTGTCTTCGCAGCGGCGCACTTCGGTGATCTTGTTCTTGAAGTCGGTGTTGAAGACCGTCACCCCGGCATTGACGCCTTTCAGGCTATCCCACATCAGGCCGATCTCTTCGCTCAGGCTCTTCTCCGGCTGCAGATCCGGGTTGCCGACGATGATGCCGTTACGCACGCCGCCGCCGGTGACCTGGCCCCAGCTGGCGGAGGATTGGCGCAGATCCGGCGAACGGTAGCCGGCGGAGACGCCGCCTTTCATCGTCCACTGTTCGGTCAGGTGCCAGACGCCGTACATGCGCGGCGACCAGTGGCTGCCAAAGTTTTGATCGCGATCCATACGGATGCCGCTGGTCAGGCTGAAGTCGTTGGTCAGCGCCCATTCGTCCTCGGCGAACAGCGCCCAGCTCCAGCGCGTCAGCTGGTTGACGTCTTGCGCCGAGCTCAGCTGGTTGCCGCTGTCGCCCAGTTTCTCATAGCGGTATTGGCCGCCGAGGTTCAGCATGTGGGCACCCAGCTCGAACTGGTTCTGGGTGTTGAAGATGGTGTTGTACATCTTCATCTTGCGGCCCGGGTTGTTGGTCTCTTCGCGCTGAACGTAGCTGGTGGAGTTGCCGAAGTCGTAATAACCGTTGTGGGTCAGCGAGTAGTTGGTGCGGGTGTAGAGATCTTCGCTGCGTGAGGACGGTTTGCACTTGCCTTTGCTGCAGCGCTCCGCCACCACCGATTTGCCCGGCGTGCTGTTGCGATCCTGCAGCGAGCGGCCGATTTCGAAGTCGAATTCGTTTTTCTCGTCCGGGGTCAAGGTGAACACCGCGGTGCCGCTGCGCATGCGCTGTTCGTTGTAACCGTTGGCGATTTTATCTTCGGCGCGGCGCGACAGCAGGCCGTTGACCCGCACGCCGAGCAGGCCTTCAATCAGCGGACCGGACGCGTAGGCGTTGGTCTGGAACAGATCGCCGGAATCGCGGTTTTCCTGAAGGGTGGCGTCGCCGTGCAGCGAGCCTTTCCACTCGGTGCGGGAAGTCTTGCGGGTGATGACGTTGATCACGCCGCCCATGGCGTCGGAACCGTACAGCGAAGACATCGGCCCGCGCACCACTTCGATACGTTCGATGGCTTCCATCGGCGGCAGCCAGCCCTGTTCGATGCCGGCGTTATCGCTGTTCGGCCGGGTGCCGCGGGTGTCGACGCGCTTGCCGTCCACCAGAATCAGCGTGTACTTGGAGGACATGCCGCGGATGCTGATGTCGCTGCTGCTGGCGCCGCCGGTGACGACCACGCCCGGCACGTCTTTCAGCGCATCGGTCACATCGCGATAGGCTTTATCTTCAATTTGCTGGCGCGGGATCACTGAGATGGAAGCGGCGGAGTCCTGAATTTTTTGCTGAAAGCCGGAGGCGGTGACGACCATGGTGTCCTGGGCGTCAGTCTGCGGCGCGGCCAGCGCGGCGGTGGCGCTGAGCGAGGCGATGACCATGGCGGCGAGCTTGCTGTAACGTGGCGTTTCCATGAGGTAAACCTTTCCTGGATTGAAGTGAAAGTAATTAACCAATTGAATTTCTAATGAAATTATTCATCGTTCGCTGAGAAATCCGGTGCTTCGTCAGCGTTGCGTGAGGGTATTGTAAGGATTTTTTACTTAATGTAAACGCTAATGATAATTCATATCATTTGTATACTTGATATTCTTGCTGGAAAGAGTAACCGGATGAATTAAAGGGAAAACCGGCGCAGCGGATGTGCGCCGGGCAGGATCAGCGTTTCTGGATGTAAGTGATGGCCAGTGCCAGCGCCAGCACCAGGCCTTTGATAATGTCCATGGCGTAGTAGGGCACCGACAGCATCACCAGGCCGTTTTGCAGCACGCCGAGGATCACCGCGCCGATCAGGGTGCCGAGCGCATTGGGTTTGCCGGAGCCCGCCAGCGAGAAACCGATGTAGGCCGCGGCCACCGCATCCATCAGATAGCCGCCGCCGGCATTGACCTGCGAAGAGCCGATACGTGACGCCAGCAGGATGCCGCCAAGCGCCGCCAGCCAGGAAGAAATGACGTAAGCGGCAACCCTGTAACGCACGGTGCGAATGCCCGACAGGCGCGCCGCCTCGGGGTTGCCGCCGATGGCGTACATGCGGCGGCCGTGCTTGGTCAACGACAGGAACAGCTGCACCGCCACGGTGACCGCCAGCATGATCAGCACGATCACCGGCACCTGGCCGAGGGCGGAAAACACTTCCGGGATCAGGCCTTCCGCTATGTCGCCATTCGGCAGCACCATGTTTTGGGTGATGGAGCCGCCGTAGCTGTAGGTCATCGCCACGCCCTGGATCACGAACAGGCTGGCCAGCGTCGCCAGCATATCGGGGATTTTGAGCACCACGATCAGCAGAGCGTTGAACAGGCCGACCAGCGTGCACAGCAACAGCGTCACCACGATGGCGCCGGCGGTGCCGAACCCGTGCCAGACGAACAGTGAAATCACCAGCGCGTTGGCCAGCGAGGCGGTCGAGCCGACCGACAGATCGAAACCGCCGACCGACAGCGAGATAGAGACGCCGATGGCGATCACCGTCACGATGGCGATCGAACGCAGGATATTGATGATGTTGTTGGCATCGAGAAAGTTGTCCGACGCCAGGCCAAACAGGGCGATCAGCGCCGCGACGGTCAGCAGCATGCCCCACTTGTAGAGGAAATCAAACAGCTGTTGGCGCCAGGGCAGCGCAGGCCGCAAGGCAAATTCTTTACTCACGCAGGGGTTCCTCCGGTGGAATAGATCAATAAGGTTTCTTCGTCGGTATCGGCGGCGTTCAGCTCCGCCACGATGCGGCCATCCCACAGCACGCAGATGCGATCGCACAGGCCAACCAGCTCGGCGAACTCGCCGGAGGCGTAAATCACGCCTTTGCCGGCGCGGGCCAGGCCGTCGATCAGGCTGAACAGCTCCTGTTTGGCCTTGATGTCCACGCCCTTGGTCGGCTCATCGAAGATCAACACGTCGGCGTCACCGCGCAGCCACTTGCCGATCGCCACTTTTTGCTGATTGCCGCCGGACAGGCGCGCCAGCCGCTGTTGCGGACCGGAGGCGCGAATGTTCAGACGCTGCATGATCTCGCGCGCCCAGCGCAGCTCTTGCCGCCGGCTGAACAGGCTCCAGCGCGAGAAGCTGTCATCGGCGCTGACGCTCAGGTTCATCGGGATCGCCTCATCGATAAAAATGCCTTCTTTGCGGCGTTCTTCCGGCACCAGCGCCAGCCCCTGTTCGACCGACAGATGCGGCGCACGCGGCGCCCAGGGCTGCCCGCGCAGTTCGCCGCGTTCCAGCTGCACGGCGCAGGCGCCGAACAATGCCTTGCACAGCTCGCTTTTCCCGGCCCCGGCCAGCCCGGCGATGCCGAGGATCTCGCCTTCATGCAGCCGCAGCGAAACGTCGCGCAACTTATGGCGATCGCGCAAGCCTTGCACCTGCAGCAGCGTACGCTCCGCGTGCGGCGGGCGCGGCGGCGGGAAAATGTCGTCCAGCCGGTGGCCAAGCATTTTCTCGACGATCTGTTCGCCGCCTAGGCCGCGCATGGCGTCTTCGCTGACGCGGCGGCCGTCGCGCAGCACCGTCAGCCGATCGCAAATGTCGCTCAGTTCGTGGATGCGGTGAGAAATGAATACGATGCCGATGCCTTCGGATTGCAGGCGGCGCACCACGTTGAACAGGCGCTCGCTCTCGGCGCGATCGAGCGGCGCGGTCGGTTCATCGAGCACCAGAAAACGGCAGCGGTGCGACAGCGCGCGCGCCAGCAGCACCTGCTGTTTTTCCGCCAGCGTGCAGTCCGCCAGGCGTCTGCGCGGGTTGAGCGGCAGCGCCCATTGCTGCAGCAGCTGTGCGGCGCGGCGGTGCAGTTCCGCCCAGTTCAGCCAGTGGCCCGGTTCGTTCAGCCAGTCCAGCATGATGTTTTCCGCCACCGACAGCGTGGGGATCAGCGCGACATCGACCTCTTGCTGCACCACGTGGATGCCGTGGCGGCGCGCCTGCAGCGGGGAATGAATTTCCACTGCCCGGCCGTCGATCAGGATCTCGCCGCGGTAGTGATCGTGGGCGCCGGAGAGGATCGCCATCAGCGTTGACTTGCCCGCGCCGTTGGCGCCGACCAGCGCGTGGATTGAGCCGCCGTGCAGCGTGAAGTCCACGTCCTGCAGCGCGTTGAAGCCGGCGAAGGCGATCGAGATATTGCGCATCTCGAGGCGCGAAGGCGTTGCGGTTGACATTGCGTAGTAAGGCCGTTTAGATGTTTAGATGGCTATTTTGCTCTGTTGTAACACAGATTGCGCCGTTGGCAACCAACAAAATGGCATAACGACGATGAAAGCGTGGGCGGACAGGGGCGCAACCCGCGTCAGGCTGCGCCGGAGCGATAAACGGTCAGAAGGTGGTGGGGGTGTGTGCGCTGACGATGCGGCAGATGCGCGCCGACGTATTGCTGAAGCTGTGCGGAATGCCGGTGTTGATGGCGTAGCTCTGACCGGCGGTCAGGCAGTAACTCTGGCCGTTGATGGTCAGCACGATCTCGCCCTCCAGCAGGGTGCCTATCTCTTCGCCCTGATGCTTGATCTTTTCGCCGGTGGTGGTGCCGGGCTGGTAGGTTTCCAGCATCATCGCCAGGTTGCGCGTCGGGCTGCCGTTGTGCACCAGCTTCATCGACACCCCCTGGCTGCCGATCTCAATCAGATCCTCGGCGTCGATCACCACGCGCGGTTCGTCGACGGCCTCCGGTTCGGCAAAGAATTCCGACAGCGACAGGCCATACACCTTAAGCAACTTTTGCAGCGTGCTGATGGCCGGGCTGACTTTGTCCTGTTCGATGGTGCTGATCGCACTGTGGGTTAACCCGGACAGTTCGGCGACCCGGCGCTGCGACAAACCCAATTGCTGGCGGATCTGCGACAGGCGTTTGCCCGGTGCCAAGCTGGCTTCGCTCATAGCGGTACTTCCTTCTGGTAAGGGCGACAGGCAGAAATGACGATCGGTATCGGGCGCCTGCCTGGTCGATAACGATGCTGCATGATATCGGTAGTTAGGGTAGGTTTGGAAAATATATTGCCCATGCTCACCGTCGGCGCGGCGGACAAAATAGTTGACGTGAAAATGGCGACAAGGCCTTTTCGGTCAATATTTTATCAATTTAGCAGCCGGTGGCGAATAATCAAACAGGATTGTAACATTTGCAAACCCATTCTGTTAAGACTATGTTTCATATTGTGGATGTTATTTTGAGCGCCCGCAGCGGCGCGACCTGGCGAGAAATCCAATCATGTGTTGAATCGAACGGCGGACGGGCGCCAACGCGCCTTAAGAGCATAATGGCGGGTGACGTATGCAAACCAATAGCGCAGCAGTTGAACATTTTGCACAGCATCATGAAGAGAGGCGAAGTAGCGCGTTCCAAAATGAGGTCGCTCATTATTTGGAACGCCATCCCGCCACGCAGTATATCGATATCCTTCTCACCGATCTCAATGGTTCCTTCCGCGGCAAACGCATACCCGTCTCAGGGTTGAAAAAACTGGAAAAAGGCAGCTACTTCCCCGCGTCGGTGTTCGCTATGGACATCCTCGGCAACGTGGTGGAGGAGGCTGGCCTTGGGCAGGAACTCGGCGAACCGGATCGCGTATGCCTGCCGGTGCCCGGTTCGCTGACGCCGTCGGCGGCCGATCCGCAGCACATCGGCCAGGTGCTGCTCACCATGCTGGATGAAGATGGCACTCCCTTTGACGTTGAACCCCGCAATGTGCTGAACCGCGTGTGGCAGGCGCTGCGACAGCGCGGTTTGTTCCCGGTGGCAGCGGTAGAGCTGGAGTTTTATCTCATCGATCGGCTGCGCGACGCGGAAGGCGATTTGCAACCGCCGTGTGCGCCCGGCACGCAGGAGCGCAACACCCAAAGCCAGGTGTACTCCGTCGATAACCTGAACCATTTCGCCGAGGTGTTGAACGATATCGACGCGCTGGGGAAGCTGCAGGGGCTGCCGGCGGACGGCGCGGTGGCGGAGGCCTCGCCAGGGCAGTTCGAGGTCAACCTACGCCATACCGACGATATCTTGCAGGCCTGCGACCACGCGCTGGCGCTGAAGCGGCTGGTGCGGCTGGTGGCCGAGAACCACGGCATGCACGCCACCTTTATGGCCAAGCCCTATGAGGATTACGCCGGCAGCGGCATGCACGTGCACGTCAGTATGCAGGATGGCGCGGGCAACAACCTGTTCGCCGACGGCGAAGGCGAGGATTCGCCGCTCTTGAAACAGGCGCTGGCCGGGATGATCACCCTGATGCCGGCGTCGATGGCGCTGTTGGCGCCGAACGTCAATGCCTATCGGCGTTTCCAGCCGGGGATGTATGTGCCGATCCAGGCCGCCTGGGGCCACAATAACCGCACCGTGGCGCTGCGCATTCCCTGCGGCGAACCGGAGAACCATCGGGTGGAGTATCGCGTGGCCGGCGCCGACGCCAATCCGTATCTGGTGATGGCGGCGATCCTGGCCGGCATGCTGTACGGGCTGGACAACCTACTGCCGCTCCCTGAGCCGGTGACCGGTAACGGGCTGGAGCAAGAGGGGCTGCCGCTGCCGATCCGCCAGAGCGACGCGCTGTACGAGTTTGAACATCAGCACGCGCTGACGCACTATCTCGGCGAGCGTTTCACCCGCGTTTATCACGCCTGCAAGACCGACGAACTGCTGCAGTTTGAACGGCGAGTGACGGAAACCGAGATCGACTGGATGTTGAAAAATGCCTGAATAGGCGTATAAAGTAAGAGGTATGTGCGGGCGACTGGCCTGCCGGCAGCGGATTAATTCGCCTGCCGGGCTGGTTTTCCGTGCGATCGACAAAAAGAATTTGTATTTGAGGGTTTCCGGATCTTGTCATTCGGAGGCATTCTGGTGCAAAATATCTCAAATGCAGATAGCCGACGTTTTGAAAGCGTCGGTTATTTTTTTTGCATTATGTTTTACCAACGTAGCGTTTCATACACCAAGCGAGGCCGGACACCGATCCGGATAGATAAATAGTTTCGTGCACGATCAAACAAAACTTTATGGTCGTGACTCATGAGGATTAGAAAGATGGGGCAATTTTTCACTTTAGCGCCGGTGCCCGCCGGTTTCCGCTGTGGCCGCAGCGACTATGGAGCAGCCGAGGTTACCTCGACCCGTTATCCAGCTTACAACCCCCTTCTTTTAGAATTAAGTCGCTCGTTGCGAAGTTTCCCCGCAACCTTAAGTCTTGGCGTGTCCGCCATCCGCAAGGCTCAAGGTAAGGGGGGGCTGAACAATGTCCGATAACACCATCAACGCCGCTCCGGCTCAGCGCACTCAGCTGCGTAAAACCCTGACTTTAGTTCCGGTAGTGATGATGGGCTTGGCTTACCTGCAGCCAATGACCATTTTCGATACCTTCGGCATCGTATCCGGCCTGACCGATGGTCACGTCGCGACCGCGTACGCCTTCGCTCTGCTGGCGATCCTGTTTACCGCCCTGAGCTACGGCAAGCTGGTGAAGAAGTTCCCTTCCGCCGGTTCCGCCTACACCTACGCCCAGAAAGCCATCAGCCCGCACGTCGGCTTTATGGTGGGCTGGTCATCGCTGCTGGACTACCTGTTCATGCCGATGATCAACATTTTGCTGGCCAAGATTTACCTGGAAGCGATTTTCCCGGGCGTACCGTCCTGGATCTTCGTGGCGGTGCTGGTCGGCTTGATGACGATTTTCAACCTGCGCGGCATCAAGCTGGTGGCTAACCTGAACTCCATCATCGTGGTGGTGCAGGTGGCGATCATGATCGTGTTCCTCGGCCTGGTGATCAACGGCATTTACCACGGCGAAGGCGCCGGTACGCTGGTCAGCAGCCGCCCGTTCTGGTCCGATAACGCTCACGTGGTGCCGATGATTACCGGCGCGACCATCCTGTGCTTCTCGTTCCTGGGCTTCGACGGCATCAGCTCGCTGTCCGAAGAGACCAAAGACGCGGAAAAAGTGATCCCGAAAGCCATCTTCCTGACGGCGCTGATCGGCGGCATCATCTTTATCGTGGTGTCTTACTTCGTGCAGCTGTACTTCCCGGACATTTCGCGCTTCAAGGATCCGGATGCGTCGCAGCCTGAAATCATGCTGTACGTGGCGGGTAAATTCTTCCAGTCGGTGATCCTGGTGTTCTCCTGCGTGACGGTATTGGCGTCGGGCATGGCGGCGCACGCGGGCGTTTCGCGTCTTATGTACGTGATGGGCCGCGACGGCGTGTTCCCGACTCGCTTCTTCGGCTATGTGCATCCGAAGTGGCGTACCCCGGCGCTGAACGTGCTGCTGGTAGGCGCCATCGCGCTGTCCGCGGTGTCGTTTGACCTGGTGACCGCGACAGCGCTGATCAACTTCGGTGCGCTGGTGGCCTTCACCTTCGTTAACCTGTCGGTGATCTCGCAGTTCTATATTCGCGATAAGATGAACCGCACCGTGAAGGACACGTTCAACTACCTGATCCTGCCGGTGATGGGCGCACTGACCGTCGGCGCGCTGTGGATCAACCTGGAAGCCAGCTCGATGACGCTGGGCCTGGTTTGGGCGGCCATCGGCCTGATCTACCTGGCCTTCGTCACCCGCAGCTTCCGTCTGCCGGTGCCGCAAGCGAGCGAAGACGCCGCCTAAGCGCGAGCCGTCTCCTCAGCCACAAAAAAGGCCGCTTTCGCGGCCTTTTCCTTTTCTGCTGCGGCGGGTTTTATCCCACCAACTCTTTGCCGTAATCGAACAGCGCTTTCAGCAGGGCGGTTTTCTCTTTGTCGCCTTCGTGCAGGTTATACAGCGATTCGAGCTGCAGCAGATAGCTCTGCACGCGCTCCGCGCTCAAGGCTTCCTGACGATGTTGCAGCCAGCGGCGCTGCTCGGCGTCGTCCAGCGTATTCGGGTAGTTGCGCGCGCGGAAGCGGAACAGCAGCTCTTTCATGCGGCCGTCGCTGAAGGCCAGATCCAGCGCCGGCAGGTTCTGCGGCTTGGTCTGCTGGATAATCCTCATCGCCGCCTTGTCGGCGTCGCTGAAGAAACCGTCGTACAAGCGGGCGTCGACGTCCTCGGAACCTTTGAACGGCTCGGCTTCGGCGAACAGCGCGACCACTTTCTCGCGCACTTCCGGATGCTGTTTCAGCAGCTGCAGATTTTGCAGGCACGCCTGACGATCGATGCCCAGCCGCTCGGCGTTCTCCGGCAGCAGGGTTTTGGCCGGCGCCAGCACCGGGCATTTGTTGATGTGCACCAGCTTGATCGGCACCGGCGCCTGATCCGGCGCCAGATCGTCGCGGCGGGTGTACAGCCGCTCACGCAGCTGCTCGGCGCTCAGCGTCAACAGCGGCGTCATGTCGCCGGCCAGATCGCACATGATCACCGCGTTCTTGTTGTCCGGGTGCCAGGCCAGCGGCGACACCCAGCTGGTATTGCCGCGCGCCGCGCCGAACATGCCGGAGACATGCACCAGCGGCGTCATGTCGGCGACGTCGATCAGGGCGTTCAGCTTGTGTTTATTGCGGTGCTGCAACAGGAAATCGAACAGCCGCGGCTGCGCCTGCTTGACCAGCTTGGCCATGGCGATGGTGGCGTAAACGTCCGACATCGCATCGTGAGCCTGCGTGTGCTCGACGCCGTTGGCGCGCGTCAGGTGTTCCAGGCGGAAGCTGGGGAAACCGTCTTCGTTTTCCGGCCAAACGATGCCGTCCGGGCGCAGAGCGTAGCAGGCGCGCATCACATCCAGCAGATCCCAGCGCGAGTTGCCGTTTTGCCAGCTGTAGGCGTAGGGATCGTAGAAGTTGCGATAGAAGATATTGCGGCTCACTTCGTCATCGAAGCGGATGTTGTTGTAACCGAGAATGCAGGTGCCGGCCACGCTGAAGGCCTGATGGATTTGGCGGGTGAATTCGGCTTCGTTAACGCCTTTGGCGCGCGCCACCTGCGGCGTGATGCCGGTGATCATCACCGCCTCCGGTTCCGGCAGGTAATCGTCGGCCGGGGCGCAGTAGATGACCAGCGGCTCTTCGATAATGTTGAAATCCATATCGGTGCGCACGCCGGCGAACTGCGCCGGGCGGTCCAGCGACGGGCTCTTGCCGAAGGTCTCGTAATCGTGAATGTAAAATGTGGCCGTTGCCTTGCTGCTCAAAATCGCGTCTCTTCAGTGGCGGATACAATATGCCTCTATTGTAACGGCGTGGGGAGCGATGCCAAGCGGCGGTTAGCGAAATGCGCGCAATTACGCACGGCGATAATAATTCAGCCGTTGATGAAAGTAGGGGAGCAGGTGGTCGGGGATCTGTTGTTCTGTTTCCGCCTGAGTGGAGGCGATGCCGTAGCGTTCGTTGTAGATCACGCTGATGGCCAGCAAATCGGTTTCTATTTTCTCGCGTTGCGCCTGCGGTAAGCTATCCAGCTTTCGAGCCATCGTTATCTCCCTGTTAACCTTAGGGCATAATAGGATCGTTAGCGGATATTGTCCCTACCCATTCCGGGGGGCAGTCGACGCCTGAGCGCCGGGTTGCGCGCAAGGCGCCTGGCCGTGGCGGGCGGCGAACTCGCTCTCTGCGTGATGTGCCTGGAAGCGATCCACGCGTTGATACAGCGAACAGGCGCCGCCGATCACCGCCACCCAAAACAGGGTGCATAGCAGCAAAACCCCCAACCAGATTTTTTGGTTATAGGTCATAAGTCCTCCACGGACGCTAAGAGAAATAACATTGACCGTTAAATTAAATCAGGGGTTACATCAATGGTATTTAAACAGCAGGGATTAATCGTAATCTTGTCCCGACTCTTTTGTTACTAAACCCATGATGGATGTTTCAAAAGATTCCTTAAGATAATATTAAGAAAAGTGTTTAAGGGCGCCGTAATTCTATTTAATAATTGTTTAATTATCCGCAGATACAATCTTCCACATTCAATGCCAATGTGGGTGACAATTATGAAAACGCTGCTGTTGACCGGCGCTACCGGCTTTCTCGGTGGTGCGGTTCTTGAAAAATTATTGATTGAAAATCAGGCTGTTAATTATCTTTTACTGGTGCGCGCCGACGATGCGCAGCAAGGGCTGGCCCGTATTCGCGCGAATATGGAAAAATTTAATATCGACGCGAATCTGCTGTCTAAAATTACGATAGAAAATATATTGTTGGGCGACCTTTCCGAACCGGCCGACTTTTTAACTGACGCACGCATTAACAAAGTCACGCACGTTATTAACTGCGCGGCCGTTGCTTCTTTCGGTAATAACCCGCTCATTTGGAAGGTAAACGTAGAAGGCACACTGGCCTTTGCCGAAAGAATGGCGCAGGTGCCGGGATTAAAACGCTTCCTGCACGTCGGTACCGCCATGTCCTGTTCGCCGGAGCCGGGTTCACTGGTGTCGGAGAGCGGCGAGTTTGAGGAAGACGCCGAACACCTGGTGGAATATACGCGTTCCAAATCCACCATCGAACAGCTGATGCGCCAGCGCTGCCCGCACATGCCGCTGACCATCGCCCGTCCGTCGATCGTCGTTGGCCACACTCGCCTGGGCTGCCAGCCTTCCAGCAGCATTTTCTGGGTGTTCGGCATGGCGCTGATGCTGCGCAAGTTCATGTGTTCGCTGCAGGACAATATCGATGTGATCCCGGCGGACTACTGTGCGGATGCGTTGGTGATGCTGATGAACAGCGAAACGCTTGAGAACGACGTTTATCATATCTCCGCCGGTGAGGAGAGCAGCGTCAGCTTTGCCGAAATCGACCGCGCCATGGCGGCGGCGCTGGAAAAGGCGCCGGTGGGCGATGAGTATGCGCAGGTGACGTATGACGCGCTGGTGAAAATGCGCCGTCAGCTGAAAGACATTTTCGGCCCGTGCAACGAGCGGCTGATGCTCAAAGCGATGCGCCTGTACGGATCGTTCGCCATGCTCAACGTGCGTTTCAGCAACGAGAAAATCCTCAAGCTGGGCATGCCGAAACCGCCGCGCTTCACCGACTACATCGCCGGCTGCGTGCAGTCGACCCGCGGGCTGTCCATTCAGCAGCAGATGGTGGTGGACTTCAAATAACCGCCGGGCGCCCTGGGCGCCCGACGCTGTGGTCCGTTACCAGGACGAAGATGACCAGAAGACGCGGCCGAGCACCACCAGTTGCTCTTTGCGCTGCTGATAGCTGAGATGCTCGTCCTGGTACTCTTCCCGGTTGAGGGAGCGGATGATGACGCCGCCGTCCGGCTGCTCAATAAGCACCTTCACCCGCAGCAAATTGCCGTGGCGGATGGCGTAGGTCTTGCCCTCGCGGATGCGCGTGTCGTCGGTGTTGATGCCGACCACGTCGCCGTCCTGCAGGCGCGGTTCCATGCTGGAGCCGGAGATGCGGATAATGCGCGCGGCGTTGACCGCTACCCCCATCTTGTGCAGATAGTAACGGCGAAAGATCAGCGAAAACTCCTCGCGATCGACGATTTCGTAGCAGCCGTCGCCGGCGGAAAAATCGATATCCAGCAGCGGGATCTCCACAAACTCTTCCTTGTCTTGTTCGGTATCTTCCCATACCACCGGTTTCAAGCGGGCGGGTTGGAAGTCCGACTCTGCCGCCACGTTGTCAAACGGGCGCACCAGCTGCTTTTCATGAAACACGTCGAACCAACCCTTGGGCAAATTCAGCTTGGCCTCGATCCGCCTGGCCAGATTGTCGCCAAGATTGCGGGAGGATTTCTCCCCGATGATTTGGCTCAGCGTCGGCGCGGAAGACTCAACCAGCGTGGCGAATTCATTCTGGTTGACGCCTTGCCGGGCGTAGCGGGCCATCAATTCGCGCAGATTGTTGCGCCTGATTTCTTTAGTTTCCATCGTGCAATGATCGCACTCTTTAGCAAAAAGGTAAATAACGATTTTGCTAAAAAAGACTTGCGCATGATTTAGCAATTAGCTAAAACAAAAAGGGTGAGCCAAGGGTTCACCCGTGCGGGGCGGTCTGTCATGATGAGGGGCCGCTCAGTGAAATCAAACGAGAGAGGGACTTTACGATGTACAAGATTGATTACAATAGCTACCGATCGGTCGCCAGCTTCGGCCACCGCGTGCGCTTTCTGGTGCTGCACTACACGGCGCAAAACTTCGCCGACTCGGTGAAGTCGTTGACCGGAAAATCGGTCAGCGCGCACTATCTGGTGCCGGATCCGACCGAGGCGACCTATCAGGCGGCCGGCTTCAGCGGCGTGCGCATTTTCAACCTGGTGGACGAGAATGAGCGCGCCTGGCATGCCGGCAGCAGCCAATGGGGCACCCGCAGCAATATCAACGACACCTCAATCGGCATCGAGATCGTCAACCTGGCGAGCGGCGACGGTGGAAACATCACCTTCCCGCCGTTCAATCCGCAGCAGATCGAGGCCGTCACCCAGCTGGCGCAGAACATCCTGCAGCGTTATCCGGACATCTCGCCGGTGAATGTGGTGGCGCACTCCGACATCGCGCCGGGCCGCAAGAGCGATCCGGGCCCGCAGTTCCCATGGCAGCAGCTGTATCAGGCCGGCGTCGGCGCCTGGTATGACGAAGCGACCAAGCAGCAGCGCCAGCAGGAATACTGCAGCCAGGGCCTACCGGCGCAGGCCGATCTGCTGAAACTGTTCGCCCAATACGGCTACGACACCTCGGCGGCGAACACCGCAGAAGGCTGTCGCCAGCTGGTGCGGGCGTTCCAGCTGCACTTCCGTCAGCAGAAGTATGACGGCGTGATGGATGTTGAAACCGCCGCCGTTCTGCGCGCGCTGGTCGACAAGTACGTCGCCTGAGCCTGAAGGTGAATGGGGGACGCCTCATTCGCCTTTTCCTCGCCGGGCTTCCTCCGCTAAAATAGCGGCCTGGCTGGTCTTTATCGGAGGCACTGTGCGCCTCGATCGAAAAATCTCTTCCCTTGAACTGCTGACCTATCGCCACTACCGCATCGTTCACGGCGTGCGCATCGGGCTGGCGTTTATCCTGACCTTTCTGCTGATCCGCCTGCTGGCGGTGCCCGAAGGCACCTGGCCGCTGATCACCCTGGTGGTGGTGATGGGGCCGATCTCGTTTTGGGGCAACGTGCTGCAGCGGGCGCTGCAACGCATTGCCGGCACGGTGTTCGGCGCGGCTTCCGGCCTGATCGCCCTGTATCTGGAACTCTATTCGCTGCCGCTGATGCTGATTTGGTGCGGCGTGGTGATGTTCGTCTGCGGTTACCTGACGCTCGGCAAACGGCCGTATATGGCGCTGCTGGTGGGGATCACGCTGGCGGTGGTGTGCGGCGCGGGCGCCGGTGACATGCACACCGCGCTGTGGCGCAGCGGCGACGTGATCTTCGGCTCGCTGTTGGCGCTGCTGTTCACCAGCATCTACCCGCAGCGCGCCTACATTCTGTGGCGCATGCAAATGGCGGACTGCCTGCAAACCGCCGCCCGCCTCTACGGCGCGTATTTTTCGCCGAACGTTATCGAGCGGCCGCGGTTGGAGCCGCAGCTCAAGGATCTGTTGAATCAGGTGGTGAAGCTGCGCAGCCTGATCGTGCCCGCCAGCAAGGAAACCCGCATCCCCAAAGCGGTGTTCGAAGCGGTGCAAACCCTCAGCCGCAATCTGGTGTGCACGCTGGAGCTGATGGCCGATGCCTACTGGGCCTCGCGCGAAACGCACTTCATCATGCTGAACGCCCGCACGCTGCGCAGTACCCAGCTGCTGACGCTGAGCTCGCTGGAGTCGCTGGCGGTGCTGATGCGCGAAGGGCCGCAGGCGCAGCGCCAGGCGGCGGCGGGGCAGCTGGCGGAAATCGCCGGCGAGCTGAAAACGCTGATGCAGGAAGTCAGCGTCGGCCAACACGGCGAAGCGCCGATTTACGGCTACGTTTGGCTCAGCATGGAGCTGGCGCAGCAGTTGGAAGAGTTGGGGGATTTACTCCAGGTTTGCACCGCCGCCGGGCGCGAATAAGGGGTCAGATCATGAAGGCGGCGCTTTGGGTTTTGGCCGCCGGGGCAAAGTGGGTAAGATAAGCCAATCACTGTTGTGCCGGACCGCCACAAACCTGTATCTTGGTGCCATGTGGCCGTAAGCAAATGAATCTGTGTATTACTAAAGCAAGGGTATAAAGATGGATAATGCAAATAAGCCGAGTTTCCAGGACGTGCTGGAGTTTGTGCGTATGTTCCGCCGCAAAAACAAACTGCAACGCGAGATCGTCGACAACGAAAAGAAAATTCGTGATAACCAGAAGCGCGTGCTGCTGCTCGACAACCTGAGTGAGTACATCAAGCCCGGCATGAGCATTGAAGACATTCAGGGCATCATCGCCAACATGCGCAGCGACTACGAAGATCGCGTTGATGACTACATCATCAAAAATGCCGATCTGTCCAAAGAGCGCCGCGAGCTGTCCAAAAAGCTGAAAGCGATGGGCGAAGTGAAGTAACCCGTTTTATCGGGCCGGGCGCGATGCCTGGCCCGTATCCTTATCCCGCCTGATTTCCCGTTCTTGCCGACACTGCCGTTTCCGTTGGGGGCGTTCCCCGGCGGCCGAAGGCGCCTCCCCATCCGGCAGGATCTGTAGGTGACCGCCGGGGAACGCGTGTTACTGCTCCGCGCCGTACATGTCGAAGTCGAAATATTGGTCGTTGATTTTCTTGTAAGTACCGTTGGCGCGGATCGTCTGCAGCGCGTCGTTGAAGGCGTTAAGCAGCGCGGTATCGTCTTTGCGCACCCCGATACCGTCGCCGACGCCGAAGTATTTGCTGTCGGTCAGCTCGGCGCCGATAAAAGCGAAATCTTTACCGCCGGGCGTTTTGAAAAACTCGCTGGCGCTGACGCTGGCCAGCAGCGACGCATCCAGGCGGCCGTTGGCCAGATCCTCATTCACTTCCTGCTGGCTTTGGTAGGCGACCACGTTGACGCCGGCCGGGCGCCACAGCGCGTTGGCGTAGGCTTCCTGGCTGGAACCTTGCTGCACGCCGACCGATTTGCCCTTCAGCGAGGCGGCGGTCGGCTGCAGGTTGCTGCCCTTATGCGCCACCAGCCGCGCCGGGGCGTTGGAGACTTTGCTGGAGAAAGCGATCTGCTGCCGGCGCTGCGGCGTGATGGTCATCGATGAGGCGATGGCGTCGAACTTCTTCGCCTGCAGGCCGGGGATCATGCCGTCCCAACTGCTTTCTACCCACACGCATTTGGCCTGCATCTGGTCGCACAGCGCCTGGGCGATATCGACGCCGAAGCCGGTCAGCTTGCCCTGCGGGTTTTTATACTCCAGCGGCGGAAAGGTGGGATCGATGCCCAGCTTGATCACTTTGCCGCTAAATTCACCGCTCAGCGCGGGAAAACTCGCGGCCAGCGGCAGCAACAACAACAGCCCTTTGATGGTTTTCATGTCATTTCCTCAGCGTTGGTGATTAAACCGCGGGGCGAGCCAAAAAGCGCTCGACCAATTTGACCCAGTAGGTGGCGCCCAACGACAGACTGTCGTCATTGAAGTCATAACCGGGGTTGTGCAAAGAATTGCCCGGCGTGGCGGGGCCGTTGCCGATCGAGATGTAGCTCCCTGGGCACTTCTCCAGCATAAAGGCAAAATCTTCGCTGGCGGTAAACGGCCGCAGCGTAGGAATAACTCGACTCTCTCCGGCCCACTCCAGGGCTACGGCGCGCGCCAGCTCGGTTTCTGCCGGGTGGTTCACCAGCACCGGGTAGCCGTGCTGGTAGTCGATCTCCGCGCGGGCGCCGAAGCTGGCGGCCTGCGCCGTGACCAGCTCGGTGATGCGCTGCTCCAGCCTCGCTCGCACCGCCGCCGTCAGCGCACGCACGCTGAGCGTCAGGCTGGCGGTCGCCGGGATCACGTTGGCGGCCTGGCCGGCCTGCATCGCCCCCACGGTGACGATCGCCGTTTCCTGTGGATCGATATTGCGCGCCACGACGGTTTGCAGGCTCATGACGATGGCCGCGCAGACCACCACCGGATCAACGGTGCTCTGCGGCACTGCGCCGTGGCCGCCGTGGCCGTGCAGGGTGATGTGTACCGTATCGGCCGAGCACATGAAGGGGCCGCTGGCGAAGCCCAGGTGGCCGGTGGGGAAACCGGGCACGTTGTGCATGGCGAACACTGCGTCGCAAGGGAAGCGCTCAAACAGGCCGTCTTCGATCATCACTTTGGCGCCGCCGCCGCCTTCTTCCGCCGGCTGAAAGATCAGGTGCAGCGTGCCGCTGAAGTTCGGCTGCTGCGCCAGATAGCGTGCAGCCGCCAACAGCATGGCGGTGTGCCCGTCGTGGCCGCAGGCGTGCATCACCCCGGCATGGGTGCTGGCGTGCGGTAAGCCGGTTGTTTCGGCAATCGGCAGGGCGTCCATGTCGGCGCGGATGCCGAGTGATTTTCCCGGCCCGCGCTGCAGTGTGGCGACAACGCCAGTTTGTCCTACGCCGCGCGTGACGCGGTAACCCCATTCCTCCAGCCGCCGCGCCACCAGATCCGAGGTGGCGAACTCCTGGAAGCCCAATTCCGGATGGGCGTGAAGGTGGCGGCGAAGGGCGACCATCTCATCATGAACGGCGGCGATATCAGGCAGTGCCAGTGAATGCATCATCACGATCTCCGGTAAAGGGTTCCGGCTAACGGGCACGGAACGGGGCAGAGGGGTAGGCATCGAGACTAGCAAACTCCGTTTTTGCCGGGTAGCCACCGTTCGGTTATGCTGACAACCAATGATTGTCAGGGGGCGAACATGAAACTGCACCAACTGCAGGCGCTGGTGGCCAGCGCCGATAGCGGCAGCATTCGCGCGGCGGCGCGGCATCTGGGGTTGTCGCAGGCGGCGGTGACCCGCGCGCTGCGCGAACTGGAACAGGAGCAGGCGCTGCCGCTGCTGATCCGCACCCCGACCGGGCTGGGCTTTACCCCCTACGGCAAAACCCTGCTGGCGCACGCCCGGCTGGTGTTGAATCAGCTGGAGCAGGCGCAGGGGGAAATGGCGGCGCTGCGCGGGCGGACGGCGGATCTGGTCAAGGCGGCGATCACCCCCTGGCTGATGCTGACGGTGTTGCCGCCGGCGGTGATGGCGTTTCGCAGCAAGGTGCCGGCGGTGCGGCTGGAATTGTCGGAAAGCCTGATGGCCAACGCTCAGTCGCAGCTGCGCGAGGGCACGATGGACTTTGCCATTACGCCGCTGCCGGCATCGTCGGCGCCGCAGGAATTTCACTGCGAGCCGCTGCTGGAGTATGAAACGGCCTACATGGTGCGGCGCGGTCACCCGCTGGCGCACAGCACCTCGCTGCATCAGCTGCTGGAGCAGGATTGGGTGATGAGCTATACCCCGGAAAGTTTTGATGCGCTGCTCGACGAGGTGTTCCACCGCCACGGCGCGCGCCTGCCGCGTCAGCGCATTATCCAGGCGCATTCGTTCGGCATGCTGCAGGCGCTGGTGGAGTCCGGCGAGATGTGCACCTGGTGCCCGCGGCCGATCGTCGCGCTGCCGCAGTTCGCCTCCCGCCTGCAGCCGCTGGCGCTGCGGGAAAGCTGCCAACCGACGCAGCTGAATATCGTCACTCGGCGCAACAGCATTCTGAGCGCCGCCGCCCATGCGTTTATCGACACACTGGTGCGCACCCTGCGCCAGCAGGCGCGATCGTCGCGGCCGGAAGATCGCCAGATCTACGATCGCGTGCGCCTGCTGATTTAGCGGATCCCCCCGGATCGACGATCCCGTAAATGGGATCGCGATCCGCATTTGTAGCATTTTTAGCCGCAATGTTAACGATATGTGATTTCGCTCAAATAATTATTTTTGCAGCTTTGGTTATATGTCGCTCTATGTTCACGTTGTCATTTTGAGTTTTCCTGGGTGTTTTATGATTAATCAATTGAAATTTATCACTTCATAACGTTTGTTGTTTTTTGTTGGATAAAAATGACAACGTCAACATTAAGAAAATTCAAGCGTTTAACGAGTGTATTGGAGGAAGAGATGAGCCAGTTGCCGGAAAAAATGCGCGCGGTCGTTTGCCACGGCCCGCAGGACTATCGTTTCGAACAGGTGCCCACGCCGCTGCCGAAGGCGCGCGAGCTGGTGATCAAGGTGGAAGGCTGCGGCATCTGCGCCGGCGACTGCAAGTGCAAGAACGGCGCACAGATGTTTTGGGGGGAGAACCCGTGGGTCAAACCGCCGGTGGTGCCGGGGCATGAGTTCTACGGCCGCATCGCCGCACTGGGCGAGGGCGCGGAAGGCAAATACCGGCTCGGCGAGCGGGTGATCGCCGAGCAGATCGTACCGTGCTGGGAGTGCCGCTACTGCAAATCCGGCAGTTACTGGATGTGTGAGACGCATAACATTTACGGTTTCCAAAAAGACGTGGCGGAGGGCGGCATGGCGGAATACATGCGCTTTTCCGAGAACGCCATCGTGCACAAGATCCCGGAAAGCCTGAGCCATGAAGACGCGGTACTGATCGAACCGATGGCATGCGCCATCCACACCGTGGCGCGCGGCGACATCCAGCTGGACGACGTGGTGGTGTTGGCCGGCGCCGGGCCGCTCGGGCTCTGCATGGTGCAGGTGGCGCGCCTGAAAACGCCAAAGAAACTGATCGTGATCGACGCCATCGACGAGCGGCTGGCGCTGGCGAAGGAATTCGGCGCCGACGTGGTGATCAACCCGCTGAAGGAAGACGCCGACCAGATCGTCAAATCGCTGACCGGCGGCTACGGTTGCGACGTGTACATCGAGGCCACCGGCGCGCCGATCGGCGTCACCCAGGGGCTGCAGATGATCCGCAAGCTGGGCCGCTTCGTGGAGTTCAGCGTGTTCGGCAAGGAAACCACCGTCGATTGGTCCATCATCGGCGATCGCAAAGAACTGGACATCCGCGGCGCGCATCTGGCGCCCTACAGCTACGAAATCGCCATCGATCTGTTCGAGCGCGGGCTGGTGACCTCCAATGGCGTGGTTACCCACAGCTATTCATTGAACGACTGGGACGAAGCCTTCGCCTTGGCGGACTCGACCGACTCCATCAAGGTGATCCTGGTTCCCTGACCCTCCCGCCGTACCGCTGTTGCAGTCACGACCGCCGACCCGCCCGCAATGGGGGGCCGGCCGGTCGGCCAAACGTAAAGACATGCTGTTGCTCTGATAACCACAACAAGAAGCTTCCCTACAGGAGAATTGGCTATGTTTTCATTATTCAAAAAGACCCTGCCTTTTATCGTCGCCGGTGGAATGTTGGCGGCCAGCCATGGGGCGCTGGCCAAGCAAATCACTATCGGTATGTCGTTCCAGGAAATGAACAACGACTACTTCGTCACCATGAAACAGGCGCTGGATCAGGCGGCGGCGGATATCGGCGCCAAGGTGTACGTGGCCGATGCGCGCCATGACGTCGCCAAACAGATCGGCGACGTGGAAGACATGCTGCAGAAGAAGGTGGATATCCTGCTGATCAACCCGACCGATTCGGTGGGGGTGCAGTCGGCGGTGATCTCCGCCCATAAAGCCGGCGCGGTGGTGGTGGCGATCGACGCCCAGGCCGAAGGGCCGCTGGATGCGTTCGTCGGCTCGGAAAACTACGACGCCGGCTTCCAGGCGGGTGAATACCTGGCGAAAGCGCTGGGCGGCAAAGGCAAGGTGGCGATCCTCGACGGCATCCCGGTGGTGCCGATCCTGGAGCGCGTGCGCGGCTTTGAAGCGGCGATGAAGAAATACCCCGACATCAAGATCGTCACCAAGCAAAACGGTAAGCAGGAGCGCGACACCGCGTTGACCGTGACCGAAAACATGCTGCAGTCGGCGCCGGATCTGGCGGGCATCTTCAGCGTCAACGACGTCGGCGCGCTCGGCGCCCTGGCGGCGATCGAAAGCAACGGCGCCAAGGTCAAGCTGGTGAGCGTCGACGGCCAGCCGGAAGCCATCAAAGAGATCCTCAAGCCTAACTCGCCGTTTATCGCCACCTCGGCGCAGTTCCCGCGCGACCAGCTGCGCATTGCGCTTGGCATTGCGCTGGCCCGCTACTGGGGCGCCACGGTGCCGAAAACCGTGCCGGTCAAAGTGAAGCTGATCGACCGCAGCAATGCGGCCGGCTTTAGCTGGTAACAGCGGCCAGGTTCGCCCCGCTGCGGCGGGGCGTTCGGCGCGGAGGGCAATACGGTGACACCTTTACTGGAACTGAAGCGAATAAAAAAGAGCTTTCCCGGCGTGAAGGCGCTGGACGGTATCGATCTGGCCATTCAACGCGGCGAGGTGCACGCCCTGCTGGGCGAAAACGGCGCCGGCAAATCGACGCTGGTAAAAATCATGTGCGGCATCTATCAGCCGGACGAGGGCGATATTTTTATCGACGGCGAGCAGCGCCGCTTTAACAACTATCGCCAGGCGATCGAGGCCGGGGTCGGCATTATTTTTCAGGAATTCTCGTTGATTCCCTACATGAGCGCCATCGACAACATCTTCCTCAACCGGGAGATCAGGAACCGCTGGGGCCTGCTGGATCGCCGGGCGATGCGGCGCAAGGCCGAGGCGATCTTCAAGCGGCTGACGGTGGCTATCGATCTCGATTGCCCGGTGGAGCAACTGAGCGTGGCGCAGCAGCAGTTCGTTGAGATCGCCAAGGCGCTGTCGCTGGAGGCGCGGGTGCTGGTGCTGGATGAACCGACCGCCACGCTGACGCCGGGCGAGGCCGAACACCTGTTCAGCGTGATGAACGATCTGCGGCTGCTGGGCGTCGGCATGGTGTTTATCTCGCACCACCTGGATGAGATCTTCACCATCTGCGATCGCATCACCGTGCTGCGCGACGGCGCCTACATCGAAACGCTGGCCACCGGCGACACCAACGTGGAAGAGCTGGTGCGGCTGATGGTCGGGCGCAAAATCGAGAACGCCTTCCCGGTGAAACAGCACCCGGTCGATACCGCGACGGTGCTGCTGGAGGCGGAGATCCAGCGCGAGAAGCACGGCGCGACCGACCGTCTCCGGCTGCACAAGGGCGAGATCCTCGGCTTCGCCGGGCTGGTGGGCTCCGGGCGCACCGAGACCGTTTCGGCGCTGATCGGCGCCAGCCGCTGCCACCGTAAACGTGTCCGCCTCGGCGGCCAACCGGCGGCGCTGCGCTCCCCGGCGCAGGCGCTGGCGCAGGGCATCGGCCTGCTGCCGGAGAGCCGCAAAACCGAGGGCCTGGTGCTGCCGTTCTCGGTGGCGCAGAACATCACCCTCAATCGGCACCACCGGCGCGGCAAGATCTTCGTCAGCGCCCGCAAGGATCGCGACGTGGTGCAGCGGCTGATCCGCGCCGTGGGGGTGAAAACCCCGGACGCCGAGACCGCCGTCAGCACCCTGAGCGGCGGCAACCAGCAGAAGGTGGTGATCGCCCGCTGGCTCAACAACGACTGCAACATCCTGATCTTCGACGAGCCGACGCGTGGCATCGACGTGGGTGCCAAGGCCGAGATCTACCAGCTGATGCAGCAACTGACCCAGCAGGGAATCTCCATCATCATGATTTCCTCCGAACTGCCGGAGATCATCGGCGTGTGCGACCGCGTGCTGGTGTTTCGCGGCGGCCACATCGTCGCTGAGCTGACCGGCGACGACATCGAATCCAACCACATAATGCTTCACGCGACCGGGAGTGCCTTATGATCGGAATTGAACAACCCGCCGTGGCGCGCCGCGCCGCCGGCCCCAGCCTCGGCAAGCGCTGGGAAAAACTGCTGCATCACCCGGCGGTCTTGCCGTTTATCGGCTTCGTAATCTTGTTCGTATTGATGAGCCTGCTGAACGACAGCTTCCTCAGCGTCAACAACCTGACCAACGTGGCGCGCCAGGTGTCGATCAACGCCATCATCGCGGTGGGCATGACCTGCGCCATCCTGACCGGCGGCATCGATCTCTCGGTGGGGCCGGTGATGGCGCTGGCCGGCTCGGTCGCCGCCGGGCTGATGCTGGCGGCGATGCCTATCCCGCTGGCGATGGTGGCGGCGCTGGCGGTCGGCGCGCTGTTCGGCCTGGCCAACGGCGCCTGCATCGCCTACCTGCGTATGCCGCCGATCATCGTCACCCTGGCGTCGATGGGCATCGCCCGCGGCCTGGCGCTGCTCTATACCGGCGGCTACCCGATCTCCGGCCTGCCCGACGTCTTCTCGTTCTTCGGCCGCGGCACGGTGCTGGGCATCCAGGTGCCGATCCTGATCATGCTCGGCGTGTACGTGCTGGCCTGGCTGATGCTCAACCAGCTGCCGTTCGGCCGCTACGTCTACGCGATGGGTGGCAACGAAGAGGCGGCGCGCCTGAGCGGCATCCGCGTACCGCGCTACAAGATGCTGGTGTACGTGATCAGCGGCCTGACCGCCGCGCTGGCCGGGCTGGTGCTGACCTCGCGCCTGATGAGCGGGCAGCCCAACGCCGGCGAAGGCTTCGAGCTGGACGCCATCGCCGCCGTAGTGCTGGGCGGGGCGGCGATCTCCGGCGGGCGCGGCGCCATCGTCGGCACGCTGGTGGGGGCGATGATGCTCGGGGTGCTCAACAACGGCCTCAATCTGATGAACGTATCGCCGTATATCCAGAATGTGGTGAAGGGCGGCATCATCCTGGCCGCCATCTACCTCAGCTCCTTGCGGCGCAAATAGGAGGCGCGATGTCAGTCTTTCTTGGCATAGACGTCGGCGGCACGGTGATCAAGGCCGGGCTGTACCGGGCAAGCGGTGAAGAGCTGGCGATCGCCGAGCGCGACGGCGCGGCGATTGCCGCCCAGCCGGGCTTCAGCGAACGCAATATGGACGCGCTGTGGGATGACGTTTGCGCGGCGATCCGCCAGACGCTGCACGCGGCGGGGCTGGAGGCCGGACAGGTGCGCGGCGTCAGCTTCTCGGCGCACGGCAAAGGCCTGTACGCCATCGACCGCCACGGCAAACCGGTCGGCAACGGCATCCTCTCTTCGGACAACCGCGCGGCGGCCACGGCGGCTGAGCTGCGCCGCGCCGGGGTGGACGCACAGACCTACCCGCGCAGCCTGCAGCCGCTGTGGCCCAGCCACCCGGCGCTGCTGCTGCGCTGGCTGAAGCAGCGGCAACCGACGCAGTACGCCGCCGTCGATCGCATCCTGATGGCGCACGACTACCTGCGCTTTCGCCTCACCGGCGAGGCAGCGGCCGAAGTGACCAACATCTCCGGCAGCAACCTGTTTAACCAGCGCAGCGGCGCTTACGATCCGGCGCTGATGGCGGCCTTCGGCATCGAAGAGGCGCAGGAGAAGACCGCGCCAACGATCGGCTCGGCGCAGCTGGCCGGGCGAGTGACGGCCGCGGCGGCGGCGCAGTGCGGCCTGCGAACGGGCACCGCGGTGTACGGCGGCTTGTTCGACGTGGTGGGCGCGGCGCTCAGCTCCGGCGTGGCCGACGATCGCACGCTCAGCGCGGTGGCGGGCACCTGGTCGATCGCCACCTGCGTGACCGAGCGCATCATTCCTGCCGACTATCCCTACGCCTGGGGGCGCTACTGCATCGACGGCCGCTATTTCGTGCACGAAGGCAGCCCGACCTCGGCCGGCAACCTGGCCTGGTTCCTGCGCCAGTTCTGCGCCGACGACCGGCAGCGCTACGCCCAGTTCAACGCCTGGGTGGCCGAGCGCCGCGAGCAGCCGAGCGGGCTACTGTTCCTGCCTTATCTGTATGGCTCCAACCTTGGCGGCAACACGCCGGGCGGGCTGATCGGCCTGAGCGCCCACCACGAGATGGCGGACGTGGTGCAGGCGATCTACCAGGGCATCGTGTTCTCGCACCTGATCCATCAGGAGCGCATGGTGCAGCTGAACCCGCGTATCGAACGGGTGCGCATGACCGGCGGGCCGACGCAGTCCGAGGTGTGGATGCAGATGTACGCCGACGCCGGCAACCTGCCGCTCGAGGTGGTGGAAACGCGCCAGAGCGGCTGCCGCGCCGCCGCCCTGTGCGCCGCCGTCGGCGCCGGGGAGTACGCCGGGTTCGCCGAAGCGATCGCCGCCGCGCCGCCCAAACTGCGCTGTTATTATCCCGCGACCGCCGCCCACCGGCGCCTGCGCGCCCAGCAGGCGCGCTATCTGGCGGTCGCTCAGGCTTTGAGTGAGGTGACTGATGCAAACGACTAACGCCGCCTGTCTGGGGCTGTATGAAAAGGCACTGCCTGCCGATCTGAGCTGGCCGCAGCGGCTGGCCACCGCCGCCGAGCTGGGCTTTGAATTTGTGGAGATGTCGATCGACGAACAGCCGGCGCGCCAGCAGCGGCTGGACTGGGATCGCCGCCAGCGGCTGGCGTTTATCCAGGCGCGGCTCGACAGCGGGGTGACGGTGCCGAGCCTGTGCCTGTCGGCGCACCGGCGCGATCCGTTCGGCAGCGCCGACGCCGCCACCCGTGAGCGGGCGCGGGTGCTGATGAGCAAGGCGCTGGAACTGGCGACGGATCTCGGCATCCGCAACATCCAGCTGGCGGGCTACGACGTCTATTACGAACCCGCCGATCGCCACAGCCGCGAGCGCTTTATCGAGGGCATGCAGTGGGCGGCGGCGCAGGCCGCCAGGGCGCAGGTGATGCTGTCGGTGGAGGTAATGGACACGCCGTTCATCAACAGCATCAGCAAATGGCGCGACATCGCCCACCACGTTAGCAGCCCCTGGTTCACGGTGTATCCCGATCTCGGCAACCTCAGCGCCTGGGGCAACGACGTCGCCGCCGAGCTGGCGCTGGGCATCGGTAGCATTACCGCCGTGCATCTCAAAGACACCGTCGCGGTGGGGCCGGGCAGCGCCGGGCAGTTCCGCGACGTGCCGTTCGGCGAGGGCTGCGTGGATTTCGCCCACGCCTTTTCCGTACTCAACGCGCTCGGCTATCGCGGCCCCTACCTGCTGGAGATGTGGGCGCGCGAAGACGGGCAGGACAAGCAACGCATCGCCCAGGCCAAGGCCTGGATCGAACAACAGATGATCGAGGGAGGCATCGCATGCTGAACGAACTCAAGCGGCAGGTGCTGGCCGCCAACCTCAGCCTGCCGGCATACGGGCTGGTGACCTTTACCTGGGGCAACGTCTCGGCGATCGACCGCCAGAGCGGGCTGGTGGTGATCAAGCCTTCGGGCATCGCCTACGAGGCGATGACGCTGGAGGATCTGGTGGTGGTGGATCTGGAGGGCAAGGTACGCGAAGGGCACCGCAAGCCCTCATCCGACACCGCCACCCATCTGGCGCTGTACCGCGCCTTCGCCGATATCGGCGGCGTGGTGCACACCCACAGCCGCAACGCCACCATCTGGGCGCAGGCCGGGCAGCCGATCCCGGCGCTGGGCACCACCCACGCCGACTACTTTTACGGCGACATTCCCTGTACCCGGCCGATGAGCGAGGCGGAGATCGCCGGCGATTACGAGGGGGAAACCGGCAAGGTGATTATCGAGACCTTCAATCAGGCGGGGCGCGATCCGCATCAGGTACCGGGAGTATTGGTCTATTCCCACGGTCCGTTTGCCTGGGGCAAGGACGCGGCGGATGCGGTACACAACGCGGTGGTGCTGGAAGAGGTGGCGATCATGGCGATGGCGACACGCCAGCTGGCGCCGGCCATCGCCCCGATGCAGCCGGAGCTATTGGACAAACATTTCCTGCGCAAGCACGGCAAACACGCCTACTACGGGCAATAGCGCCCGTCAGCGATTCAACAGCGAGCCGGTGAAGAACTCTCTGCGCACCGGCAGCTCGCCGCGCGGGCTGTGAATGGCGCTGAACAGCAGCTCCGCGGCGATCTCCCCCAGTTTCTGCGTATCGTGATACACCCCCGGAATGTGCAGGCCGTAAGCGCCGGCGCGCGGCGGTTCGTCTATCGAGAAGAACTTCACCTGCTCATAAAGCCCCATCTCGTGGCAGATGGCGATGGCGCCCAGCGTGATGATGCCGTTCAGGCCGATGATGTAATCCGGGCGGTTCTCCGGCTGCGCCAGATAGGCGCGCACCTCGCTCTCTTGCGAGGTGAAATCGTAGTCGCCGTTGATGATATGAATCTCACGGCCGCTGCCCTGCAGCGCCGCGACGATGCCGGCGGTGCGCGTTAAGGTAATTTCCGAATCCGCCGGGCCGCCGATAATCAGCAGCTTCTGCTCTGGCTGCTCCGCCAGATAGCGCCCGGCCAGCACGCCGATCTCGCGGTTATCGAGGAACACGCCGCTCAGCTGCTGATCGTAGAGATCGCGGTCGATCAGGATCAGTGGCACGCCGTACACCTCGGCCAGCTCGAGATAGGCGGGGCGGTAGCGCTTGTCGTCGCGCACCGCCGAGAGCAGGATGCCGCGCGCCTTGTAGCCGAACAGCGCCTGAATGGCGCGCATTTCCGCCTCTTCGCTGCCGTCGGTGTCGAACAGCATGATCTGGTAGCCCTGCTGGCGCGCAATGCGCGACACGGTCTTGATCAGGCCGGAATAGAACGGGTTGTACATGCTGCTGGTGACGATGCCGATAATCTGGCTGCTGCTGCTTTTCAGCCCCTGCGCGAAGGCGTTGGGCACATAGTTCAGCTCTTTGGCGATGGCGTGAATGCGCTCGCGGGTTTCCGGCTTGACCAGCTCGGGCTTATTGAAGGCGCGGGAAACGGTGATATTGGTCACCCTGGCGCGGCGGGCGATATCCACGATAGTGGCATTGGGATTGGCTTTCGACACCGTCTTTCCTTGCGTTATGCCTCAACAGATCCCTTATTGTAGGGAAAGGGCGGGGGCGGTGCTAGGGGGGAGTTGGGGGGGGGAGGGACTTTCGTGGGGAAGGGAAAATAACGAAATGAAAACGGAAATAATAATTTCATTTATTTATTAATTTCCAATCAAATCATTTCATGCGTTTTTATTTTGTTGGCGGAGAGTTTGGTAAGGTGTGTTTCATGTCCGAAGTTAGGTGTCAATGGCTGCTGGACTGACCCCACCTCAGTGACGATAAGCGTTTCATCATCGCAAGGTAGCCTTTTAATAAGCTCCACAGCCTCAATATAGTACCTGAGGCTGCGGAGTTATTCAGCGTTTCACTTATATCGACAACAGTATGAATTTTGGCTCATCGTAAAGTTTCAGGTTCCATCATCCAGGAATACCTGCTCACAGGGATGGATCAGAGTTTTGCAACGGCGAAGCGGCTTTCCGGTAAACCGGCGAATACTGCGGATTCAGCCTTTAATAATGCACCGTCATACTTCGATGGCCCGGATAGCCCCATGCTGGCTGTCGTGCAATAAAGCGTTGTCAGGTCTTCACCAGCGAGTGTAGGGCACGTGCTCTGAACAGCCGGAGAGGGCAGAATACAGTCCGTTGTTCCATCCGGATGGTAACGTACTACACGATTTCCACCCCATTCGGCATTCCATAAATATCCCATTGCATCCACGCATGAGCCGTCTGGTGCACCTTTCCCTTCTGTTTCACTGAACACGCGCTGGTTATTGAAAGAGGGATAGTCACAACAGAATATGCGGCCTTGCATGGAGTCGCAGTAATACATTGTATCGCCATCAGGGCTAAAACAAATACTGTTGGGAATAGCAACACGCGGAAGGGGAAGTGTTTCAATGGTCAGCGTCTCGGCATTGAGTCTGTGAAATTGACCGACGACAGCAACGGGATAACCATCATCCATGGTTCCAAAGATAAAATTACCAGAGCGGTCGCATCGGCCATCCCCCGTACGGGTACCTGCTTCTCCGGGAGAGACTGCTATTGTAGTGAAAGTGCCCGTACTGAGCTCATAGAAGCCAAGTCGGGATGCCAGCCCCATCAACAACACATCATTTTTTTCGGTAAGAGCAAAGGATCCTAGTCGTTCAGGTAGAGACCATCGCGTCACAACTCCTGAGCCCTCTTCTAAGGCAAGCAGTTCACTGCCTTCAATGTCGGTCCAGTAAAGTCTGCGCGTCCTTTCACACCAGAGGGGGCACTCCCCCAGAGAATTCCTGACATTAGCTGCAATTGAAAACATTTTTTCTCCAGTGTAGAAACAGTACGCATTGCGTTCAGAAAAATATATAAGGACGTCTGCACCAGGGCAGACGTCCTTAACGGGCAAGTTATTGCATTCTTTTAATTCAGAAAACGCTCAGAAAGTCGATCGCCAAATAGCATAATGGCGAGTCCGGCCAGCATGACGAGCATTCCCCCCAGCCTGAGGAGCGAAACCGGTCGCCTCATGGCACCCAGCAGACCAAAGTGATCAATCATCTGAGATGAGAGTAACTGGCCAACAATCGCCAGCCCGAGCAGGGCTGAGAAACCGATTTTTGGTGCCAGCACCACATAGCTAAACAGTGCACCGGCTCCGATCAGTCCGCCCGCCAGGCTCCACAGTGGCTGGGAAGGAATTGCCGCAAGCGAGGTGAATAATCCCCCGCGCAGCAGCGAGTAAATCCCCAGCGTAAATGCCCCGGCAGAGAAGGAAAACAACGCGGCGGTGACCGAATCGCCTCCAAGGCCTCGTGCAAGCTGGCTGTTCAGGGTTGTTTGCAGGGTGATCCCGAGGCCTGCGGCAAAAGCGATTAGGTAATAAATCATGCTCATGCGTTTCATCCCTTTCAGTGCGCCTGCTCCAGAGGCAGGAAGGTTTCTGCAAACATGTCAGGTTTGTACCCAGCGGCGGCAAACAGGTGTTCACGCGATTCATCAATCGCTGCATGGAGGCGTGCTCTGTCAACGCCCACGACCATGCCGTTCTGTTTAACAATACGCCCGCCAATCATGACGGTATCAATATTGCTGCGCTCTGTTGCATGTACCACCGTGCCAAAGGCATTCCCGTTGGGGTAGAGGTTAATGTCGCCGGCATTAATCAGGATCAGGTCAGCCTGTTTGCCTGGCGTCAGGCTGCCGACTTTATCCTGCAGCCCTGCACAGTAAGCGCCATCGACCGTAGCAGCCTTGAGAAGTTGCGCTGCCGGAAGCGTTGTCAGCGAATGCTCTGTACCGCAGCAGTGCTGTCGCTTATGCATGCCCATCACTCGCTGCAGGTAAAATGCCACGCGCATTTCCATAAACATGTCGGTGCTGTAGGACGTTTCATTATCGACGCTCAGACCCGGCGTGATGCCGTGACGTTGTGCCGCCTCGATGGCAAACATGCCGTCTTCAATACCATAGTGCGCATCAGACCGCGGACACACGTTCACCCGGACACCGGCTTCGCGTAGGATCTTCCATCCCTCGTCTGGCAATGCCGTGCAGTGGTTGAAAATATTGTCCGGACCAAGAAGTCCTTGCTGGTGCAGTGACTTGAGTTCAGAACCCATTTCCGCGCCAAAGAATTCAGTGACGATAGGGAGCCCAAGTCTGCGGGCTTCGGCCCACAATTCAGGCTCCAGCTGGGCCATTACACCAAGGGAAACAAGGCCCTCAGGATGGCTCTTGAAATACTTGTCCTGCAGACGCTGCCAGTTACCCGGCCAGTGCGCTCTGTCCCAGTCACCTGACACCGGCGCACCGGAAGCGTGGATGGCGCGAATACCTGCGTCAAGCAATGCCTCTACCGCTGCGTCTGAATGTGCAGCAGTGCGGCTGTTATGGGAATTATCAATGATTGTCGTGATACCTGCGTCAATAGCGCCCAGTGCGGTCAGCAGGTTACCCACATAGATATCGGAGGGGCGATAGTATTTTGCAAACGAGAAGTGCGTGGCGTTGCTGTAGTCGTCCAGACAGGTGGCATTCGGGTTGATGCGGCGCAATTGCCCTTCCCATGAGTGACGATGAGAGTCCACCATCCCCGGCATAGCAATCATGTTCGTGGCATCAATGATATGCGCACCCTCTGCGTTCAGGTTCTGCCCCACGGCGGTAATGGTTGTGCCCGTGATAAGAATGTCACCTCGCTCAAAGTTGCCGACATTCTCATCCATGCTCAGTATGGTCGCGCCACGGATCAGCGTCATCGGTGGGGTTATGGCCTGATTATTAATGATATTTCTGATGTAATCGGTCATTTAAATAGCCTTTTTTCTGGTCAACAGGAAAAAGATACGTTACGAAATTAATCCGAAAAAGATGCTTAACGTGTTTTCATAATTCAATATTTACGAATAATAGTGACTACAACAGACAGCCCAGAGATGCTCGGGAGCAGTAAAATGGATCGTATTCAGGCAATGCAGATCTTTATGCGGGTGGCTGAAGCCGGCAGTTTTGTGAGGGCGGCGGAAACAATGTCACTGCCGCCCTCAACGGTAACGAGTTCGATCAAGGGTCTCGAGAAATACCTGCAGGTACGCCTGCTTAACCGTACGACGAGGCGGGTAAGCCTCACCCCTGAGGGATTTCAGTATCTGGCGCAATGCCGGGAAATTCTCTCATTAATTGAGCATTCTGAATCCAGCTTGACGGATTCCGTCAAACGGCCTCAGGGAAGGTTACGCGTGGATATGCCTGGCGGCATCGCCAATTTCATCGTCATGCCCAGTCTGAAAGACTTTTACCGTCGTTATCCGGATATCTATCTGATGATTGGGGTGAGCGACCGTCAGGTCGATCTCGTTCAGGAGGGGGTTGACTGTGTGATAAGAACGGGTGAGCTAATTAACTCCACGCTCGTTGCCCGTCCGCTGGGGCGGTTACGCTGGGTAACATGTGCCTCTCCGGACTATCTGAGGGAATACGGCATCCCCCGGTCTCCTGAAGACTTATCTCAGCATCGTGCAATCCACTATTTTTCTGGTCAGCACCGTCGTAATGACGAATTACGTTTCATGAAGGGGACCGAGACTATTTCCGTATCTGTCAGCGGACAAGGGGCCGTTAACGAAACAGGACTGTATATTAAAATGTGCCTGGAGGGGTTCGGGCTGGCTCAGCTGGCCGGGAATATTGTTTCTGAGCATCTGCAGCAAGGCACGCTGGTCGAAGTGATGTCCGACTGGCAACCACCGTCAGTTCCGGTCGCTTTGCTTTATCCTCATCAGCGCTTTCTATCTCCTGCAGTGCGCGCGTTTGCTGACTGGGTAGCCGGACTTTTCCTGAAGTGATGGTCGGAGGACAGGTACACCGTATCTGAAAGAAGCATTTTTCTGAATGAGATCATGTACGAACTGTCGGATAGCGTTAACACGCGCCGGACTCCGAACGACTATAGCCCGGTCCTGAAAAACACCGGGCTATATCCTGGTTCAGGAAAAGGTTGCTATCAGATGATCGCTGAAACGACGGATTTCATTTTCCACATTCGGCGATTTGACCACCTCATTTGTGATGAAAGTGGGGAGTGGCGTCATACCCAGGAACTGATTGGCCTTATGGATATGCAGGTATAATCCGTCCACGCCAACGCCCTCAAAGAACTGCTCAGGATCGTTAAAAGCTTCCAGTGGGGCATTCCAGGTCAGGGACAGCATGTACTTTTTGTTCTGAAGAAGCCCACCCGAACCGTATTTTTTTGAGTCATCAGAACGCGTACGGCCATCACTTTCATACAGAGAACCATGACCTTCGGTAAAGACTTCATCGATCCATTTTTTTACCGTCCACGGCTCGCCCATCCACCATCCCGGCATCTGATATATCAGAACATCACTGTTAAGAATCTTGGTGATTTCGTTCTGTGGGTCATAATCGCTGTCAGCCTTGGTAACGGAGACCTTATGTCCGAGTTGGCTCAACACCTCATTTGCTGTGTTGACATAAAGTTCGTTTAGCTCGCCTCTGGCAAAGTTAAAACTTTTAGCGCCATTAATAATAAGAATGTTACTCATATAATTACTGCCTTTTCTTCATGTTTGAACCTGTATTAATAGAACAGTCAATTTTGTTTGAAATAAGATAAGAATTAGCCCGCTGATGTCGCTGGTTGCAGGTAGACGTTTCGACCTGCTGCCAGCCCAGTTAAGGCGCCGGCTACCGTAATTACAGCAGTCATCAGCAGGGGAATGGTCCAGCCACCGTACCAGTCATGGACCTTACCCAGCAAAAGGGGACCCATTGCAGCCATAAGATAGCCCACGCACTGCGCCATGCCGGACAGTGCTGCAGCATCACCTGCATTTGTTGTACGTAACCCGACAAAGGTCAGGCCCAGCATCATGCTGGCACCGCAGCCGAATCCCAGAATGGCAGCCCACAACATCGACAGGCCCGGCGCGTACAGTATTCCTATAAGAGAAATTCCCGAAAGCAAACTGACAACAACAGCCGCCATTTTCTGGTCCTTCAGACGACGCAGCGTAGCCGCCAGCATTAGTCCAGGAATTGCGGTAGTGAACTGAAGCATCCCGTGTACGGCTCCGGCTTTTTCAGGTGAAATCCCATTATCCGTAAGAATGGCTGGCAGCCAGCCTACCGCAACATAAAATGGCATTGCATTCAGTCCCATAAACAGTGTGACCTGCCATGCCAGGGGAGATGTCCATACGGAGACACTGGTGTGCTGATTAGGACTTGAGAGCTTGTGCTTCTGGTGATTGCTCAATTGTGGGGACCAAAAAACCAGGGCAAGCACAGGCGCTATCACTAACAGGGCAAGCGCATTGTCCCAGCCCCATTGCTGGGACAATGGAATGATAATAGCGGAGCCAACGGCACCTGCGGCCCCCATTGTGATGGAATATGCGCCTGTCAATGATGCGACGTTTCCGGCAAAGTCACGCTTGATAAGGCTAGGCAACAGGACATTCCCCAGCGCGATACCGGTGCCTATGAGCATCGTTCCGATGTATAGCGCCCACACACTACCTGCTGAACGTAGTAGAATACCTGCAGAAATCACTATCAGCGCGCCGAACAGTGTACGTTCCAGACCAAATTTTCGGGCAATAATCGCACTCACAGGTGAAAACACAGCAAAGGCAAATAACGGTAATGAGTTAAGCCATCCTACGGACGTTATACTCAGTTGAAAGTGATCCTGAATGAGCTTTAAAACCGGTGCTATCGAAGTAAAGGGGACTCGCAGGTTAATGGCGATGAAAAGAATTCCCGTCACAAGGGCCGCAGTGCGCCACTTGTTAGTGATATTTGACATATTTCTGACTTTCTCTGAAAAAAGAGAGACTTTAAGATACAGACCGTTTACAAGATATAGATAACCAGACAACATATTTCTAAAATATGCCAAAACATAAAAAAGTAGTTTCGTCGCCCGATGAATTTGACTCTGACATCTTTCTGCAGCCAGCGGTTGCCCTTTACGCTGCACCGGCGCAAGAGTATTCCGGCATAACGCCGCATGCACACCGGAAAGGTCAGCTTATCCTGTCCTTACACGGTGCAGTGAGTTGTGAAGTTCAAAATGCTCTGTGGCTTGTCCCTCCCCGACATGCCGTCTGGATACCCGGAAATACGCCTCACCGATGTCGTGTAACAAATAATGCCCGAACCTGTTTTCTGTTTATAGAACCCGGGGCGGCTGTCATGCCCGAAACATGTTGTACTATTGCCGTTACGTCTCTTGTTCGGGAACTTATTCTTTATCTTGCCGAGCAGGAACCCTCTTATTCCGCTGGTAGTAAGACGGCCAGGCTGGCTGCTGTGCTCCTGGAACAAGTGCCAGACGCACCGGTTGACGCACTCCACCTGGCCATATCAGACCATCCTAAAATAAGGCAAATGGCTGAGACACTTTTTGCGGATCCGGGAGACAGGACGACTTTACAGCAATGGGCTTCCCGCCTTGCAACCAGTGAGCGCTCGTTGGCCAGAATGGTGCAATCAGAGACGGGAATGAGCTTCGGACGCTGGCGGCAACAGTTACATTTGATGATTGCCCTGAATGAGTTGGCTGAAGGTAAATCGGTACAGAACGTCGCTGGCACTTTGGGCTATGACTCTGTGAGTGCCTTCATCACCATGTTCAAAAAAGCGTTGGGTAAATCGCCTACACAGTATTTTGCTTCGCTAAATTAAGTTTTACCGGCAGGCTGTAAGTTTGAAGATTACGTAATAATTCCGATAAATGAGAATGGAATGAAGCTTAATCCATAAGCAGTGAAATTATTACGGATGTCCGCTCGTCGCTCAAAACCGCCCCTCTAATACCGCCGTTCAAAGCAATAAATCAACACCAGCAGCTGTGGAACGGAGGTGTTATGGGGCTAACAGGGGAAAACCGCAATTCCCGCTTAAGGATGATAGAAAAAGCAACGGGACGATGAGCCCTACGACCGTCTACCGGTAACAACAGCGCTAATCTAACAGCGACTTTTCACCCCCCAACCTCCCGCCACAACCCCGGCAGCAACCCCAACGTCTCATCAATCAGCGCCCGCCGGTCATTGCCCGGCTTCCAGATGGTCACCATGGTTTGGCTGATCCCCTGGCTGCCCACTTCGGTGCGCAGCGTGTTGACGTTTTTCCACCGTTCGGCATGCATATGCGTCGGCAGGAAGCCCCAGCCGCAGCCTTGTTCAAGCAGGGCGCGCAGCATCTCCAGCTCGTTGGTAAATATGGTATGCCCCGAAATTTGCAGGCGGCGCGCCACCGGTTCGTCAGAATCCGGGTGCATGATCACCTGCGGCGTGAGCGAGAGTTCCAGCAGCGAGAGCGGCTGTTCCGCGCCGGGGAAAAGCGTTTCGGCGGCGTAGAAATCCATCTCTATCGCCCCTAAGGCGCGCCACTCCATGGCGTCGCCCACGCTGCGATGGCGCGCCTGGCAGATGCCCAGATCGGCCTGGCCGTTTGCCAGCAGGCTTTCTGCTTCTTCGCGCGAGGCGTTAATCAGGCTCAGGCGCGTGTTGCGTTGGGCCATAGCGGCAATCAGCGCCTGCAGTAACGCACGGGGGGTAAAGGGATCGTAGACCAGTGAGATTTCCTGCGCCGCGCTCTTCGGCACGTCTTTGGCGAACGCCTCAAACGCTTTCACCTGCCGCATCAGCAGGTGCGCCTGGCGTTGCAACTGCTCGCCTTCCGGCGTCAGGTGCAGGCTGCGCCCCTCGCGCAGGAACAGCGCATAGCCCAATCCATCCTCGAGAAAATCAATCAAATCGCGCAGCGTCGTGCGGTCTTTGCCCAGCTTGAGCGCGGCTTTCGCCAGGCTGCCGTGCTCGGCCACGGCGGTGAAGGCTTCCAGTTGGGCAAAGGAATAAATCAGGCTCGGCACGCGGCTCTCCCGTCGTTTTTGCGGGGGATTTTCCCCCATCAGGCGTTTTTTATTATAGGCCGCGTTTTTTTAAGCTGAACGCCTTCCTGAGCTAAACGAGAAAAAATATGAAAAGCAAAGTGTTTAACCGCAGCCTGCTGGCGGGCGTCGTCATCAGTCTCTGCAGCGGCCTGTTGGCGCCCGCCGCGCTGGCCGCCTGTGCGGGCACCGAACTCAGCGCCTGTCCCGCGCCTTTCGATGCGCAATTGCCGGATACGCACAAGATGCTCACCTGGAGCCAGAGCGACCGGGTGATCGGTTTTCGTAACGACTACCGCAACTATGCGGGGGATGTATTTCACCATGGCAACGCCACGCCGCTGCTTACTGCCGCTAAACAGCTAACCGATGCCAGTTATCGGGTGAATGGCAAAACCTACCACCTGCAGGATTACCTGCAGCGCCAGAACGTCAGCGGCATGCTGGTATTGAAGGACGGCAAAATCGCCTGGAAATACCTGGGGCAGGGCAATACCGACGCTACCCTGTGGACGTCGCGCTCCGTGGGCAAATCCGTGGTCGCCACGCTGGTGGGCGTGGCGATTAAACAGGGCAAGATCCGCTCGCTCGACGATCTCATCACGCAATACGAACCCGATCTGAAAGGCACCGCGTGGGACGGCGTGACCCTCAGGCAGCTGATCACCCACACCTCCGGCGTGGCGTGGAATGAGGATTACACCAACCCGAAATCGGACTTCGCGCAGCTGACCGAGTGTGAAGCCAAGCCCGGCACCTACGCCTGCGTGCGCAAGCTGGTGGCCGGTTTGCAGCGTGCGCATCCGGCCGGGCAGAACTGGTCTTACTCCTCCGGCGGCGCGTGGCTGCTGGGCGACGTGCTGGAGCGCGCCACCGGCATGCCGCTGGCGGCCTATCTGCAGCAAAGCATCTGGCAGCCCTACGGCATGGCGAGCGACGGCGTGTGGCATGCCTACGCCAAAGGCCAGCACGACGTGGGCGCGCACGGGCTCAACGCCACTCTGGAAGACTGGGGGCGCTTCGGCGAATTCATTCTGCATAACGGGAAGCTGCCGAACGGCAAACAGATCTTGCCGGAAGATTGGGTAGCCCAGTCATCCAACTGCACTCAGGCGGCGGGCTCGGTATCGGCGGCGCATCCTAACGGCATCTACGGCTACCAGTGGTGGAACAACGAAGTGCCGGTGAATGCGACCAACGTGGAACCTGCCCCGCAGGCATCCCTGAAACATTCCCTGTGGGCGCTGGGGATCTTCGGTCAGATGATCATGGTCAATCAGGCGGAGAATCTGGTGATCGTCCAGTGGTCCACCTGGCCGCAGGCGGAGCCGTCCTTCAGCGCGCAACCGCTGGAGGCATCGCTGATGTTTAGCGCGATAGCGAAGGCATTGCGTTAATTCCACGGAGCGAGCAGGGGCGGATGGCAGTTGCCATTCTGCCCCTGAACGGCATATTACATGTCTTCGACGTCGACCTTAGGGGAGTCTCAATTCTCTACAGGTAGTGGAGGCCAGTCACCACCCTTTTTAATTAATAACTCTTTTATCTTGTCAATTTTCTCTTTATCCTCGGCATCTCCTACGCCTCTATCTATAAAGCGCTGAAGCTGATTGCCCATAGTCCAACCAAACTTCCCTTTGATTTTACTATCCGCACCTCTCTCTAACAAAAGAATCGTGTGGTCAAATGAATGAGAATCCAGTGAGTTTATTAACAAGGTGTTTCCCAATGAGTCCCTTGTGTTTATATCCGCACCATAATCCAGCATCACCTTTAATGTTTCAGGGTTTTTCGCGTCTAATGCTTCGAATATAATTGGCTCGTTATGAACTTTATCTCTAGAATTCGGTGGTAACCCGCCATCCAACATTGCTTTTATCCAGACGTCTTTATCGCCCTGCAGGACAAACTCAGCTGGACTGCTTCCCCCTTCCGGTCTGGGTTGCAATGGGTCTGCACCTGCTTTAACCAAGTCAGTAATAATCCTCAGTCTTTTCGGCGTATTTTTATCGTAGATTGCGTTTAGCACCGACCAAAACAGCAGGGTCATGTCTGCTTTCACTGGTCGATTCAGTTCTTGCTTGCTTATTGAAGGAAGCTTTTCTTTCAGTTTCACTTCATCGCCATCATAAATCAGCTGTGCGATGTCCAGTTGATGGCCTTCAAAAAAATCCTGTGGCTCATATTCCATGCTCTTGTTGCATCCTTGCATCATGAGAACAGTAAATAGTAACGCCATGGCCATTATCAACTTGCTCATATTCTCTCCCTGATAGTGGCGACGTCCTCGTCTTTCTGATATTCAATCAACTTTATTGTCTGGTCTATACCGTGTTTATCGAGCAAGGTATTTTTTATAAGTTCATAATTACTTTTGTTACTAACTTCTTGATCCGTGGTGAGTGTACGATGGCATTCATCAGGTGAAATAATATCATCGGCGATATACAGCAGTTTCAAACAGGAAAACATAGTGTGTATCTTCCTTTGCTTGCTGCGTCTCGGCCTGTTCAGGCGGGCGCTCGCACTCCTTGCACTCGATGGGCCCTGAGGGGGCATGTTATCGAACGGCAGTCAGCGGTAGCTAACGGCGCATAGGACACCAGATAAGGGATGATAACGGCTCAAGCCAATTTGTAAAGCCGGCCAAATGTTAACCGGAAAGTTCTTGTTTTCCAAAGGTTGATGCGATGTTTGATCCCATTGCCGGCACAACCGCACCAACAAAAAAATACGCGCATGGCGTGGTGCACCAGCATGTTATCCCAGCCTTATCTGCCCGTTTTATGTGGCGCTTTTACTGCCGCATGATCCTGCGGCGGCAAGGTGGGGCGCAGCAGCACTTGTCTTATCTTCGACGTCTGATCGTCAGTCCATGCTGCCTGGCAAGCGTTTTGCCGGCGTTCAGAGCGGTTTCATCGCGATTGCCATAGCGGCTATAATCCGCCTGACGACGCAATTCACCGTGAACCAGCGTTTGCCGCTAAGGCGGGCGCAGGAGATGTTTTGATATTCCTTGAGACAATGCCGCATTGTAACCAAATTCCAGGATGGTCACTCGTTGTTAACCTGGGTTCATTGAGCTAAGCTTGAAAAATGACTAAACACACAAATGCGAATCCCCCGCGGGGCCCATCTGACCACAGCGTCCGCGATCAGATCGTGGACGCTGCCATGGAGCATTTCGGGCATTTTGGCTATGAAAAAACCACGGTCTCCGATCTGGCTAGATCAATAGGTTTTTCTAAAGCCTATATCTATAAATTCTTTGATTCCAAGCAGGCGATAGGCGAGGTGATCTGCGCCAACCGGCTGGCGATGGTCATGGAGATTGTCAATTCAGCGATCGCAGATGCGTCTACGGCTGCCGAAAAAATGAGACGCTTGTTGAGGGCGCTCACTGAAGCCGGCAGCGATCTGTTTTTTCACGATCGTAAGCTGTATGACATTGCCGCGGTCGCGGCGCGTGATAAGTGGCCCTCCGCCGTGCGGCATGAAGAGCGCCTGCGGCAACTCGTTGAACTCATTATCCTTGAAGGACGGCAGACGGGGGAGTTTGAGCGAAAAACGCCGCTGGATGAGGCTGCGGATGCAATATATCTGGTCATGCGGCCTTATATCAGCCCGATACAGCTGCAATGCAATCTGGAGACGGCATCCTCAGCCGCCACGCTCCTGTCATCGCTGATACTGAGAAGTTTGTCACCTTGATTTGTGACCATTGACAATATTGGTCACTAGTCAGAGAATGCGGTTACTGTCCTGTTAAATCAGTAAGGGAACCCATGCTCCGGCTTAACCCCGTCACCCTCGTTATTTGCCTGTTGCCGCTCGCCCTGGCGGGCTGCGACGACGTTTCCGGTATTGACGATCCGCGAACGCAACCGCCTCTGGTGAGAACGGCAATCGTAGTCAATGCCGTCGATACTGCTCGCGCATTCAGTGGCGTAGTCGTCGCGCGGATTCAAAGCGACCTTGGTTTTAGAGTGCAAGGCAAAATCCTTGAACGCCTGGTGGATGCCGGCCAGAGCGTTAAACGCGGCCAACCCTTAATGCGTCTCGATCCCGTTGATTTGCACCTACAGGCGCAGGCTCAGCAACAGGCCGTCGCCGCTGCGCGAGCCCGTGCCCGGCAAACCGCCAATGATGAAGCTCGCTATCGCGGTCTGGTTGCCGCCGGCGCTGTCTCTGCATCGGCTTACGATCAGATCAAGGCCACCGCGGAGACGGCCAAAGCGGAACTTAGTGCCGCCCAGGCTCAGGCCAACGTGGCGCAAAACGCGACGGGCTACGCCGTGCTGCTGGCCGATGCCGATGGCGTGGTCATGGATACGCTGGCTGAACCCGGTCAGGTTGTCAGCGCCGGTCAGCCCGTTGTCCGGCTGGCCAGGGCGGGGCAGCGCGAGGCCTTCGTGCAATTGCCCGAGACGCTGCGCCCGGCGGTCGGAAGCGAAGCCCAGGCTGCGCTGTACGGTAACGATCAACAGTCAGTGCCTGCGAAACTGCGCCTGCTCTCCGATGCGGCTGACCCTGTGACGCGCACCTTCGAGGCGAGATATGTGCTTGAGGGCGCGCTGGCGAGCGCACCGCTCGGCTCCACCGTCACGCTGCGCATTACCGAAGATAAAGTAACCCGTCAGGTAGTGCAGGTGCCTTTGGCGGCCATCTATGATGCGGGCAACGGGCCGGGCGTCTGGGGGATTGCCGGCAAGCCGGCCAAAGTGTCATGGCGACCGGTCCAGGTGCTGAGCCTCGGGGACGATGCGGCAAACGTCACGGGCGGACTGCAGGCCGGTGAACGGGTGGTCGCCCTCGGGGCGCATTTGCTGCATGACGGTGAACCTGTGCGCACGGCGCAACAAGACGATGGCGCTGTCGCGGGGAGCCGGCTATGAGCGGCGGGCGTTTTAATCTCTCGGCGCTCGCCGTGCGCGAGCGAGCCATTACCTTATTCCTGATCGTCCTGATTACGGTCGCCGGCATTTTTTCGTTCTTTGAACTGGGACGAGCGGAAGATCCGCCGTTCACGGTCAAACAAATGACGATCGTTTCCGCTTGGCCGGGAGCCACCGCGAAGGAAATGCAGGAGCAGGTCGCCGAACCGCTTGAAAAGCGTTTGCAGGAGCTCAAGTGGTATGACCGCAGTGAGACTTACACGCGTCCGGGCCTGGCTTTTACTCAGCTGTCACTGCAGGACGGCACGCCGCCCGCGCAGGTGCAGGAAGAATTCTACCAGGCGCGCAAGAAGCTTGGCGATGAGACGAAAAGCCTGCCGGCAGGCGTGATCGGGCCGATGGTGAATGACGAATTCTCCGACGTGACCTTCGCGCTTTTTGCGCTAAAGGCGAAAGGGGAGCCGCAGCGGTTGCTGGTTCGCGATGCGGAATCGTTACGCCAGCGTCTGCTGCACGTGCCTGGGGTCAAGAAGGTCAATATTATCGGTGAACAGGCGGAGCGCATCTTCGTCTCGTTCTCGCATGACAGGCTGGCGACGCTGGGCGTTTCTCCTCAGGATATTTTCTCCGCTCTCAACAACCAGAACGTCTTGACGCCGGCCGGTTCGATCGACGCCCAGGGCGCGCAGGTCTTTATTCGCCTGGATGGCGCCTTTGACAAGCTGGAGAAGATCCGTGCGACGCCCATCGTCGCTCAGGGCCGGACGCTGCAGCTCTCAGACGTGGCGACGGTGGAGCGCGGCTACGAAGATCCGGCGACCTTCCTGGTGCGCAATCAGGGAGAACCGGCATTGCTGCTGGGTATCGTTATGCGCGAGGGATGGAACGGTCTGGATTTGGGCAAGGCGCTGGATGCGGAAACGGTGAAGATCAATCAGGACATGCCGCTGGGCATGACCTTGACGAAGGTCACCGATCAGGCGGTTAACATTAGCTCCGCCGTTGACGAGTTCATGATCAAATTCTTTGTCGCGCTGCTCGTGGTCATGGGGGTTTGCTTCGTCAGCATGGGATGGCGCGTGGGGGTGGTGGTCGCGGCGGCGGTGCCGTTGACGCTGGCTGTCGTTTTTGTCGTGATGGCGGCGTCAGGCAAAAATTTCGACCGCATTACGTTGGGTTCCTTAATCCTGGCGCTGGGGTTGCTGGTGGATGATGCCATCATCGCCATCGAAATGATGGTGGTAAAAATGGAGGAGGGATACGATCGCATCAAAGCCTCCGCCTATGCCTGGAGCCACACCGCCGCGCCGATGCTGGCCGGTACGCTGGTCACGGCGGTCGGTTTTATGCCGAACGGGTTTGCACAATCCACCGCCGGTGAGTACACCAGCAACATGTTTTGGATCGTGGGCATCGCGCTGATGGCCTCCTGGGTGGTGGCGGTGGTGTTTACGCCTTATCTGGGCGTGAAAATGCTGCCGAACATCAAAACGGTGCAGGGCGGGCACGCGGCCATTTACGACACCCGGCACTACAACCGTTTTCGCCGGCTGCTGACCCGCGTTATCGCGGGCAAATGGCGCGTCGCGGGCACCGTTATCGCCGTCTTTACCGTCGCGATTCTCGGCATGGGGCTGGTAAAAAAACAATTTTTCCCTACATCCGACCGCCCGGAGGTGTTGGTCGAAGTTCAGATGCCATATGGCACCGCTATTGAGCAGACCCGCGTCGCAACGGCGAAAATCGAAGCCTGGTTGAGCAAGCAGGAAGCAGCGAAAATCGTCACCTCTTACATCGGCCAGGGAGCGCCGCGTTTTTATCTGGCTATGGCGCCCGAGCTTCCCGATCCCTCGTTTGCGAAAATTGTCGTGCTGACGGACAGCCAGGCCGCGCGTGAGACGCTCAAGCTGCGCCTGCGTGAAGCGGTGGCGGGCGGGCTGGTGCCGGAGGCGCGTATCCGCGTGACCCAACTGGTGTTTGGCCCGTATTCACCGTATCCGGTGGCATTCCGCGTCATGGGGCCGGATCCCGCCAAACTGCGCGAGATTGCGGAGGGCGTGGAAAGGGTGATGCGGGCCAGTCCGATGATGAGGACCACCAACACCGACTGGGGCCCGCGCGTGCCGACGTTGCATTTTGCGCTCAATCAAGATCGCTTGCAGGCGGTGGGATTGACCTCGAATGCGGTGGCCCAACAGCTTCAGTTTTTGCTCTCCGGTATTCCTGTCACCTCTGTACGTGAAGACATCCGTTCTGTGCAGGTCATGGCGCGCGCGGCGGGAGATATCCGGCTCGATCCGGCGAAAATAGCGGGTTTTACCCTTGTCGGATCTTCCGGACAGCGCATTCCGCTGTCTCAGATCGGAACGGTTGACGTGCGAATGGAAGAACCTGTCCTGCGTCGTCGCGATCGCACGCCGACCATTACCGTGCGGGGGGACATTGCCGAAAACCTGCAGCCGCCGGATGTCTCAACGGCCATCATGAAGGCGCTGCAACCAACCATCGACGCGCTTCCGGCCGGATATCGCATTGAGCAGGCCGGATCCATTGAGGAGTCGGCAAAGGCGACCAAAGCGATGGCGCCCTTGTTCCCAATCATGATTGCCGTGACGCTGTTGATCATCATTCTGCAGGTGCGTTCGATGTCGGCAATGGTCATGGTGTTTCTCACCGCGCCGCTGGGGCTGATTGGCGTGGTACCAACGCTACTGCTCTTTAACCAGCCCTTTGGCATCAATGCGCTTGTGGGGTTAATCGCGCTGTCGGGCATTCTGATGCGCAACACCTTGATCCTGATTGGCCAGATCCATCACAACGAGCAGCAAGGGCTGGCGCCTTTCCACGCGGTCGTGGAGGCGACGGTACAGCGAGCCCGGCCGGTGTTGCTGACGGCGATGGCCGCCATATTGGCATTTATCCCGCTGACTCACTCGGTGTTTTGGGGAACGCTCGCTTATACCCTGATTGGCGGGACGTTTGGCGGCACCGTTATCACGCTGGTGTTTCTGCCGGCAATGTATGCCATTTGGTTCAAGATACGCCCTGACGATCGGCGGCAGAATGAAAGGGCCGCGTCTTAGGTCTGTCTCTGGCCCGCATTATTCACCGCTCAGTCTAACCGCAGACCATGGCCATGAGGCTACGGTCTGCGGTTTTTCATCATTGGCGGAGAAAGGAATGTTTGCAAGCGAACGATCGCCGCCTCTCGCTGAATCCTAACCCCGCCGATCAAACCGATAAACCAGCGCCAGCGCCAACGCCAGGAGCAAAAGCGGCGGGGCGAGGGCGGTGAAGGGCGCGTTGAGGGCGAACAGCAATCCCAGGTTGAGGACGATCTGGTAAGCGATGTAGGTCAGCAGCCCGATGATGACGCCGAGCGCTAACCGGCTGCCCATGCCGGGGGCGCGCGGGGCGGTGAAGGTAAACGGGATGGCCAGCAAAATCATCGCCAGCACCAGCAGGGGCTGGCCGAGTTTTTTCCACAGCGCCAGGCGGTATTCGGTGCTGGGTTGCCCAGAGCCCTGCAGATAATAGATATAGCGATCCAGCTGTTGGAGCGAGAAACTGCCCGCCGGCAGGGTCAGCTCTTTCAGGCTCGGCACGGCGAACAGCGAGCGCCAGAGCAGGCTATCTTGCCGATTAATCGTCTCCTTTCTGCCTTGCCAGCTTTTTTGCATCACGTTGTGCAGCAGCCAGTTGCCGTCGGCGGCGGCGGTGCTGGCGCTGTCGGCGTAAATGTAAGATTCCAGCGCGCGGTTGGCCTGATAACGGAAGATCTCTATGCCGTGGGGCTGGTCGTTCTCATCGACGGTTTTGACCGTCACAAACTCGTTGCCACGCCGCGCCCACAGCGGGTTAACGGTAACATCATTACTGTTCGACTGCGCCAGCGCGTTGTTCTTCATCTGCAGCGCGCGTTGCTGCAGCGGCGAAGCGGCCCATTCATCGAGGGCGCCGAGCGAGAGGTTCATCAGCAGCCCAGCGGCGAGCATCACCAGCGCAATGCGGAATATCGACATCCCGGCGGAACGGATCGCCGTCAGCTCCAGAGTTTTCGACAGCTGCCCCAGCCCGACGATGCCGCCGAGCAGCGCGATAAACGGCCCCAGATCGACCAGGCTGCGCGGCAGGGTCATCACGGTCACCAGCAGCGCTTGCTGCCAGCGGTAGCCGCCCGGAGTGACGTCCTCCAGCTCGTTGATCAGCGTGAAGGTGGTGAACAGCGGGATGAGCAGCCCGGCCGCGGCGGCGAAGCCGATGAACACGTTGCGCATTAGGTAGCGGCTAAAAATAGTCATCGGGAGGGTTTCCGCAGCAGGGATAAGTCGCGCGCCAGCAGCAGGGCGATGCCGACAGCCATCGCTATCGGCACCAGCCAAACGCCGGGGATCGTTGGCAGAGAGCCGTTGGCCACCAGCGTGCGGCAAATGTTGCCGCCATAGAAAATCACGGTAAACAGCACCGTCAGGGGCAGCAGCGCGGCGTAGCGGCCCTGTCGCGGCTTGATGCGGCTCAAGGGGATCGCCAGCAGCACCATCAGCACGGTGGTCAGCCCGCGGCTTTCGCGCCATTGCAGTTCGGCGGCGTCACCCGGATCGGCGGAGCGCGCCAGCTCAGCCAGCGAGGCCGACTTGTGCCGGCTCTCGGCGCTGGGCACGAACGGTTTGAGCGCGATGTCGAAGTTGTCGTAATTCTGCCCGTTGTCGTCGGCACCCTCACGATCCAGCACATAGGCGGTGCCGGTTTTCAGCCGCACGGCGGGGCTGGCGGGGGAGGCGTCGAGCACTTCCACCGACTGCGCGCGGTACAGGTTGGTGTGATGGCCGCCGCGCACATAAATCAGGGCGTCCGTCAGGTGGTTGGCCGTTTTGTCGACCTGATTGGCGAGGATCATGCGGCCGTTGCCGCTGACGTTGAATTTGTCGGCCTGCAGGTGGCTCATGTCCAGCACCGACTGCGACTGTTGCTGCAGCTGATAAATATTGGCGTACGCCCAGGGCCTGCCATACAGCGACAGCAGCGTGACCGCTATCGCCAGCGGCACCGCGAGCAGCAGCACCGCCTTGTACAGCCGCAGCGGGCTGGCGCCGGCGGCCAGCATGGCGGTGATCTCCGCATCGCTGTACAGCTGGCTCAGCGCCACCGCCACCGAGACATACAGCGCGACGGGCAATATCATCTCCAGCGCGATCAGCGATTTATAGAAAACCACGTCGGCCACCACCCGCAGCGCCAGCGTGCCGTTGGCGGCGTCGGTCAGGTAGCGCTGGGCGGAGTAGCTGGCGAACATGAAGATCAGAAACCCGGCGATCATCATCACCAGGCGGCGGATCTCAACCGTGATATAGCGTTCAATCAAAGGCATGCGTCATCGGCTCCCGGCGGCGTGCGCGTCATGGCGTCTCCTGCGCGATCAGCGCGCGCAGCAGGGCGATCACCTGGTCAACTTCCTGCGGGGTGAGTGCGCCGTCCTTCGCCCACTGCACGCGCCCGGCCTTGTCCAGCACCACGATGGTGGAGCTCTCCTCCGGCAGCCGCCAGGCCATGCGCCCCAGCCCGTCGCTGTCGACGATGAACTGCGCCCAGGGGTAATGCCGTTTGTTTTTCTCGATCTTGCCGCGCACGAAGAAGCCGGAGCCCGGTATCGCATCGTCGGTGTTGACGATGGTGGTCGGCTGGAAGCGATCGCCCGGCAGGTTCGCGTCCTTGACGGCGTTGATCAGCAGCGAGTTCTTCTTTTTGGCGGAGGTGCGCCCGGCGATGTACTGGATCACCCGCACCTTACCCGCCAGTTTTGCGCTGCTCCACGGCCGGTAGCTGAAATCGCCGTTACGCAGCAACAGCTCGCCGCGATCGGCGATGGCGATCGGCGCCACTGGCCGGCCATGCACGAAGTTATGCGCGGACGCCGCCAGCGGCGACAGCAGCAGCGCGAGGATTAGCAAGCGGCGTAACGTCATCATGGCTCCGCGCAACCCGCTTATCTGCCCGCCGCGATGGCCGGCTGGGAAAACGACAGCGGAAAGCGCGCCAGCAGCAACTCCAGGCGCTGGCGGATGTCGATATCCAGGATCGCCGGCCGATCATAGATATCGCCGCCGGCCAGCTTGTCCGCCACCATCACGTCGTGCCGGTCGCCCATCAGGCCGTTAATCGCCGCCAGGAAGCGTGAGATCTGCCGGGCCTCGCGGTTGTCGGGATCGATCGATCTCAGCGTGTCGTAGAACGACACCTGGCGGCTGACGATTTTGCGCACGTCGTGAAACTGATGCCCGGTCAGCGCCGGGCCGGCGATCAGCGTTTGCAGCTGGCGCATCTGCTCCTGGCGGTAGGTGATAAAGCCCTGGGCGCTTTCCAGGCGGGTGTGGCGCAGCGCATAGCGCACGTAAGACCACACCGGCTTGCTGAGCAGCAGCCGCAGCAGGTTGCCGTACAGCGTCAGGTTCTTCTGGTTGCCGTTGCGAAACGCGTCCTGAAAATGGCCGAGCACCACGGTGGTGGTGTGGAACAGGCGGTTGGCGCGGTGGGGAGCGCCGTACAGCTGTTGGGCGAAGCGCAGGTGCTTATAGCGGGCGCGGATATATTTGTAGCGCATGCGGGTAGCCGCCGCCAACTGTGGGTCTTGCAGGAAACCGTTCACCAACTGCAGCAGCTCGCGGCGGGAAAAGCCGTCTTCCCAAAACTGCAGGCACAGCGCGTAGTTGTCCCGAATGCTCTCGGGGGAGCATTCCAGACCGATCTGCTGCGGCAGGCTGATATTCGCCTCGACCAGGTCGTCCTCTTCCACCGCGACAAACAGCGCCTGGGTGGTTTCGGCGGAGAACTTCTTCCAATTCGTGTTAGCGGTCATTGATTACTCTCTTTGGGCACATTCAGCCCCAACATAAAGCGATTGCGGTAGGCGCCGATCGTCGGTATCAGGGATAACAGAACGTCTAAACATTGCCCCAGTAAATAAGCGAAGGCGGCGCCCTGCACGCCGAAGGCATACGCCATTGACACCAGCAGCGCAATGTAGGCCGCCGAGGCCGTCGCCTGCGCGATCAGGAAGGCACGCTGCTTGCCTGCCATAAACAGTAAGGATTCCTGCGGGAAGCCCATCATGGAAACGATGATCGCGCCCAGCATGATTTGAATCAGGTCATAGGCTTCCAGGTATTGCTGCCCGAACACCGCGGAAATAAGCGGTTTGCCCACCAGCAACATCAACACCGCGACGGCCAGGCCGATGCCCCCGGCCAGCAGCGAGGAGCGCAGGCCCAGCAGCCACGGGGTCTTGGTGCGCGGATCCAGGCGCATGATCTCCGGATAGAAGCTTTTCTCCAGCAGCTTGGCCGGGGTGCCCGTCGCATCGAAGAAGGTCATGGCGATCTTGAACAGCCCGGCGGCGGCCGGCCCGAGCACCACGCCCACCAGCACGGTGGTGCAGGAGTTGCGCGCGGCCCAGATGGTATGCGCGATGTTGGTGGTCCAGACGAAGTTCCAGGCGCCCTCGATGCGGCGCGCGACGTTGAACAGGCGCGGCCTCAGCGCGCCGTGGATATCGCGGCGGCGCAGTTCGCGCGCGGTGAACCACCAGAACAGCGTGCCGCCGATCAGGTTAGAGGCGTACCAGGTGACGATAAAGCCGGGGAACCCCAGATCGAAATAATAGGAGATGACGCTGCCCACCGCCTGTAGGAACGGCTTGATCGCCTGTTGGATGGCGATGAGATCGAAGCGGTTGAAGGCACGCAGCACGCCGGTCGGCGTGGACGAGGTCATCGACGGGATCAGGGTGCAGTACAGCATGGCGAGCCAGAAGCTTTCACTGTCCAGCCCCAGGGCGTGAGACAAGAACGGCAGCATGATCATGCCGCCCAGCACGGCGATGACGCCGCTGGCGATATCCAGCCCGAAGGAGAAGGCGACGACGTCGCGGAAGCGCCCGGTGTTTTGATGCTCCAGCGCCGGGGTACCGAATTGCACCACAAACTGCCAGGTCTGGAATTTGATGAAATCGCTGACCGCTTTGGTGTAGGCCTGGATCACCACCAGCACGCCGAACATTTCAGGCGACATGCCTTTACCGGCGCAGGAGAGCGCCAGCAGGCCAAGCAGCGCGCTGGCGACGCTGCCGGAGCCTAAATAGGCGGCATTACGTAAAATGGAACGAAACGCGCCATCGGAAAACCACCGTTTCATAACTTAAACCAGCCATCATCGTTATTTTTGTGCATCTTGTGTTCCGCACTCATGCGCTTGCCCTGTCTCTTTTTAATAAACCTGAGTTTCTTTGCCGGCGTTTTCGCCGGGTTGCCCGATGTCGCTCTGTGGGCGCTTCGCGGGGGGCACCACGGCCGAAATGGCGTTGAGCGCGTTGCTCAGCACCTCGTCATAAGGGGCTCTGGCGTCCAGCTCGATGATGCGCGCGCCGTTGTATTGCAGGCGCACCATGGCGGAAATCTTGTCTTTCAGCTCTTCGTAACTGTGATCGGGCTTGCGGGAAAACGCCGTATCGACGTCGATATCAAGGCGAATGATCAATTCCGGCCGATAGACGGCCATGCGTTGATATAAGCGGCGTTCGCGCGCCGCCAGGTGGCTCAATATCCAGCCTTTTGCGCGTTCCACGCCGATGCCGGGCCCATCGTAGTAAAAACCTGAAATTTCCGCCTGCGGGTAGCGATCGCTGATCACCAGCACGCCGCTCTGCGCCAGCCGCCGCACCTTGCGCAGGTTGGAGGCGCGCCACAGCGAGAAGCCGTACATGATCAGCGCCGCCCACAGCGCCGGCGGCCTGTTGCTCATGCGCTGGGTTTTATCGGATTTGGCCGCCAGGCGCCGTTCCAGCCATACGCCGATGAACGGCAATTTCTTGATTTTGTCGCCGTCTTCGCCGGAGATCAGCCCTAAATAGCGCCGCTGCGTGGGGCGATGCTGCTGCAGGTTTTTCACCAGATCGGCGGTCAGCGTGGACTTGCCCGTGCCGTCGCTGCCCACCACGGCAATCAGTCCGGTGATGCAGGTGGAAGAGGTATCCTGTTCGGCGGTGAGTTTATTTTTTTTCATCTGTTTCGGTACGAAAAGGTTATTTGTCGGCTAGGCATTGGCTGCCCTCAGCGATATTTTAACGGCGCGCAGCGAAGCATCGAAAATATGGTCGGCGGGTTCGCGGCCGTCTAAATCCAATATGTTAGCGCCGTTAAACGTCAGGTGCGGGATGACCGCGATCTTTTCACGCAACGCCGCCAGCGAGTGATCGGGTTTGCGTGAATAGGCCGTTTGTTCGTCAATATCCAGCCGAATTAATAATAAGGGCTGATAAGACGCCATCCATTGGTACAGGTTTTGTTCGCGCTTTCTTAGCCAGCGTACCCAGCGATTACCGCCGGCGGTTTTTGCCAGCTGCGGGCCATCAAAACGAAATCCCGCCACTTCGGCCTGCGGATAACGATCGGTGATCAGTAATGCGCCGCTGCGGCTTTTCTCCAGCATGCGACGGAATTTATAAACGCGCCAATAGGAGAGTAAAAAAATCACCAGCGCCGTGGCATTATCCGGCGGCGTGGAAGGGCGCTCATGCACGCGCTCCGACTTCTTCAGCAAATAACGCCCGAAAGGCGCGCCAATAATCGGCAGCGAACTGATCCATTCGCCGATACGCCCGGAGGACTGGCCGAGATAAAGCAGTTCGGCAGGTTCTTGTGGCGATAAGGCGTTGACCAGGCTGGCGGCTAATGTGGATTTTCCCGAGCCGTCACAGCCGGTTATCGCTATTACGCGCACGGGCGAGCGATCAGATGAAGGTCTTATCTGCTGACTCACAATAATTGATCCAATGCGAAAAAAACTATTGTATTCCAATACGCCTTGGGTTCAAGATATTTATTGTGCTTTGCTGCGATAAAATAATGAGATTGCTATTCCTGTTCGCTATTTGAATTGATATTTATGGCGTTCGTTCTTGTTATTTTGTGCTAATTGTTGGTGCGTGGGCCGGTTTCGCTTTTTATGTTAATTTCCGGCCAAGCTTATGGCGAAAAAAGAGCAGAGGTTTTCAATTTTCGCTTAATATTTTGTGCTTTTTGGGCGTCGCGTTACGGCAATTTTTTTTCACGCGGCAGCCACGGCAATGATAAGCGGTAGTTCGCTTCAAATATGGCACGCCGTTTCTGGTGTATTGAAAGAGAGTCTTATTATGAGTGCAAAATTTCCGCCGCTGATTGCGGTTATCGGCAGCGACGGATCGGGTAAGTCCACCGTTTGTGAACATCTGATCGCGTATATGAAACATTATGGCCCGGCGGTGCAGGTGCATCTGGGCAAACAGGCGGGCAACGTCGGGCGCGCGGCGGCGAAATTGCCGCTGCTCGGGCGCTCGGTGGGCAAGGCTATCGAGAGCAATACCAAAAAAGTCAAAACGAAAAAATCCCGGATTGGCCTGTTGCCGTCGGCGGTGATCATCGCTTTTGTGGGGCGGCGGCTGCTGCGTTTTCGCCGCATGCTGGCGTATCGGCGGCAAGGGTTCATCGTGCTGACCGACCGTTTTCCGCAGGCGCAAATCCCCGGCGCTTATGACGGCACGGTATTTCCCGTCGATGTTGAAGGCAGCCGTTTCGTCCGTTGGCTGGCGGCGCGGGAGCGGGCGGCGTTCCAGTGGATGGCGAAGCAAAAACCGGATCTGGTGCTCAAGCTGAATGTCAGTCTGGACGTGGCCTGCGCCCGTAAACCCGATCACCGCAAAGCGGCGCTGGAGAAGAAGATCGCCGTCACGCCGTTATTGACCTTCGAAGGCGCCGACATCGTGGATCTCGATGCCGATCGGCCGATCGAGGAGGTGCTTTCGGCGGCGGAAAAAGCCATCGCGGAATTTATGGCGGCGCAGGGGTATCGCTATTCGGCTGATGGGGCATCACCGGCTGCGTGCTGAGGCGCAGCGATTCGACAGGGCGGCGATGCTATTTTGGCACCGTCGCCGCGGCCGAGAGGGAAAGGCTTTATTTTTTCAGCGCCGCAAAGGCGCGCACGATGGTGTCGATCTCTTCATCGCTGTGCGCGGCATTGACGCTGCAGCGCAGCAGGGTGACGCCCGCCGGCGCGGCCGGTGGCAGCACCAGATTCACATACACGCCGTGGGCGATCAGCTCGCGCCAGAAACGCAGCCCTTCTTCCTTTGACCCGATCATCACCGGTACCACCGGGCTGATGCGCGGCCCCAGGGTATAGCCCAGCTCGGCGAGGCCGTGGTACAGGCGGTGCGCGTTGCTCCACAGTTTTTCCCGCAGCTCGGGTTGGAGCGCGATTTTTTGCAGCGCCGTGCGCACCGACGCGATGCTGGACGGCGACGGCGAAGCGGTAAAGATATACGGCCGGCTGCTGTAGCGCAGCACGTCCATCCCCTTGCCGCCGACGGCGAAACCGCCGATCGAAGCCAGGCTTTTGCTGAAGGTGCCCATGATGATATCCACGTCTTGCTCAACGCCCAGCGCTTCGGCCAGGCCGCGGCCGTGTTCGCCCATCACGCCGAAGGAATGCGCTTCGTCGACCAGCAGATACCCGCCCAGCCGCCGCTTGATATCGACGATTTCCACCAGCGGGGCGACGTCGCCCAGCATACTGTAGATGCCTTCCACGATAATGAGCGCCTCGCGGGCGCGTTCGCCCAGGCGCACCATGCGGCGCTCCAGATCGGCGGCGTCATTGTGGCGGAAGCGAATAATCTCCGCGCCGCCGAGGGCGCAGGCGTCGTAAATGCTCGCGTGGCTGTCCGCGTCGATCAACACCACGGATCCCGGCCCCGCCAGCGTGCTGATGACGCCCAGGTTGGCGGTGTAGCCGGTGGAGAACACGATGGCGCTCGGGCGATCGAAGAATGCCGCCAGCTCCCGTTCGAGCGCCAGGTGCGATCCGTAGCTGCCGTTCGCCATGCGCGAGCCGGTGGTGCCGGTGCCGAGTGCGGCCAGGGCCGATTGGCCGGCGGCGATCGCCTGCGCATCGAACGTCAGGCCAAGGTAGTTATTGGTGCCGGCGAGGACAATCTTTTGATCGCCGATGCGGCCCTGGGTGGCGGAATACACTTCGTCGATACAGGTGCCGAACGGATTCAGACCGGACGTTTGAAATTGTTCACGGTCATTGGCGAGCCGCGCAAACTTATCATACAGTCCCATGGCTTTTCTCCAGATAAGGGCGCAGCGCGTCAAGCAGTTGCTCAGGCGTTCTGACATCAAGCAATATATTGATCGGAATGGAGATATCTAATTCATCTTCCAGCATCATCAGCAGATCCAAGACTCTGATGGATTCCAGGCCAAGATCATTGACGAGATCGCTATCAGGTTTTATTTCCACTCCGCCTTCGACGATACCTTGCAAACACGTCAGAATATAATCCATTACAGCATCGCGATTTAGCATAAGAACGTTGTCACACCTCTATTTGGAATAATTAAAACAGCCCTTCGCGCAGCGCGCGCTCCAAACTTACCTGTGGAAACCAATTAATCTGTTGCGACAGCGCGTGATTGCTGGCGGACCAGTCGTGATGGGTTAATTCGCGTATTTTGCTGCGCGTCAGCATCGGCTCCTGTTTTATCAGGCGGTTCCACACCACGCTGATATCCGCCAGGGCTTTCAGCAGCGGCAGCGGAATGCCCACCAGCCGCACCGGCCCGTGACGCACGGCGGCGCCGATGTCCCGCAGGCGCAGCCAGTCATAACCATCGGCCACGCCGTCGCACAGTTCGTAAATATTCGACTGCGCGGGCTGCGCCAATAACCATTGGCCGACCGCCTTCGCCAAATCGCTCACGTGCAGAAAAGAGAGCCTGGCGTCAGGCGCGCCCAGCCGGGGCAGCACGCCGCGCAGCAGGCCGTTGAACAGCGGTTTCAGCTCTTTATCGCCCGGCCCGTAAACCGCCGTCGGGCGGAAAATCCCCAGTGCGATCTCGCCCGAGGCGGCGATGAGTTGCTGCTCGGCGGCCTGTTTTGAATGGGCGTACCAGGACAGCGCCGGATGGCGCGCCGCCAGCGACGACATGAACAAGAAACGATTGCAGCGGCCGTTTTGCCTGGCCGCCTGCATCAGATTCAGGCTGCCGGTGACGTTGCAGCGGGTGAACACCGCTTCCGCATGCCCGCGCACCTGGCCCGCACAGTGCACGACGCACTCGGCGCCGCGCACCAGTTCGGTGAGCGAAGGCCGATCTTCCAGCGCGCCGGGGATCCACTGCAGGTTGTCCGCGGCGGCTTTGTCGGCTTGCCGCGTCAGGGCGCGCACGCTAAACCCCTGCGCCAGCAGTTCCCGGACGATATGCCGGCCGATAAAGCCGGTCGCGCCCGTCACCGCCACGGTGCCGCTCATTGCGCGAAACCGGCCAACTGCGGCATTTGCGGGTAGAGCGAAGCGCTCAGCCAGCGTTTCTTGGCTTCGGCGCGGGCGGGTTTGCCCGACGACGTGCGGGGAATGCTGTGCGGCGGCAGCAGCTCGATGTCCACCGCGATGCCGAATTCGCTTTGAATGCGCGCGCTCAGCGAATGCACGATCTGCTCCCGGCGCTCTTCCGAACTGACTCGGCATTGGATCTGCAAAATGATCCTGGCCGCTTCGTCGTGTTCTTCGGTCACGAAGGCGATCGCATCGCCGGAACGGATTTCCGGTTCGGATTCCGCGACGTACTCGATATCCTGCGGCCAGATATTGCGGCCGCGAATGATGATCAGATCTTTCTTGCGGCCGGTGACGTACAGATAGCCGTCCAGCAGATAGCCCAGATCGCCGGTGTCCATCCAGCCGGTCACCTGGATCTGTTGCTGGGATTCGTCGTCGCAGAAATAGCCGTTCATCAGGCTAGGGCCGGAAATCGTGATATGGCCGACCTGGCGTTCCGGCAGCGGCTGCCCGGTTTCGCTGCGGATCTCGATGCGGTGGCCGGGCAGCGCTCGGCCGCAGTTGACGAAGGTCGAGACGGCGCGGGTCTTCTTGCCGGGCGCGACCGCTTTACCCTCGTACTCCAAAATATCGCGGTCGACCGCATTGGTTTGCGGGCCGGAGCAGGGATCGGAAAAACTCACTGCCAGGGTGTTCTCGGCCAGCCCGTAGCACGGCATGAAGGCTTTGCTGTCGAAGTTGATGCTGCTGAAGTGTTCGCCGAACTGGCCGAGCAGCTCGGCGGGGATCGGCTCGGCGCCAACGCCTGCAACCCGCCAGCTGGAAAGATCCAGATCGGCCAGCTCTTTGGCGTTGCTGCGGCGCAGGCACAGATCGTAGCCGAACGGCGGGGCGACGGACACCGTGCCGCGATTTTTGGCGATCAGTTTCAGCCACTGCATCGGGCGCATGGCGAAATCTTGCGTGCGCAGATAATCGACGGACAGCTGGGTCGCCACCGGTGTGAGCAGGAAACCGACCAGGCCCATATCGTGATAGAAGGGCAGCCACGAAACGCAGCGGTCGCCCGCGCGCAGCTTGATCCCGTCGCGACTGATCGCGTTCAGGTTCGCCATCGCTGCCCGCTGGGTGATGATCACGCCACGCGGAAAGCGGGTGCTGCCGGAGGTGTATTGGAGATAGGCGATGTCGTCGGGCGAAGGCGCGGGCAACGCGATCTCCGGCTCCGGCAAGGCGTTAAAATCCTCGTCGCTGAGGATGTGCGGCGCCGAGGTGTTTTCCGTGGCCGACGCAATCAGTGGCGTCCACTCTTCGCTGCTGACGATCGCCGCGGGGTTGCAGCTGGCGATCAGCCCTTTCAGTTTGGCGGTGTAGGAGTCGCGTTGGCCCACGCCCATCGGGATCGCGAGCGGCACCGCCACCAGGCCGGCGTATTGGCAAGCGAAAAAGGCTTCGACGAATCCCGCGCTGGTTTCGGCGATAAGCGCCACGCGATCGCCTTTCTTGAGTTTCAGGGACAATAAACGCCGCGCGCCCGAGATCGCTTTTTGCTGCAGCGTGCGATAATCGAGAACGGTCACGAGTTGATTGCGCCGATCGTAAAAATTCATTCCCGTATTACCGAGCGCCGCGTAATCCAACGCGTCCACTAAAGTGGGGAAGTCCGCATAGCGCATGGGAAGAGAATGAACGGAACTTGTTTCAGACATAGACAAACTTAGCCATAGATTAAAAATCACCAAAAGAGTTAAATCACTCTTGGCGAGGTAATTGATGTTTTACTATGAATAGGTTTTGAATAAGTTTGTTATTCAACCATCTTCATTCCGCGAATTGCGTATATTGCCGTACTTGAGCGGCACGCCGGTTATTAACCCGGTAGCGCGTGAGCGGCCTGCATTATCAGCCTTGAGCGGCGACCTGGAGATATACGAGAGGTGATTGTAATACCCGAGGTTCGCCGTTCTTTAGTCTGCATCTGTCGGGCAGGAAATACCTGTCGGCTCATAGGTTATGACCTCATGCATGGCTATCTTCGAACTTAAACACTTCCTAAACAGTATGCCGCAAGAAATCAAAAAGTGAATGCCTCATTTAAGTTGATTCTTAAAAATAGCATTAAGTGATAAAAATGGCGGCGCGCCTCCTGATTAAAGTCGGTACACTTAAAGCGGCGGGTTTCTTTTGCCATAACAGCACGAAATAATAAAAGAGCACCATTAGCGTAGCCTGGCTGCGCCGCTTTGGGCTTTCCTTTTTTTGTTTAATCACGCCGCCTCAGTGCGCGTGATAGGCAAATAATGCGCTGGTTCACAGGGGGAAATATTCGGTTTTTCTTATCGTTGAACCGGAGGCGATACACAATCCAATAAAAGAGAACAGCATAAAAAATGCTAAAGGCGTTGTCGCGCTCATATTTAATTATTTTATTAAAACGTAAGGCTATTTATGATCCGTATTGAGAAAGTTCTGAGTAAACGCGAACTTAAAGAATTTATTGCTTTCCCCTCGCAACTGTTTCGCGATGATCCGAACTGGATTGAGCCGCTGCATATAGAGCGCGAAGAGCACCTGTCAAAGAAGAATCCCGGCACCGACCACATTGAATGGCAGGCATGGGTGGCCAAAAAACAGGGCAAAGTCGTTGGGCGCATCACGGCGCAAATCGATTCTTTGCACCGGGAGTTGCATGGCGAGGATACCGGCCACTTCGGCATGATTGACGCCGTTGACGATCCCGCCGTTTTCAGCACCTTATTCACGGTGGCGGAGGAGTGGCTGAGGTCGAAAGGCGCGCGTAAAATTACCGGGCCATTCAGCCTCAATATCAATCAGGAAAGCGGCCTGTTGGTCGAGGGGTTCGACACCCCGCCATCGGCCCTGATGACGCATGCCAAACCCTACTACGCGGCGCAAATAGCGCAACAGGGCTACAGCGAAGGGATTGATTTGCTTGCTTATTGGATGAAAAGAACCGATCTGCACTTTTCGCCGTCTTTAACCCGGATGATGGATCAGGTGCGCAAAAAGGTGACCGTTCGCCGCCTCAACCGCAAGCGCTTTCGCGAGGAGATGCAGGTGCTGCGCGAGGTGTTCAACTCGGGATGGCAGCATAACTGGGGGTTTGTTCCGTTCACCGAGCATGAGTTCGCCACCATGGGGGATCAGCTGAAGTTCCTGGTGCCCGACGATATGATCCATATCGCCGAGGTGGATGGCGCGCCCTGCGCCTTTATCGTCGGGTTGCCGAACATTAATGAGGCGATTGCCGATCTGCAGGGGCGGTTATTGCCGTTCGGTTGGGCGAAGTTATTGTGGCGGCTGAAAGTCAGCGGCGTTCGCACCGCGCGCGTGCCGCTGATGGGCGTTCGCCAGGAATATCAATTCAGCCGCATCGGGCCGATTATTGCATTGCTGTTAATTGAGGCGCTGCGCGAGCCGTTCGCCAAGCGCAATATCGACGCGCTGGAAATGTCGTGGATCCTGGAAACCAATACCGGCATGCGGACGATTTTAGAACGTATCGGCGCGGTGCCTTATAAGCGCTACCGTTTGTACGAAAAGACGCTTTAATCGACTGATATCGCATCGCCTTTTAACGCCATCAGGATAATAAGCGTATTGCGTGCGGCGCCGTTCGTTTTGGGGGACTGAGCGTGAGTGAAAGCATTGTCCCCAGAGTGGAACGGTTAAGGCCGTTAATTAATAAACCCGAGATAAATTCACGGCGCGTGATTTATTGAACCACGATCGCCGTGATGCTGAAGAGAGCAGAATGCATGCCTGTAGAAAAGAAAAAGGGAATAAGCCGATTAACCTACAGCATAAGGAACTCCTGGGCCGGCTTTATTGACGCCGCGCTGACCGAAAATGCGTTTCGTGAATTATTGGTTATTAACGCCATTTTACTGGTTGTTACATTTACTCTGGATATTACAAAAATGGAGCGGCTGTTATTAATCGCCTGCAGTTTCCTGCTGCTGGTGGTTGAGCTGCTTAATACGGCGATTGAAACCGTGGTCGATCGCATTTCGCTGGCGTTGCATCCGTTATCCAAACGCGCCAAAGATCTGGGCGGCGCAGCGCAGCTGGTGGCGGTGATAATGACCATCATTATTTGGGGGACGGTGCTGCTGGGAGGATAACGGCGAGGCGCGCTCCGGCGTTAAACCGGTTGCTGCGGCTAAATAAGCGGCTATTATCGTTGCTTTACGCCTTTGGTGCCATGGTAAGGATAGGTTGCCGTTATGCCCGTGAATTTTGATCTCAACGATCTTTATGCGTTTCGCGCGCTGGTGGAGTACGGCAATTTTCGGCTGGCCGCAGAGTCCATCTGCCTGTCGCAGTCGGCATTGAGCCGCAGGATTGAGAAGCTGGAAAACGCGCTGGGCATCAAACTGTTCGATCGCACCACCCGGCGCGTGACCTTGACGCTGTACGGGCAGGCCTTCGCCGAACGTTCGGAGCAGCTGCTGATGAACGTCGAAGCGGTGATGGCCGATATCGATAAGGTCAGCCAGGAGCGGGTGGGGCTGGTCACCGTCGCCACGGTGCCGTCGGCGGCCTACTATTTCATGCCCGACGTGATACGCCGTTTCCGGCTTCGCTATCCGCGCGTGCGCGTTAAGCTGATCGACGGCAGCGCAGGCAATGTCATCGAGGCGGTCACCGGCGGCCAGGCCGATTTCGGCATCTGCTTCGCCGGGCGGCTGCAGCCCAATCTTGAGTTTGTGCCGTTGGTGGGGGACGTCTACGTGGCCGCCTGCCGGCGCGACCATCCACTCGCCGGTAAAAAGAGCCTCACCTGGCGGGAGTTTTATCAGCAGGATTACGTGTCGCTGGATAAAACCTCCGGCAATCGCAATCTGCTCGATCAGCGCCTGGAACACCTCGTGCCGGAACGCCCCAGCGTATGTGAAACTCGCCATGTGACGACCATGCTGGGCATGGTTGAGGCGGGCATCGGCATTGCCGCCGTGCCCGCCATGTCGATGCCCGCTTCAGAGCACTCGGTGTTGACGTCGGTGCCGCTGGTCGATCCGGTGGTGAAACGCACCGTAGGCCTCATCAGACGCGGCGGCCGCATGCAGTCTTTCGTCGCCGCCGAGCTGGAAAAGCTGATTACTGAACAGTATCACTCTGCCTGACCGGCTGCGGCGCCGGCACGGTTCGCATGCCGGTCGCGCGAATGGTCGGCTGCGCCTGAGAGGAGGCGAGGAAGTCCAGCAGCGCTTTGCCTTCGCGGCGGTGTTCCGCCTTGGCGGTTACCGCGCCCGCGAAGCGGGTGATGTACTGCACGTTTTCAGGCAGCTCGCCGATAAAGGTCACGCCCGCCACGGGCAGCAATTCGCTGACCTGCTGGAAGCCCAGCGCGTATTTCCCCTGCGCCACTTCAGAGGCCACCGGAATGCGCTCAACCTTATGCGCTTTCCCTTTCACCTGTTCCTCGATGCCCAGCTTTTTGAACAGTTGGCCGCTGACATAGCGGCCGCTGGCGCTGTCGGAATAGGCGAAAGAGTCCGCCTGCAGCAAGACATTGCGCAGGTCGGCATCCGTTTTTATCACCGGCTTGGGCGCGCCCTGTTTGACCACCATGCCGATCGGCGAATCGGCCAGCTCCACGCGCGAACCCGGCTGGGTCCAGCGCTCTTTTTCCAGTTGGGTGAGCGCGTCGCCCACCATGATCAGCACATCGGCTTGCTCTCCGCGCGCCAGCCGCGCGGGGATCGCCTGCGGCGTTTTGCCCATCGAGGGGCCGGACACCAGAATGATTTTGTCGCCGCTTTGGGCTTCATACTCCGGGGCCAGCTTCTCCAGCGCGGCTTTGAAGCCGCCGGAGATCATGACGGTCACGTCTTTGGCCTGCGCCGCCGTACTGCAGGAGGCGCACACCAGCGCGGCGAGGATCGAACGAGTGAGTTTTTGCATGGCATCATTCCTTTTGAGATGGCGGCTTAGCGCGCGGTTTGCAGCGGCATGGCGATGCGGCGATACATATACAGCGTCGCCAGCAGGGCGCACAGCGCGGCGAAGCTCATCCAGTAACCCGGTGAAGCCTTGTCGCCGGTGTATTCGATCAACGCGGTGGAGACTACCGGCGTAAAGCCGCCGAACACCGCCGTCGCCAGGCTGTAGGCCAGCGAGAACCCGGCCACCCGCACTTCCGTTGGCATGATCTCCGTCAAGGCCGGGATCATGGCGCCGTTGTAGAGGCCGTAAATGAAGGACAGCCACAGCAGCACGGCCAGCATCATGCTGAAGCTGGGGGCGGCGGCGAGCAGGCTCAGCGCCGGGTAGGCGGTGGCCAACGTCAGCAACGTCATGGCGACCAGCACCGGTTTGCGGCCGAAACGGTCCGACAGCGCGCCGCCGATGGGCAGCCAGATGAAGTTGGAGATCGCCACCAGCAGGGTGACCAGCAAGCTGTCGGAAGCGCTGAGCAGCAGCACCTTTTTGCCGAAGGTCGGCGCATAGACGGTGATCAGGTAAAACGCGGTGGTGGTCATGGCGACCATCAGCATGCCGGCGATCACCACCGGCCAGTTTTTCAGCAGGGTTTTAAACACGTCGCGCATCGCCAGGTGGTGACGGCGAGCGGTAAATTCCTGCGTCTCTTCCAGCTTGCGGCGCAGGAAGAAGATAAAGGGAACGATCAGGCAGCCGAACAGGAAAGGCAGGCGCCAGCCCCATTCGCGAATGGCGCTTTCTTCCAGCGCCGCATTGAGCGCGAAGCCCATGGCCGCCGCCACCATGATAGCCACCTGCTGGCTGCCGGACTGCCAGCTGGTGTAGAAGCCTTTACGGCCCGGCGTGGCGATTTCAGCCAGATAGACGGACACGCCGCCCAGCTCCGCGCCCGCCGAGAAGCCTTGCAACAGACGCCCGCACAGCACCAGCAGCGGCGCCCAAAGCCCGATGCTTTGGTAAGAGGGGATCAGCACGATCAGGAAGGTGCCCGCGGCCATGATCGACAGGGTCACGATCAACCCTTTGCGGCGGCCGACTTTATCGATGTAAGCGCCCAGCACGATGGCGCCGATCGGGCGCATCAGAAAACCTGCGCCGAATACCGCGAAGGTCATCATCAGCGAGGCGAACTCGCTGCTGGCCGGGAAAAAGGTGTGTGCGATGTAGGTAGCGTAAAAGCCGAACAGGAAAAAATCGAACTGCTCTAAAAAGTTGCCGGAGGTGACGCGCAGTATCGCGCCGGTTCTGGCCCGGGTGGTCATGGGTGAGGTAGAGGAATGCATCTTTATCTCCAGTTTGTTATTGGCGCTTGACGCCGCGCCTGTTGCTGAAGACTCGCTCAGGAAAATAAAGTAAATAAGCGCAATAAACTCATGGCGCGATGCGTTTGACGCATCAATCGGCGTTAACAATGTTGCCTAACCCGATGTAACGTGGCGTTAACAAGTTTGTCGCTCATCGCCCGCTGCGCAGAACGCCGAAAACGTTATGCGCTTTTTGTGACAGGGTTCATAAAGGGGCGGCGGGGAAGCGCCCCGTGCCTCTGAACGATTGTTCGATACCGTGCGTAAAAAGGTGAATGCCTCGCACTGCGTTTGCAAAATACGTGGATGTACGTTCAGCCTTGCAGTATCCACGTATGCCTTTGCATGCTATCCCAGCGCCTCTCTGCTATATGTTGAGGCGGCCGGCGGCAAACTGCGCCTGGACATCGAACTGCCGGACGGCTCTCACTACGAGTTTGTGCTGTAAGCGCTAACGGCAGAAAGGCACAAAGCCCGCTCAGGTTCCCCGGAGCGGGCTTTGTGCACCAGGGCTCCTTTGACACAAGCAGGCGGCCGTGAAAGCAACGAGGCTCAAGACGGGCAGGCTGCCTGAGCGCTTTCGTTTGGGCCGGATAGCGTTAAACAAGCCACCCGCACTCCCTTCACGATGTCTTGCTTGCCCGTAACTGTCTCCTTGCTCCTTAGCTGAAACGATACAGATTATGTTGATAAGCAGCTCGTTTTGTGTGCAAAAAATCAACGTCTTTCATTAAAACTGCAATGAGATTCGTATTTTTATCGCGCTATTTCTTCAAATACTCACCCGGTGAAGCTCATCACATTTCTTTAACCTGCTTAACAGTAGATTTTCTTTGCTTAGAAAAAAATCGATTCAGCTAAAGGGGAAGGGAAATGAAAAAGACATGGGTTATGGCGGTGTTTTCGGCCCTGATTTCAGGGCAGGCGGCGGCGCAGAGTTGGGTGCTGACCAGCGCTGAAGATGGCGTGGAGAAAGGAAACTGGAAGATTTCGAGTGAGGCGCTGAAGGTGAAGGATAAAACGTTCAGCATTGAGCAGAAAGTGTTGCACGGCGGCAAGCAAGAAGGTAGCAAAGTCGTCATTATCCGCAGCGAGGATGGCCTGACCATCACGCTGAGTCCCACCCGCGGCATGAACCTCCTGCGGGCAGAAGGCTTTGGCGCGAAAATGGGATGGGATTCCCCGGTCAAAGAGGTGGTCAACCCCGCCTTTATCAACCTGGAAAGCCGCAATGGGCTCGGCTGGCTGGAAGGTTTCAATGAGATGATGGTGCGTTGTGGCTATGAGTGGACCGGGCATCCGGTGACCGACGCAGGGCAAATTTACACGTTGCACGGCAAAGCGGGCAATACGCCGGCCTCGCGGGTTGAGGTTGAGGTAGCGGATGCGGCGCCGTATGAAATTCGTATTCGCGGCCTGATCAAAGAGAGCACATTCAAAAAAGCCGATCTGCAAACCCTGACCGAATTGCGCTATGTGCCCGGCAGCAACAGTTTCAGCCTGCATGATGTGTTAACCAACCGGGCGGATTATCCCCATGACTACCAGATTATTTATCACAGCAATTTCGGCGCGCCGATTCTGGAAAATGGCGCCCGCTTCCTGGCGCCGATCGCCAGCATCAGCCCGTTTAACGACTATGCCAAAGCCGGGCTGAAGACCTGGGGAACCTATGCCGGGCCAACCAAAGGGTTCGATGAAATGGTCTTTAACATTAAGCCATTATCGGATCCGAATCATCAAACGCTGGCGGCGCTGGTCAATAACGCGGGCGACAAAGGGGTGGCGATTCAGTTCGATACCCGCCAGTTGCCCGTCCTGACGCTGTGGAAGAATACCGATACGTTAAAACAGGGGTATGTGACGGGGATTGAGCCGGGCACCAGCTATGCCTACCCGGTCACTATTGAGCGCGAACAAAAACGCGTTAAGCAACTGCAGCCTGGCGCCAGTGCGCAGTTTGATCTGACCTATACCTTGCTGCACAGCAAAGCGCAGGTGGCGGATCTGGAGAAGAAGATTGCGGATATTCAGGGCAAGGTAAAAATTGAAGAGAATGACGCGCCGATAGCCAAAGAGTAACGCTGTCTGCCCATGCATTCAGCGTTAAAGCAAAAAGCCCGCTTAAGTTTCCTTAAGCGGGCTTCTCTAAATATGGCTCCTCTGACTGGACTCGAACCAGTGACATACGGATTAACAGTCCGCCGTTCTACCGACTGAACTACAGAGGAATCGTTGGAACGGGGCGAATAATAGCGGGGCATCCGGGGTTTGTCAAAGCGCTAAACTGCAAAAAAAGCGCGTTTGCTGAGGGAATGAGCACCTTGCGCTGTTTTTCGGCATTTTCCATCGCTATGCGTTGATTTTTGCATCCCCAATCGTTTTGACGCCGCTTGCACACGCCTTTGCACGGCGATGGTGCAGGGCCGTTCTCCCACCCATACTTCCACTCGCGCTAACCGTATTGGCCAGACCCTGGTTAACGCCGCCACACGCCGCGCCGCAACTGATATGTAGGATGAATAAGCAAACAATATGTATTCGTCGTCACAATGGCTGGATTTTTGCTTACCCATTTTTGGGGAATGCGACTGCGCTCTCAAGAAAATTATTTTCCCCGTCTACACATAAAGTGACTGATCCGCGCCCCAGGGCGTTTCGCTACAACAGTGCTGAGGAAGATAACAATGTCATCGAAATTGATAAAAAGTCCGCTCGCTGCTTTGCTCATCGGTTGTTTAGGTACGGCGTTTTCCGCGCAGGCCGATATCGTCATCGGCGTCGCCGGGCCGTTCTCCGGGCCGAACGCCACCTATGGCGATCAATATTGGCGCGGGGCTTCGCAGGCGGCGGCGGACATCAACGCCGCCGGCGGCATCAAAGGGGAAAAAATCAAACTGGTGCAGGGGGATGACGCCTGTGAACCGAAACAGGCGGTCGCGGTCGCTAACCGGCTGGTGGATCAGGACAAGGTGTCGGCGGTGGTCGGCCACTTCTGTTCCTCATCCACCATGCCCGCCTCCGAGGTGTATGACGAGGCCGGCATCATCGCCATTACCCCCGGCTCCACCAACCCGCAGATCACCGAGCGCGGCATGAAGACCATGTTCCGCATGTGCGGGCGCGACGATCAGCAGGGCGTCATCGCCACCAACTACATGCTGGATACTCTGAAGGCCAAACGCATCGCGGTGATCCACGATAAAGACACCTACGGCCAGGGGTTGGCGGACGCCGCCAAGGCGGCAATGAACAAGCGCGGGGTTAAAGAGGTGCTGTATGAGGGGCTGTCGCGCGGCGAGAAAGACTTCAACGCCCTGGTGACCAAGATCGCCTCGGTCAAGCCGGACGTGGTCTACTTCGGCGGCTGCCATCCCGAAGCCGGGCCGCTGGTGCGCCAGATGCGCGAGCAGGGCGTGACCGCCAAGTTCTTCTCCGGCGACTGCGTGGTGACCGAAGAGCTGGTGACCGCCGCCGGCGGGCCGCAGTACACCAACGGCGTGCTGATGACCTTCGGCAACGATCCGCGTCAGATCGCGGAAGGCAAGGCGGTGATCGCCAAGTTCCGCGCCAGCGGCTTTGAGCCGGAAGGGTACACCCTTTACTCCTACGCTTCGATCCAGGCGATCGCCGCCGCCTTCAACGCCACCGGCGGCAAAGACAGCGCCAAGGCCGCAGAATGGCTGAAGTCGCACGATGTTGACACCGTGATGGGTAAAAAAGCCTGGGATCAGAAGGGCGATCTGAAGGTCTCGGATTACGTGGTCTATCAATGGGATGACAAGGGCAAATATCACCAACTGTAAACGGCCGAACATTGAGGGTGTGACCCTATGACCGACGGGCCGCCGCCTTGGCGCGCCCGTTCCGCGACTACCTTTGGGCCGCGTCGGACTGCGTTGGCGGCCTTACCAGGCGAGACTGCTCATTATGGATGTATTCTTTCTGCAACAGCTGATCAACGGCCTGACCCTCGGCGCGGTGTATGGCCTGATCGCCATCGGCTACACCATGGTTTACGGCATCATCGGCATGATCAACTTCGCCCACGGCGAGGTGTACATGATCTCCGCCTACCTGTGCGCCATCGGTCTGGCGCTGCTGTCGTTCTTCGGGCTGCAATCGTTCCCGCTGCTGATCCTCGGCACGCTGGTATTCACCATCGTCATCACTGGGGTGTACGGCTGGGTGATCGAGCGTATCGCCTACAGGCCGCTGCGCAACTCCACCCGCCTGGCGCCGCTGATCTCCGCCATCGGCATGTCGTTAATCCTGCAAAACTATGCGCAGATAAGCCAAGGGCCGCGCCAGCAGGGCATCCCGACGCTGCTGAGCGGCGTGTTCCGCCTGGAATTCGACGGCGGCGTGGTGCAGATCACCTACACCAAGGTGTTCATTCTGGTGGCGTCGCTGCTCGGCATGGCGATCCTCACCTACATCATTCAGCGCACCCGGCTGGGGCGCATCTGCCGCGCCACTCAGCAGGATCGCAAAATGGCCTCGATTCTCGGCATCAATACCGATCGGGTGATCTCGCTGGTGTTCGTGATTGGCGCCGCCATGGCCGGGCTGGCCGGGGTGCTGATCACCATGAACTACGGCACCTTCGATTTTTACGTCGGTTTTATCATCGGCATCAAGGCCTTCACCGCCGCGGTGCTGGGCGGCATCGGCTCGCTGCCGGGCGCGATGCTGGGCGGGCTGCTGCTCGGCGTGGCGGAGGCGCAGTTCGCCGGCATGGTGAATTCGGATTACAAGGACGTGTTCTCCTTCGGGTTGCTGGTGGCGATCCTGATCTTCCGCCCGCAGGGCCTGCTCGGCCGGCCGCTGGTCGCCAAGGTTTAAGGAGAACGCCATGTCGCAATCCGCAATCAACGGCGGGCTGAACGTCAAACGCAGCCTGCTGGATGCCGTTTTGGCCGGGCTGATCGCCCTGATCGTGTTCGGGCCGATCGTCGGCATCGTGCTGAACGGCTACAGCTTTAACTTCGAGCCGCACCGGCTGGTGTGGATCATCGTCGCGGTGATGGCCGGGCGGCTGCTGCTGAGCCTGTTCCTGCAAACCGCGCCGGGCCGCAAGGTGCTGGCGCGCTTCGACGGCGGCAACGACGGCGTGTACGTACGTCCGCTGGGCTATAAATCCAATCTGCGCTGGTTCCTGCCGCTGATGGCGGCGATTGCGCTGCTGTTTCCGTTCGTCGCCACCAAATACCTGCTGACGGTGGCGATCCTCGGCCTGATCTACGTGCTGCTCGGCCTGGGGCTGAACATTGTGGTCGGGTTGGCGGGGCTGCTCGATCTGGGGTACGTGGCGTTTTACGCCATCGGCGCCTACGGGCTGGCGTTGGGCTACCAGTATCTCGGGCTTGGTTTTTGGGCGATGCTGCCGCTCGGGGCGCTGATGGCGGCGTTGGCGGGCGCGCTGCTGGGCTTTCCGGTGCTGCGGATGCACGGCGACTATCTCGCCATCGTCACGCTCGGGTTCGGCGAGATCATCCGGCTGGTGCTGAACAACTGGATGTCGCTCACCGGCGGGCCGAACGGCGTCTCGGTGCCGGCGCCGACGGTGTTCGGCCTGGAGTTCGGCCGGCGCGCTAAAGACGGCGGGGTGCCGATCCACGAGTTTCTCGGCATCGATTACAATCCCAACCTCAAGTTCATCTTCATCTACGCGATGCTGTTTTTGGTGGTGCTGCTGGTGCTGTACATCAAGCACCGGCTGACGCGCATGCCGATCGGCCGCGCCTGGGAGGCGCTGCGCGAGGACGAGATCGCCTGCCGCTCCCTCGGGCTGAACCACGTGCTGGTGAAGCTGTCGGCGTTTATGCTGGGCGCCTCCACCGCCGGGCTGGCGGGGGTGTTTTTCGCCACTTACCAGGGGTTCGTCAACCCGACTTCGTTCACCTTCTTCGAGTCGGCCCTGATCCTGGCGATCGTGGTGCTGGGTGGCATGGGCTCCACCCTCGGCGTGGTGCTGGCGGCCTTTGTGCTGACGGTGGCGCCGGAGCTGCTGCGCAGCTTCGCCGAATACCGGGTGCTGCTGTTTGGCGTGCTGATGGTGGCGATGATGATCTGGCGGCCGCGCGGGCTGGTGCGCATCAGCCGCGCCAGCTTTGCGGAACGCAAGGGGGTGGCGCCATGAGCGACGCCATTTTGCGGGTGGAACACCTGATGATGCGCTTTGGCGGCATCAAGGCGCTGAACGACGTCAATCTGGAGGTGGAGCGCGGCTCCATCACCGCCCTGATCGGCCCCAACGGTGCCGGCAAGACCACGGTGTTCAACTGCCTGACCGGTTTTTACCGCGCCACCGGCGGCGCGATCCTGCTCAATACCCACAAGCGGCCGACCGACGTGATCCAGGTGCTGGGGCAGAAGTTCCGCGCCGGTGATTGGATACGCCCAAAGCGGCTCGGCTCGCGCCTCTATTACAAGATGTTCGGCGGCACTCATTTGGTCAACCGCGCCGGGCTGGCGCGCACCTTCCAGAATATCCGCCTGTTCCGCGAAATGTCGGTGGTGGAGAACCTGCTGGTGGCGCAGCACATGCAGAGCAACCGCAACCTGATCGCCGGGGTGCTGAATACGCCGGGCTACCGCCGGGCGGAAAGCGCCGCGCTCGATCGCGCCTTCTACTGGCTGGAGGTGGTGGATCTGGTGGACTGCGCCAACCGGCTGGCGGGGGAGATGTCCTACGGCCAGCAGCGGCGGCTGGAGATCGCGCGCGCCATGTGCACCGCGCCGGAGATGATCTGCCTCGACGAACCGGCCGCCGGGCTGAACCCGGTGGAGACGGCCGCGCTGAGCCGCATCATCCGCTTCCTGCGCCAGCATCACGGCATCACGGTGCTGCTGATCGAGCATGACATGGGCATGGTAATGGAGATCTCCGATCGGGTGATCGTGCTCGATCACGGCGATGTGATCGCCCGCGGCACGCCGCAAGAGATTCAGCACAACGAGGCGGTGATCGCCGCTTACCTGGGCGCGGACGAAGAGGAGCTGGCGGGATGAGCGAAGCGATGTTGGAATTTCGCGAGGTCGATGTGTTTTACGGGCCGATCCAGGCGCTGCGCCAGGTGTCGCTGCAGGTGAACTCCGGGGAGACGGTGGCGCTGATCGGCGCCAACGGCGCGGGCAAGTCCACGCTGTTGATGTCGATCTTCGGTCAGCCGCGCATCGCCGGCGGGCAGATCCTGTTTCGCGGTGAGGACATCAGCCGCCGCTCCACGCACTTTGTTGCCAGCAGCGGCATCGCGCAGGCGCCGGAGGGGCGGCGCATCTTTCCGGACATGAGCGTGGAGGAGAACCTGCTGATGGGCACCATCACCGTCGGCAATCGCTACCTGGAAGAGGATTTGCCGCGCATGTTCGAGCTGTTTCCGCGCCTCAAGGAGCGGCGCAACCAGCGGGCGATGACCATGTCCGGCGGCGAGCAGCAGATGCTGGCGATCGCCCGCGCGCTGATGAGCCGGCCGAAGCTGTTGCTGCTGGATGAGCCAAGCCTGGGGCTGGCGCCGATCGTGGTGCGGCAGATCTTCGGGGTGCTGCGCGAACTGACCCGCAGCGGCATGACGCTGTTTCTGGTGGAGCAGAACGCCAACCATGCGCTGAAACTGTCCGATCGCGGCTATGTGATGGTCAACGGCCAGATCCGCCTCACCGGCAGCGGGGAAGAACTGTTGAACGATCCGCAGGTGAGAAAGGCGTATCTGGGCGGCGGCTGATAGCCGCCTGCGGGCAGGGAAGCCCGCGTTCATTTTTCGGCGTCGCGCTCTTGGCCATCGTAGTGCGAGCGGGCTGTCCTGAAGGCGTCGGCGGAGGAGATAATCCACGACCAGAGCGGCAGCATGTTGAGCAGCATTTCTTCCCCGGCCTCGGTGATGGTGTAAACCACGCGGGGCAGTTTCTCCTGATAATCGCAGCGCGATATCAACCCATCCCGCTCGAGATGGCGCAGCGTCCGCGTCAGCATTCTCTGCGTCACGCCCGCTAATTGGCGGCCTAGTTCGCCGTGGCGCAGCGGCCCGTGGGTGCCCAGGAGATGCAATACGCCCAGCGACCAACGGTTGCCCGCATGCGCGAGGATCTCGCGCTTCAATCCTTCATCGTCGTTGCTCAATGCTTCACAGAACGCTTGCGAAAATTGCAGCAGCGCTTCCCGATCGCTCGTCATATTCCTCCCCGGTATCACGCGTGTACCTAATTGAACCCGTTTTTGTCAGCTGTCAGGATGACGCAGTGTCAAGACAGGAGGCAAGCATGAAATCCACAAATCCATCCATCAATACCGTGCTCATACTCGGCGCCGGCGAACTGGGGCTGCCGGTACTGCGAGCGATGAGCCGGCAGGCTCGGTTATCTCCATCTTTAAAAATCAGCGTACTGCTCCGGCCGGAGGCCGCCCGCGCCGTGAGCGGCCCGCTCCGGGCGCGGCGGGATGAGCTGGCGCGGCTCGGGATCGCCGTGGTGGAAGGCGATCTGCAGCAAAGCGGGGTGGATGCGCTGAGCGTGCTGCTGCGTGGCTTTGATGCGGTAATCAACTGCAGCGGCTTCGTCGGTGGGGCGGGCACGCAGATAAAGATCACCCAGGCCGTTTTGCAGGCCGGCGTGGCGCGCTACTTCCCGTGGCAGTTCGGCGTGGACTACGATGTCGTCGGTAAAGGCAGCGGGCAGCCGGTGTGGGATGAACAGCTCGAGGTGCGTCACCTGCTGCGCGCGCAGAGCGCAACGGAGTGGGTGATTGTTTCCACGGGTATTTTCACCAGCTACCTGTTTGACTCGGGTTTTGGCGTGGTGGATGTGGAACGCAAAACCGTGCGCGCGCTGGGTGACTGGCAGTATGCGGTGACGCTGACCACTCCCGAGGACATTGGCCGGCTGACGGCCGCGATTTTTTTCCATCGGCCCGCGTTTCGCAACCAGGTGGTCTATATCGCCGGGGACACGCTGACCTACCGTGAGCTTGCCGATCTTATGCAGGCGCACTGGGGCGTGGAGGTCAACAGAGTCCTGTTGGACAAAGAGCGGCTGCAGGCGGAGGTGCGGAACCATCCGCATGACGTCGGCGCGAAATACCGGTTGGCTTTCGCCCGACCCGACGGCGTGGCCTGGGATAAGGCGAACACCTTCAATGCGCGCCAGGGCATGGCCGCCACCACCGCCGGCCAGTGGCTGGCTTCTCAGGGCGGTTAATCGCCTGTGCGCCGCAGTCAAAACTGGCGCTGCATCCAGCGCACGTTCAGCCGCACCAGCGCGATGATGGCGCTGGAGAGCAGCCGCAGCCCGCCGGGCATGTCGCGGCGGCGAATATCCAGCAGCAGCACGGTGCGCACCTGCGGGCTGTCGTTCCATACCTCGTGCTCGAAGGTATCGTCCCACAGCATGAACTCCCCCTCGTGCAGCCGATATTCGCGGCCGTCCACCTTCAGCACCGCCGCCGGCGCGCCGTCGGCGCGTTTGGGCATGTCCAGCACCAGATAGCCGCGCAGAATGCCGCGGAACGGGCCGCGATGGGGCGGCACCTGTTTGCCGGGCGCCAGGAAGGAGAGCGACGCGGACAGCACGTCCGGCGAGGAGGCGATCAGCGCCGCCAGCGTCGGACAGCGCGCCAGGTTGCGGGGGATGGGCTGGCCATAGGCCTTCATGATGAACATGCGCCAGTCGCGCGCGTCGTTGGCGGAGATGGACGCCTGCTGGCTCATGATCTCGTGGAAGCGCGGGATATTGTGCAGATCGTGGGCGACCGTCAGCGCCTCTTCGCGGATCTGCCGCCATTGGGCGGTAAAGCGTTCGGCGTCGGGGAAGAGGGCCGCGCTGTCGAGCACCGGCTGGCCCTGGATGCGGCGATCGTAAACATTGCGCAGGGCAAGTACGGACCAATCATAAATCGCGGACATCATAATGACCTCGCCTCAGGAAACGCCAAAGGGACACTGCGCGGGTCTTCGGCGCGGCGCGTGGGCGGCCGGGGAAGAGCGGCAGGAAAAATTGGTACGCTTCAATAGATTAGCACAGCATTTTGGCAACCGTGCGTCGGTGAGCGGTGAAAAAAACCACACAATTAAAATGTGACGCGTATCGCATTTAGCGGGCCGGTTGGTTAAAATATCGCGACTTGCCCGCACCTGTCCGGATTTTTTTTACCATGGAACACGCTCCCGTTTCCCGCTCAACCGCCTGGTTGCGCGTGGTCATCCTCGCCGTCTCGGCCTTTATATTCAACACCACCGAGTTTATTCCGGTCGGTCTGCTGAGCGATATCGCCGCCAGCTTTTCGATGCAAACCGAACAGGTCGGATTGATCATTACCATTTACGCCTGGATCGTCGCCGCCGCCTCGCTGGCGTGCATGCTGCTGACCAGCAAGATCGAGCGCCGCAAACTGTTGATCGGCGTGTTCATGCTGTTTATCGCCAGCCACATACTGACCGCCGTGGCCTGGAACTTTACCACGCTGGTTATCTCGCGCGCCGGCGTGGCGCTGGCGCACTCGGTGTTCTGGTCGATCACCGCCTCGCTGGCGATCCGCGTGGCGCCGCCGGGCAAGAAAGCCCAGGCGCTGAGCCTGCTGGCGGGCGGCACCGCGCTGGCGATGGTGCTCGGGTTGCCGCTCGGGCGGGTGGTGGGGCAGTTGCTCGGCTGGCGCATGACCTTTATCGGCATCGCGGTGTGCGCCACCCTGGCGCTGGTGCTGCTGTGGCGCCTGTTGCCGGTGCTGAAAAGCGAGCACTCCGGTTCGCTGGCCAGCGTGCCGCTGCTGTTCAAGCGCCCGGCGCTGGTGGCGCTGTACATGCTGACCATCATTGTGGTGACGGCGCACTTCACCGCCTACAGCTACATCGAGCCGTTTATCCAGACCGTGGCCGGGCTGTCGGAGAACTTCACCACGCTGATGCTGCTGCTGTTCGGCGCCGCCGGCATCGTCGGCAGCCTGCTGTTCAGCCGCTACAGCGAGCGTTTTCCTTCCGGCTTCTTTATCGGCGCCATTACGCTGCTGGCCCTGAGCCTGCTGCTGCTGTTGCCGGCCGCCGGCAGCGAAAGCCATCTGACGGTGCTGTGCATTTTCTGGGGCATGGCGATCATGGCGATCGGTCTGTCGATGCAGGCCAGGGTCTTGAGCCTGGCGCCGGACGCCACCGACGTGGCGATGGCGATCTTCTCCGGCCTGTACAACTTCGGCATCGGCAGCGGCGCGCTGCTGGGCAACCAGGTGAGCCTGCATCTGGGCATGGGCAACATCGGCTTCGTCGCCGCGCCGCTGGCGCTGATCGCCCTCGGCTGGTGCTTGTTGAGCGCCTACCGCAGCGAACGGCTGCAGCACCACCACAGCCGTTAAGCGGCCGCGTTTCCCTGTCTTCCTGAGCCGGCGGCTGCGCCGGCCTCTTCAGCAAAAAAACTCGCGATCATGCGAAAATTATTCCGTTATCACTGCCTTTGCGCCTGCCGTACTGTTAACCCGTTCAAAATCCAATTCGATACCGAGCGGGGAACACGTCATGAGCACTCTTACCGCGCCCGATGGCGCACGCATTTTCTATAAGGATTGGGGCCGCGGCCAGCCGATCCTGTTCTCGCACGGTTGGCCGCTGTCCGCCGATGCCTGGGACAACCAAATGCTGTTTTTCGGCCAGAGCGGGTTCCGCGTGATCGCCCACGATCGCCGCGGCCACGGCCGTTCTGATCAAACCTGGCACGGCAACGACATCAACCAATACGCCGACGATCTGGCCCTGCTGATCGAAACGCTGGATCTGCGCGATCTGATCCTGGTCGGCCATTCCACCGGCGGCGGCGAAGTGGCGCGCTACATCGGCCGTCACGGCAGCGATCGGGTGGCGAAGGTGGTGCTGGTCGGCGCCGTGCCGCCGCTGATGCTGCAGACGCCGGTCAACCCAGAGGGCACGCCGATGGCGGCGTTTGACGGCATTCGCAGCGGCGTGGCGGGCAACCGCTCGCAGTTCTTCAAAGAGCTGGCGGTGCCGTTCTACGGCTTCCACTGCGACGAGGTGGAGAGCAACGCGGGGCTGATCGACAGCTTCTGGCTGATGGGCATGCAGGGCGGCGTGAAAGGGCAGTACGACTGCGTGCGCGAGTTCTCCGAAGTGGATTACACCGCCGATCTGCTGGCGATCGACAAGCCGACGCTGCTGGTGCACGGCGACGCCGATCAGATCGTGCCGATCGGCGCCTCGGCGCTGAAAGCCGCTAAGCTTATGCAACAGGCGGAGCTGAATGTTTACGCCGGCGGCTCTCACGGTTTGGCGCAGGCCGATCCCGATCGCTTCAACGCCGATCTGCTGGCCTTCATCCAGAATTCGCCGTTTTAAGGAGGCGCGATGAACCTGACTGTTATCGCCGCCCGCTGCGCGCAGCGGCTGCACGCGCCTGCGGTGCGCTGGGTGCTGCTGCTCGCGATCTGCGCCGCCTATATTCAGGGCGGGCTGGTCAAGGCGCTGAACGTTGAGGGCGCCATCGCCGAGATGACCCACTTCGGCCTGCAGCCGGCGGCGCTGTTCGCCGTGCTGGTGACGCTGCTGGAACTGGCGGCGTCGGCGCTGATCCTGAGCGGTTTTTATCGCTGGCTCGGCGCGTTGGCGCTGGCCGGTTTTACCCTGATGGCGACGCTGATGGCCAATCCGTTCTGGCAGTTCGACGGGGCGGAGCGCGGCCAGATGATGAACGGATTTTTTGAACACCTCGGGCTGGCCGGCGCGCTGTTGCTGGTGGCATTTAACGATTTGAAGGAGCGAACGGATGGCTGAACAGACGGAAAACAAGGCGGCGGCGGGCGGCTTCGCGCCGCTGAAAATTCCATTATTTGCGGTGCTGTGGGGCGCCACGGTGCTCGGCAACGTCGGCAGTTTTATGCGCGACGTCGCCAGCTCGTGGCTGATCACCGACCTGTCGAGCAACCCTTCGGCGGTGGCGTTGATGCAAACCGCCGCCACGCTGCCGGTGTTCCTGCTGGCCATCCCGGCCGGGGTGCTGTCGGACATTCTCGATCGGCGACGCTTTCTGATCTTCGTGCAAATTCTGCTGGCCTGCGTCAGCGGCAGCCTGTTGCTGCTGTCGCAGACCGGCGCGCTGACGGTGGAATACCTGCTGGCGCTGACCTTCGTCGGCGGTATCGGCGCGGCGCCGATGGGGCCGACCTGGCAGGCGATCGTGCCGGAGCTGGTGCCGCGCGCCGAGCTGAAAAACGCCGTGGCGCTGAACTCGCTGGGCATCAACATCGCCCGCTCCATCGGCCCGGCGGCCGGCGGTTTGCTGCTGGCCAGCTTCGGTGCCGGCGCGGCCTACGGCGCGGACGTGATGAGCTATGTGCTGGTGATCGCGGCGCTGCTGTGGTGGAAGCGGCCGAAGGCCGAGGACAGCGGGCTGTCGGAACACTTCTTCGGCGCCTTCCGCGCCGGGCTGCGCTATGCCCGTTCCAGCCGCGAGCTGCATGTGGTGTTGCTGCGGGCGGCGGTGTTCTTCGCCTTCTCCAGCTCGGTTTGGGCGCTGCTGCCGCTGGTGGCGCGCCGCATGCTGGGCGGCAGCGCCGGTTTTTACGGCGTGCTGCTGGGGGCGGTGGGCGCCGGGGCGATCCTCGGGGCGATCGTGCTGCCGCGCCTGCGCCAGCGGCTGAACGCCGACGGGCTGGTGTTGCTGGCGGCGGTGCTCACCGCCGTGGTAATGGCGGCCCTGTCGCTGGCGCCGCCGCAGTGGCTGGCGGTGGTGCTGTTGTTGGTGCTGGGCGCCGGCTGGATTATCGCGCTGACCACGCTCAACGGCGCGGCGCAGGGCGTGCTGCCCAACTGGGTGCGCGGCCGCGGCCTGGCCATCTATCTGATGGTGTTCAACGGCGCGATGGCGGCGGGCAGCCTGTTGTGGGGGCTGGTGGCGCAGGAGCTGGGCGTGGCCGCCACGCTGCTGGTCGGCGGCGTCGGCCTGTTGGCGGCGGGGCTGCTGTTCCACCGCCTGCGTCTGCCGACCGGTGAGGCCGATCTGCAGCCGTCGAACCATTGGCCGGAGCCGTTGGTTAACACGCCGGTCGAGAACGATCGCGGCCCGGTGATGATTCAGGTGGAGTACCGCATTCGCGAGCAGGATCGGCCGCAGTTCTTGCGTACGCTTCTGATGCTGGAGCGGGCGCGTCGCCGCGATGGCGCTTACGCCTGGGGCATCACCGAGCACACCGGCGATCCGGAATGCATCATGGAGTGGTTCCTGGTGGAGTCCTGGGCAGAGCATCTGCGGCAGCACCAGCGGGTATCGCACGCCGACGCCGATCTGCAGCAGGAGGCGCTGCGCTTCCATATCGGCCCTGAGAAACCGGTGGTGCATCACTTCCTGTCGCTCGACCGGCGTCAGGTGAAGCATTAACTGCACGGCCAGGCGGTGAGAAGGTGCTATGCTTTTGGTCGGTTCGGCGGCGCGGCCGCCGTAAGACGAATGTAGTCAGCACAGGGAGACATATTGATGACGGCACCTTCTGCTTTTGCCCGCGAGCTTGGGCTGCGCTATCCGATCGTTCAGGGGCCGATGAACGGCGCGTCGCCGCCGGCGCTGGCGGTGGCGGTGAGCAACGCCGGGGCGCTGGGATCGTGCGCGGCGGCGCTGTTTTCCCCGGCGGTGATCCTCGAGCGCGTGCAGCAGATCCGCGCGCAGACCGCCGCGCCGTTCAACATCAACCTGTTTCTGCTCGATGAGCAGCACCCGGATCTCGCCGAGCTCAAGCGCGCCCAGCACCTGCTGCGGCCGTTCCGCGAAGCGCTGGGGCTGAGCGAGCCGCCGATCCCCACCCAATTCGCCGAAAACAACCGCGACCAGATCGCGGCCCTGCTGGAGGCTGCGCCGCCGGTGGTCAGCTTCACCTTCGGCGTGCTGCCGCGCGCGACGGTCACGCAGTTCAAGAAGGCCGGCTCGCGGGTGATCGGCACCGCCACCACGGTGGCGGAAGCCCGCGCCTGGGAAGAGGCGGGCGCCGACTTCGTCTGCGTCTCGGGCGCGGAGGCGGGGGGGCATCGCCCGACCTTCCTCGGCGATATCGAACAGTCCTGCGTCGGCCTGATGGCCCTGTTGCCGCAGGTGGTGGCGGCGGTGAAGATCCCGGCGATCGCCGCAGGCGGCATCATGAACGGGCGCGGCATCGCGGCGGCGCAATTGCTGGGTGCGCAGGCGGTGCAGCTGGGCACTGCATTCCTGTGCAGCCCGGAGTCGGGCATCGCCGAAGCCTGGCGAGCGGCGCTGCGCAACGCCGGCGATGACAGCACGCGCCTGACGCGTGCCTTCAGCGGCCGCCCGGCGCGCGGCATCGTTAATGATTTCATGCGGCAGATGCGCGCGGAAGAGGCGCAGATCCTGCCTTATCCGGTGCAGAACGCGCTCACCGGCGATATTCGCCAGGCGGCGGCCAAGGCCGGACGCGCGGAGTTTATGTCGCTGTGGGCCGGGCAGGGCGTGGGCCTGGCGCGGCCGATGCCGGCGGCGGAGCTGGTCGCCACGCTGGCGGCGGAGCTGGAAGCGGTGTGACCTCGTCGGCGCGATTTATTGCTGTGGCAATGTAAAAAGACGCCGGGGTGAGGCCTGAGAGAGATAAACAGTCCGGCGTGAAGGCCGGACTGCGGGTTTGCCTTGGCTAGACGAGAATATCGGCGGAAGCGTCGACGTGCCCAACGATTTTGACAAGGAAATCAGGCAATTGATTGCCGGAGAGAGTGATGGCCAGATCGGTGACATTCTGCTGCGCGTCATAATTCAGCGCCGCTTCATACAACGAGCCGCTTAAACTATCCACGAAGTGCAATTCGCTCCCTTCGGCCTTAGCCGTCTGGTTGAGCCACGACAGGTCGATTTTATCCACCGCCGTCTGGAAATCGCGGATCCAATCCGGTGCGGCGGCTTGGCTGTCGCCGGCTTCGCGGAAGACGAAGGTGTCCGCGCCTGCATTGCCCCAGAGCTGATCGGCGCCGCCGGCACCGTAAATGATGTCGTTGCCTGCACCGCCTTTTAACGTATTGTTCAGCGCGTTACCCACAAGAATGTCGGCGCCGCTGCCGCCGATGATATTTTCGATCTGCGCGCCGTAGGCGATGGCGATATTCGCCTTCAAGCCGCCGACATCAGAGAATGCGCCTTCGTTAATGTTGATGCGCTGATCCTGGCTGTAGCCTGAAAAATCCAGCGTGTCATTGCCGCCGGCATCCCAGATAGCCGCCACGATTTTGTCCGTGGACGCCTTAACGCTCAAAAAGTCTCTGTCCGTATTCGAGTTGAAACCATAGGTGGTATCGCCGGTGCGCGTGGTGGTATTCGCGCCGTAAAGCTTCTGTATGGCGGTAATATCATCCAGCTGCGGCCCCGATGGCCAAACGCCTTTATAGTCAGCGCTGGTGTATTGTTCGTTAAAATAGCTCATCAAAGAATATTGATGGTCGTCTTCATAATACTTCGCCGAGTTGGCGTAGGTGGGGTAGGTGGCATTTGACGCATCATAATTGCCGGGATGAGAAAGCCCCAACGCATGCCCTATTTCATGGGTGAGTGTATCCCTGGCGTAATTATTGGTTTGCGGATTGGAGGCGTCGTAGCCGTTATTGCCGCTGATCCAAATGGTGCTTTTTAGATTGCTCTGCGTACTTTCATACGAGGTGTAATTGCCCCCGCTGGCCGCCTTATAAAAACCAAACTTTATATCTGCATTTTTCGCGTCGTTGCCTTTAACCTCGGTGAACGTGATGTTGGCCACATCCGACCAGGATTGCAATGAAAGCTTGGTTTGGGCTTGCTGGGCGGCGGTAAGCTGCGCGGCGCCCGTCTTGTCGCTGCCCGTATAGACGGGGAAAGAGTAGGTCAAGGTAGCCGCATGGTCGGTCACGCCTTTGCCATTGGCGGAATAATGGCTCCTCAGCAGCAGATCTGAAACCTCTTGCGTGGTATATGACGGTTTACTGCTCCCCGCGTGATCGCCTCTTTCATAACGGGTTAAATAATCGGAAATCTTATCGGTCGCTAATGACATATCAAACTCCTTTGGACGTTGACAATATTGCACCTAACGCTCTATATGCTCGTACACAGGTTTGAAAATCAGGGGTAATTAAAGTGATATCATTGGTTTGCCTCCTTGGTCTGGCTTGAATATTGCGTTCAAGCGGAATATATCCTTATCATTAATCACGGTGAGGAATTAATTGTGCACTGTGATTGAGTTAAAGCAGTATAAACACAATTATTTTATTAATGAGTTATTCTTATATGAATCTTTTACATAAGATATGAGTAAAAGACGTGTTTAAATAACTCGTTGGAATTAAATCTTTATTTAATATTTCTCTGTAATCGGCGCGCGGCGTTTGCGTCGCTGATTTATCTTTCTGCTTTTCCAGCTTTTTATCTGTGAAATGCGGTGAGTAGCCGCCATTGCCGTAACGCATAGAGGCGGCCGCACGCCGGCTGTCGTCATTAATCGGATACGGTATTATTGAGGGCGCCCGCGTACACCGATTAACTTGCCTGATACTTAAAAACTGTAGGTGCCCTGCGCCAGGACGAAGTTCATGCTTTTCAGCCCGGCATGGTGCTGCAGGCTGTTGCTGACGTCGAAGTAGACATAGGCCACCTTGAACTGAAGATCGCTGCGCGGTGTCCAGGTTGTTTCGACCTGGTACTGGTTGCCGATAAAGCGCGAGCCCTGCGCGCTGCCTTTCACCGGGCGCATCGGGCCGAGGTAGAAGGCATCCTCGCGGCGTTGCCGCCATAGCGCGTCCCAGCTGAAGTCGATGGACAGGGTTTGCCACGGCGTGATCGTGACCGAAGGATGGATGGCGATCAGGTTCGCCGGCGCCACCAGCCCGTTCTCGGTCAGGTAGGGCAGCTTGGGGTACATGGCGTTAAAGGTATTGAGCTGCCCGTCGTGACCGTTTTTGTCGCCGCTGGCGATGCCGATTTTGCCGCCGAAGCGCGGCCGCCAGCGCCAGTCGTTCGCCGTATAGCCGGCGTGCGCCGACGCCGACCAGGCGCGGATGTCGCGCTGTTCCGCGCTGCCGAACTGCCAGGCGGCCTCATTGTCCCAGTCGAAGCCCTGCGCCGCGCCGAAAATGCGCGCGCCGACGGTGTAGCGCCGCTCTTGCCCGCTGAGCTGCGCGTAGTGGGCGTCGTTATCTTCAAAGCCGAAGGTATAAAGATCGAGCGAGGAAGCCAGCGGCGTCAGCGGTGTGGTGCCGTACAGCCCCCATACCTTTTGGCTGTTGTCGGTATCGTCGTCGAAACTGCCGGTCTTGAGCGTAATGGGGTGGCCGATAAAGGCGTCGAGGCGGTTTTTGTCCTTGACCCAGCTGGCGCGGATAGCGTCGAAGGAGCGGCGTACGTTGGGGCCGTCGCGGGTGCCCAGCAGGTGCAGTGAGCCCAGCGCAATCTCCTGGCGGCCGATCCGCAGGGTGCCGAGGCCGTAGGCGGTGGGCAGTTTCATATCCACATAGCCCTGGCCGAGGTAGGCATGATCTTCGTCGGTCGGCTTGCGCCCGCGGTCGCGCGGCGTGGCCAGCGACGATCCCACCTGCACATAGGCGCCGACATAGTCGCCGTAGTCGAGGCGCGCGCCAACCAGCAAGCGCTGCATGAAGGTGTCGTCGCGTCCGCCGTTCAGATCCCGCTGATCCGTCCATTCATAGCGCTCGCGCAGTGAACCGTCGAAAGACAACGTGGCCGCATCGCCCAACGGGATGTTTTTCCAGGGGGAAGCGGCGGGCTCCGCCGCCAGCGCGGGGAGCGTGGAGAACAGCAACAGTGCGGGTAGCGTGCGTTTCATCATGGATATCCGAAGAAAAAAGCGCGCCGCAGCGCGCCTTGGGTTTATTTAGCCGTCTGGTGAATTTCGGCGATATAGCCGCCGGGGAAACTCACCAGCGCCGAGGCGCGGCGTTCCGCCGCCGTCGAATGCCACAGCACCTGCGCGCCGCTGGCCGTCGCTTTGGCCAGCGTGGCCGACAGATCGTCGACGCCATAGCCGGTGCGCTCATGGCCGAACGGATAAGGCAGATGCCCGTCGGTGACGAAAATGCGCGTTTTGCCGAAGCGGGAGTCCAGTTCGATCTGGCGGATCTTGCCGTTGCCGTTACGGCCGATCGCCGCATCGCTGATTTGCGCGTCGCTCGCCACCTTGGCGTGCGAGAATGCCCGATAGCTGTTAAGGAAGTCGTCGACGCGATAGGCGGAGAGGTACAGGCGGTTTTCCGGCACGCTCAGCAGCGGCTTGTAGTTGGGCGCTTTGGTGTGCCAATAAAGCTGCATGTTGACGCCGCCGGGCCACTGGATCACCGCGTCGCGGCCAATCGGGTCGTCGAAGGGTTCGACCTGCACATCGGCGCCGGCGGCCTTGGCTTGCCGGATGGCGGCGTCCATATCCCTGACCAGAAAACCGTTGCGCTCAGCGCCAAACGGATGCGGGATCGGCGTTTTGAAATCGAACACCGAGAAGCTGCCGGCCGGCGTCAGTATCAGCTGGGAGTAGGTTTCGCTGGGCGTGGGCGTGACGTTGACCAGCACGCGTTCGGTGCTGGTGCCGCCGAAGGTTTTCAGGATGCTGTCGACAAAGGCATCCATCTTGCCGCGTTCGACGTAGACATGGGTGGTGTCATACTGCGGCCCTACGGCGACAGACGCCGTATCGGCCGCCCATGACATCGCCGGGAGCAGCAGCGCAAGGGCCGATATCCTCAGCCGACGAGAAGAAATGCCGATAATATGTTGCATGTTGACCTCCAGGTAGCGGTTATTTTCCTGAGTGAAGCATAATTTTCCATGAGCTTTCCCGTCGGCTGAAAAATAAAAACCAAAAGCGCAATGCGCGCCGTGAAACATTAACGAAGGGCAAACGTCAGGCGCCCAGGCGAATATCGCGCAGGTGCAGAACATCTATTTTTATGGCGTAAAACGATGGGGCGCCTTTGCCGGCCAAACCCGCTGCCGCTAAGGGACGGAGATGATGAGACCCGCCTCGTCGCGTGTTGAGGTGTATCGAGGATAATCCATAACGGTCATCTCCTTGATGGGATATATCGCATTAACGATGTGAGTTTACGCTCTTCATTGCCCTCTAAATATAAATACAGCATTAAAAGAATTGCCGCCCATCAAATTTTTATATGACTTGTTGAGTAAATACGAATAAGCGGGAAAAGAGAATATCGCGGCGCCAGCCATGGCTCGCCGAAGCAGGCTGTTGAGGGGGCTTACGCCAGGTTTGGGCGATCGTCGTAAGGGTTGTTGAGGTTCTTTGCGGGAAGGAACAGCGCGAAGATCAGCATCACATAGGGTGTGAAGCAGAACCAGGTCAGGCACCAACCACCGGAGTAACCCGCATCGTGCAAACGGCGCACATTGGCCGCTAGCATAGGCAGCAAAAACGCTGCAAGCGCGAAAATGGAAATCTCATTCATCTTGCTGGCGATAACAGCGAGATAAAGCAGAAACCAAACGTGCTGGCACAAAAGCAGCATTGAATAAGGCCCACGGCTTTCGCGACCTGAGTAGGTGAAGGTCTTTTTGTAACAGTTGAGTAGACTATTCAGGATTCTCGGTTGTTTAGACATTGCGTGCTGATTGTCCTGACTTGTTGACGAGCCATAGCGACGAACAGGTTAAAACCAGAGAAATAAGCGCTGGGCCAGCAAGGTTAAACTGTTCAACAGCAATTGCATCCATCGGGATTTTGTTGAGAGGTTCTAGGAACTTGCTCTTAAGTATCAAGATGACGAGAAGGTAGACGAAGTGGATACCCACCCAAGTGCTATAGATAACGGCATATCGTCTAACGGATTTTGATTTTTTTGTCAGTACGCTCTGCGTCAGGATGATGACACCGCACAAAATGAAAATCCCGGCGGCCTTAAACTGGGTAACGACCGTTGCTGCAACGTCAGAAACAAACAATGTTTTCCCGGCAAAGTAGAGCTTTGCCATTGGGATGTGCAGAAAATAACCAATAAAACCATAAATGACTATCAGACTAATGAACAGCATCGTTTTCTTCATTTTTTTAGCTCCTTGGCGCTGCTCAAGGATAACATCAAATTTTTCATTTCTAGTTCAGTACGAATCATTATCAGATTCTTGGTCGTCTTGTTGTATTTTGCCATTGCAGTAGGGGCTGATTGTCCACCGTTGCTCATAATGAATGAGACGTCTTTCCTGCCATAGAGCTTCATCTCTGGGATAGGCTCTTGGCCATAAATGTAAGGTGTGGGTACGTTAATCTTATAGGATTTTCCTAAAAATTCGGGGAGGGGTGCTTTTGCTCCATCCAGAGGTGTTATTCTTGTTTCAAATCCGGCGAACTCCAGTGAATAGAGCGTGCTGCCCCCTTGTTTGTCTCTACTGACCAAGTCGTTGCCCATCAGTATCTTAAATTTTTCCCAAATGCCGAGCTGTGTATAGTCGATCTTTCGCCCCTCCCAAAAAACCTCTTGTTCCTTACGCAATTGGTAGACGTAGCGCTGGATTTGTACAGCAGAAGGAGAGAAGTGTCCTATGGACGGGAGTCCATTTTTGCTGAAAATTTGTTCTTTAATGATAAATATTCCTGTTTCTCCGTAAACATTAATATCGTCCATGATTACTCCTATTTTATTGATTTTTAATATTTTTAAATTGTCTTTGTATACATTTAATCGCCTAACCTATCATGGGGTTATAAATTTTATCAATCAGTTAGTCATTTTTATGTGTTGTGTCGTCGGTTTTTACCCTCAAATAAAAAAGCCCGCCGACTTGCCGTGGCGGGCTTTGTGCTGTCGCTAAGTTACGCCAGATCGAAGCGATCGAGGTTCATCACTTTGTTCCAGGCGGCGACGAAGTCGTGGGCGAACTTCTCTTGCCCGTCGGCGCTGCCGTAGACTTCGGCCAGCGCGCGCAGCTGCGCGTGCGAACCGAACACCAGATCGACGCGGGTGCCGGTCCATTTAACCGCGCCGCTGCGGCGATCGCGGCCTTCGAACAGGCCGTCTTCACCGACCGGGTGCCAGGTGGTGCCCATGTCGAGCAGGTTGACGAAGAAGTCGTTGGTCAGCGCCTGCGGGCGATGGGTGAACACGCCGTGCTGCGTGCCGCCGACGTTGGCGCCGAGCACGCGCAGCCCGCCGACCAGCACCGTCATTTCCGGCGCGGTCAGGGTCAACAGCTGCGCCTTATCGACCAACAACGCTTCGGCCGGCACGCGGTATTTGCCCTTCAGGAAGTTGCGGAAACCGTCGGCGAGCGGCTCCATCGCCTCGAAGGAGTCCACGTCGGTCTGTTCCTGCGAGGCGTCCATGCGGCCCGGGGCGAACGGCACCGTCAGGGTGAAACCGGCGTTCTTCGCCGCCTGTTCCACGCCCGCCGCGCCGGCCAGTACGATCAGGTCCGCCAGCGAGACGCGCTTGCCGCCGGTCTGCGCATCGTTGAAGGCGCGTTGGATGCTTTCCAGCTTGGCCAGCGTCGCGGCGAGCTGCGCAGGTTGGTTGACCGCCCAGTCCTTTTGCGGCGCCAGGCGAATGCGCGCGCCGTTGGCGCCGCCGCGCTTGTCTGAGCCGCGGAAGCTGGAAGCAGAAGCCCAGGCGGTGGAGACCAGCGCCGACACCGACAGGCCGGAAGCCAGCACGGCGTTTTTCAGCGCGGCGATGTCCTGCTCATCGATCAGCGGATGATCGACCGCCGGGATCGGATCTTGCCAAATCAGTTCTTCCTGCGGCACTTCCGGGCCGAGGTAGCGCGCGCGCGGCCCCATGTCGCGGTGGGTCAGCTTGAACCAGGCGCGGGCGAAGGCGTCGGCCAGCTCCTCCGGGTGCTCATAGAAGCGGCGCGAAATCTTCTCGTAGGCCGGATCGAAGCGCAGCGACAGGTCGGTGGTCAGCATGGTCGGGCGGCGTTTTTTGTTGGGATCGAAGGCGTCGGGAATGGTGTCACCGATGTCTTTCGCCACCCACTGGTGCGCGCCGGCCGGGCTTTGGCTCAGCTCCCATTCGTATTCGAACAGGTGGCGGAAGAAGTCGTGGTTCCACTGGGTCGGGGTGGTGGTCCAGGTGACTTCCAGGCCGCTGGTGATGGCGTCTTTGCCGACGCCGGTGCCGAAGGTGCTGTGCCAGCCGAGGCCCTGCGCTTCCAGTCCGGCGGCTTCCGGATCGGCGCCGACGTGAGACGCCGGGCCGGCGCCGTGGGTCTTGCCGAAGGTGTGGCCGCCGGCGATCAGCGCCACGGTTTCTTCGTCGTTCATCGCCATGCGGGCGAAGGTTTCACGGATGTCGCGCGCGGCGGCCACCGGATCGGGATTGCCGTCCGGGCCTTCCGGGTTGACGTAAATCAGGCCCATCTGCACCGCCGCCAGCGGGTTTTCCAGATCGCGGTCGCCCGAGTAGCGGCTATTCGGCCCGCCGCTCAGTTCCAGCCAGATCTTCTCAGAGCCCCAGTAGACGTCGTCCGGCTCCCAGGTGTCGGCGCGGCCGCCGGCGTAGCCGAAGGTTCTGAAGCCCATCGATTCCAGCGCCACGTTGCCGGTCAGGATAATCAGGTCGGCCCAGGAGATGTTGCGGCCGTATTTCTGCTTGATAGGCCACAGCAAACGGCGCGCCTTGTCGAGGCTGACGTTGTCCGGCCAGCTGTTGAGCGGGGCGAAGCGCTGCTGGCCTTCGCCTGCGCCGCCGCGGCCGTCGCCGATGCGGTAGGTGCCGGCGCTGTGCCAGGCCATGCGGATGAACAGGCCGCCGTAGTGGCCGAAGTCCGCCGGCCACCATTCCTGCGAGTCGGTCATCAGGGCGTGCAGATCCTGTTTGACCGCCGCCAGATCGAGGCTGTTGAAGGCATCGGCGTAGTTGAAGTCTTTATCCATCGGATCGGACAGGGGGGAGTGCTGGTGCAGCGGTTTCAGGCTGAGCTGATTAGGCCACCAATCCTGATTGGTGGGGCCGTTCTGCGGTGCGGGCTGCTTGCCGCCCGAAAACGGGCATTTGCTTTCAGTTGTCATAATGCGCTCTCTGCTTCCGTAAAGATGCTCCAGCCGCCGGGCGTGGAGCGGTTAACAAGGCATGCGGGTAAGGCTTGCGTCGGGTGTTGCGCTAAATAACTGAACTCAATCGATTTACGTCACCCTCGCCGCCAACGGGCAAAGGGGGACATAGGGCTAAGCTTAGTCAGCGGCGGCGGAGAGATAAAATAGGAATGAGTGAATATTGTGATAGCTTGCGGCGATTTATGGGTGTGCTATTGATAGTCAACACGCCGCGTTATCGGCGCCGCAACATGAACGCGAGCACTGCGTCCGCCAGCTTGCCGAACGGCGCGCGCAGCAGGTCGGTAAAACGCCAGCGGCTCTGGATGAAAACGCCTTTGGCGTGGCTCAGCGCCCGAAATCCTTCGATGCCGTGACAGGCTCCCATGCCGCTGGGGCCGATGCCGCCGAACGGCAGGTCGTCCTGGGCGAAGTGCAGCAGGGTGGCGTTGATGCTGACGTTGCCGGAGGCGGTGCGCGCCAGCAGCCGGTCCCGATCCTCGCCCGGCGGGCCGAAGTAGTAGAGCGCGAGCGGGCGCGGCGCGGCGTTGATAACGTCGATCGTTTCATCAAAGGCGGCGTAGGTGCGCACCGGCAGCAGCGGCCCGAAGATCTCTTCTTGCATGATCGCGCTGTCATCGGGGGCGCCGACGATAAGCGTAGGGGCCAGCGTGTTCGGCCGTTCAGACGCCGAGTCCGGGCGGTGGCCGACCGGATGGATTTTCGCGCCGCGCGCCTGTGCGTCGGCAAGCAGCGCTTGCAAGCGGCGATAGTGCCTGTCGTTGATGATGGCGCCGTAGTCGTCGCCGGTTGGCCCGTCGGGATAAAAGCTTTTAACCGCCGCGTCATAGAGCGCCATGAAGCTTGCCAGATCGTCCTGATGAACCAGCAGGTAATCGGGCGCGATACAAGTTTGGCCCGCGTTCGACAGCTTGCCGAACGCCACGCTCTTGACGTTTCTGGCGTTAACCGCGCCGCGCGCCATGACGGCAGGGCTTTTGCCGCCCAGTTCGAGCGTTAACGGCACCAGATGTTTGCCGGCCGCCTGCATGACCTGACGGCCGATCGCCGTGCTGCCGGTGAACACCAGATGGTCGAACGCCAGCTCGCTGAATCTGGCCCCGACGTCCGGCCCGCCGGTCACGACGGCGACCTCATCGGCGGGAAACAGCGCCGCCAGCATCGTTTCGATGAGGCGGCTGGTATGCGGCGTGAGCTCCGAAGGTTTCAGCATCACGCGGTTGCCGGCGGCCAGGGCGGTGGCCAGCGGGATGAAGGTCAACGAAAACGGGTAGTTCCACGGCGCCATGATGCCAATCACGCCCTTGGGCTGATAGTGCACATAGGCGCGTGCGGCCTGATACGGCAGGGCGACGTGGCGGCGCTCCAGCTTCATGAAGCGTTTCAGGTTGCGCAGCAGGTAATCGATCGCTTGAACGGTGACCAGAATCTCCAGAATGTCGGTTTCGTAGGGCGAGCGGTGGCCGAAGTCCGCGCTGACGGCCGCCGCCAGCGAGTCGCGCTGGGCCAGAATGGCGCTCCGCAAGCGGCGCAGGGCGGCCTGGCGCTGTTGCATCGTCGGCGCGCCGTCGCGCAGGAAGGCGTGGCGCTGGGCGGCAAGCCGCGGCTCCATCGTCATGAGGATGTCATCTCCCTGCACTTGAATTCTCCTGATGCCGAGTGAAAGCCGGAATGCGGTTTGCCGAATGGGGTTTGACCTTAAAGTGAACTTTAAACCTATACTCGTTAAACGATCAACGCAAGATCGTCGGCCAACCGGGATGAGGGAGCCAGAGATCCCGGCGCCGTGCGCAGTATACACCTTCTTTTTTAACCATAGTGTAAATGGGAGAAACGACATGGGTTATGTAACGACCAGCGATGGCGTCGAGATTTTCTACAAGGATTGGGGCCCAAAAAACGGCAAGGTTATCTACTTCCACCACGGCTGGCCGCTGTCCAGCGATGACTGGGATGCCCAGATGCTGTTCTTCGTGAACAAAGGGTTCCGCGTGGTTGCGCACGATCGCCGCGGCCACGGCCGCTCCAGCCAGGTGTGGGAAGGGCACGACATGGATCACTACGCCGATGACGTCGCCGCGGTGGTAAAACACCTCGGCGTACAGGGCGCCATGCACGTGGGCCACTCGACCGGCGGCGGCGAGGTGGTGCGCTATATCGTGCGCCACGGCGAGGACAAGGTGTCCAAAGCGGTGCTGATCAGCGCGGTGCCGCCGCTCATGGTGAAAACGGACAGTAACCCGCAGGGCACCCCAAAATCGGTATTCGATGATTTCCAGGCGCAGCTGGCCGCCAACCGGGCGCAATTCTATTACGACGTGCCTGCCGGCCCGTTCTACGGCTATAACCGTCCGGGCGCCAAACCGTCGGAGGCCATTATCTGGAACTGGTGGCGGCAGGGCATGATGGGCGGCGCCAAGGCGCACTATGACGGCATCGTCGCCTTCTCGCAGACCGATTTCACCGAAGATCTCAAGAAGATTGCCATTCCGGTGCTGGTGATCCACGGTGACGACGACCAGGTGGTGCCTTATCAGGACTCCGGCGCGCTGTCGGCCAAGCTGGTGCAAAACGGCACGCTCCATACCTATAAGGGCGCGCCGCACGGCATACCGACCACCCATGCCGATCAGGTCAACGCCGATCTGCTGGCGTTCGTGAACAGTTAAGCGCGAACAAGCACTTTTGCTCCGCCCTGAGTGGGCGGAGTTTTTTTCATTGCGATGAGGAACGCCAATGCAAACGATCCTGGGCGCCAGTGGCCAGATCGCCCAAGAGCTGGCGCGTGAACTGAAGCGCGCGTACACCGATGATTTAAGATTGGTCAGCCGCAACCCGAGGCAGGTCAACGACAGCGATACGCTGGTCGCGGCCGACCTGCTCGATGCACAGCAGACCCTGGCGGCGGTGAAGGGCAGCGACGTGGTGTATTTCGCCGCCGGCCTGCCGCCGGATTCGGCGCTGTGGGAGCGGCAATTTCCGACCATGCTGCAGAATGCGTTGGACGCCAGCCGTACCGCGGGCGTGCCCTTTGTCTATTTCGACAATACCTATATGTATCCGCAGAACGGCGAGCCGCAGACGGAATCGACGCCGTTCGCGCCTCGGGGGCGCAAGGGACGGGTGCGCGCTCTGATGACCGAGAAGGTGCTCGACGAGATGGAGCGCAAGCAGATCCCCGTGCTGATCGGCCGTGCGCCCGAGTTTTATGGGCCGGGAAAAACGCAGAGCTTCACCAATGCGCTGATCGTCGACAGGCTGAAAGCGGGGGAAAAACCGCGCGTGCCGGTTCGCGACGACAGGCTGCGCACGCTGATCTGGACGCCCGACGCCAGCCGTGGGTTAGCCCGGCTCGGCAATACGCCCGACGCGTTCGGCCAGACGTGGCATCTCCCGTGCTGCGACGAGCGGCTCACCTATGCGCAGTTCGCCGCGTTGGCCTGCGAGGTGTTTGGGAAGGACATTTCATATTCCGTTATCGGCAAATGGGCGTTGATCGCCGCGGGGTTGGTTTCGTCCGGGGCGCGAGAGATGCGCGAGCTGCTGCCGCGCTACGAGCACGATAACCTGTTCGACTCGACCAAGTTCAAACAGCGTTTTCCCGACTTCGCCGTCACGACGTATCGCGCCGGGCTGGAAACGATTTGGCGGGAGTGGAAAAACGCGCAAGCGCCGCGCTGAGGCGTCCGTCGCGCCATGAGCAGGCGCATTCGGCTCCCTGTCATCACTCTGCCCTCATGATCCTCTCGCACCGTCTCGATCGGCGCGAGCGAGCCTCGCCCTTCGCCGGGCGGGGCTTTTTATTGGCTGCGGCAGCGCGTCACCAGTGATAGCTGATGCCCATATCGAGTTTGTCTGACGCATCGACGCCGGGGGCGTGCCGAGAAAGGTTATTGAATTCATAGTTAATAAACACCTGCATGTTGCTATTGAGCAACCAGGTCACGCCCAACTCCTCGTAGTTCAATAAGTCGGTGTTGCGGCCTGCCCGGGCCTGTATCAAACGGGTATAGCCGATGTTGGGTTGGATGTGGTCCGTCAGCCGGTATTTGGCGAGTGCTTCATAACTGGACGCCGAGCCGCGGTTAGCGGTTTGTTGCGGGCTGATAGCGTTGTCGCTTTGGGTGAACACGGCCGCGAGATAGATTTTTTTCGACGCATAGAGAACCCCCTCGGCCAGCGTATCGATGCGCCGACGATAGCCGGCGGCGCGTTGCTGCCGCTGCGTGGTTTGAGACGCCGAAGCGGCGGCGATGAAGCTGAGCGTCGGCGTCAGCGCATAGCGGAAGGAGGCGCCGAACCCGTTGCCGTTTTGTTTGCCCGGCGCCTGTCGATCGTCGCCGTCTTTGAACTGATACTGCAGCGCGAGGGCGGCGTGCCGCTGAAATAGGCTGAAAGGTTTGCGGTAAGTGAGCAGGTTGTGCGCCCGGCCGCGCATAAAGTTGTCGATGTAGTTGTAGGCCATTTCTCTGAACAGCGGGGAGCGATCGGTCAGGGCGGTCACATCATAGAGCACGCCCCAGTTGCGGCCGATATCGAGGCTGCCCAGGGCGGCGTTCTGCACGCCGAGGTAGGCGAGCCGGGTGCTGTTTCGGGTGGCGTCGGCGAAGCTGACGGTATATTCCCAATGGGCGTAGGCCCGCCAGCGCGGCGCGATCTTTTTTTTGCCGATCAGGCCTAAATAGAGATAGCTGCGGTCGCCGTCGTCGCGTTCGCTTTGGCCGCTGTAGCGTCTGGCGATAATCGTGCCGTAGAAATTCAGGCTGCTGTGTTGCGATACCGTCAGCGGCACGGCGAAGGCGCTGCGCGGCAACAGGGCCAGCAGCGGGAGCCACAGGCTCGCCGAAAAAGCGCGAGGATTGCATTTTATCATGATGACGCCGTCCCTGTGCGCGGCAAGCCGGCCGGCTTGCCGTCCTGGTGAAGCTTAAGCGTGTGTGACGTGTTTAAAGTAGCTGACGATCCCCTGCGTGATGGCGGTGGCGATTTTATTTCGGAATGCAGGGGTGCCCAGCAGCCTTTCTTCCTCGGGGTTGGTGATGAACGAGGTTTCCACCAATACCGAAGGAATGTACGGGGATTTCAACACCACGAAGGCCGCCTGTTCGGTATTTTTGGCATGCAAATGATGGATGGGCGCAATATGTTGGATCAGGTGCGAGCCCAGCGTCAGGCTTTCTTTGATGGTTTCCGTTTGTTCCAAATCAAACAGTATCTTCTGCAAATAGCGATCTTTCTTGATGACGTGGGGGCCGGCGAGATCGTCCGCCGCGTTTTCACTGTTCGATAAGTATTTCGCCATCGCGCTGCTGGCGCCCTTAGTGGAAAGCGCAAAGACCGAAGCGCCGCAGGCGCTGGGGCAGGTAAAGCCGTCGGCATGAATCGACATGAAAAGATCCGCGCCATGCCGGTGCGCGATCTCCACCCGATCGTACAGCGGAATAAAAACGTCGCTGTCGCGCGTCAGGCGGGCATCGATGCCGTGTCGATCGAGCTGTGCCCGCACGTTTCTGGCGATCGCCAGAACGACATGTTTTTCCAGCGAACCGGTGTGGCCAATGGCGCCGGAGTCGATGCCGCCATGGCCGGGATCCAACATGACCAGGAATCGTTTTCGCGCACCCTGAGGGCCCGCCTGTTTTTTGGGGCGTGGCAAGCCGTGGGCGCTAGCCAGCGGAGAAACGGCGCTATTGAGCGCCAGAGCCGCCAGCCCGGCCAGCATCATTCTGCGGCGGGACAAGCGCGTGTTCAAAAGGTCCTTCTTAGCCATAAGGTTAACCCGCATAAAGGGAAGGTTGTTTTGTTATAACATAACAATTCATGCTGGCATCATCGTTGTCTGTTAGCGCCTGTTACTTTTAATGTCATTCTATAAATCAACCGGTTTTTTATACTGAGTGTGGTTATTTTATTGGGTGTTTATATTGTGATTTATTTGTATTGCATTTGTTAATTCTTATTTTGAAACACTATGCAACCCAATATTTCAAATGAGATTTATTACCACCCAATAATGATATGTTATAACGTAATTACAAAAATTGATAAAAACGGCGTCTTTGCCGCCGGCATGCCGGCATAAAGACACCCACGTTTTTGGAGCGTTAACATGACTTTTAAACACCAGGAAAAAGAGACGCTAAATCTATTCGCGGTTCTCGCCGTCTCGTTAAGCACGGTCATCGCCATGCTCGACAGCACCATCGCTAACGTAGCGCTGCCGGTGATCGCGAAAGATTTCGCCGTTTCCGAATCGGCCTCCATCATGATTATCAATGCCTACCAGTTTGCCGTCGTCGCGTCGTTGATGCCCTTTGCGGCGCTGGGCAGAGCGGTGGGCAATAAAAAAATCTTTATGGCCGGGGTGGTGCTGTTTGCTTTTTCCTCGTTGGGCTGCGCGCTTTCCGACACGCTGGCGATGCTGACGGCGTTCCGAGTGATACAGGGCTTCGGCGCGGCGGCGGTGCTCAGCGTCAATGCGGCGCTGATTAAGGAGATCTACCCGGCAAGGCTGCTGGGGCGCGGCCTGGGGATTAACGTGATGGTGGTGTCGGTTGCCGCCGCCGCCGGGCCGTCCATCGCCTCGGCGATACTTTCTCAAACGAGCTGGAACTGGCTGTTCACCATCAATGTTCCCATCGCCTGCCTGTCGCTGCTGCTGAGCGTGATATTTCTGGGCTCCCGCGAGCGGCGCAGCGTTGGCTTCGACAGCGGGGGCGCCCTGTTGGTGTTTGTGCTGTTTATCGCTTTCTCGCTCAGCACGATGAGCATGACCACCCGCCATCTGCCGGCGGCGGCGCTGAGCTTTGCGGTATTCGCCGGACTGGCCGGGTGGCTGTACATCAATCAGAAAAGAAAGGCCAACGCCGCGCTGATCCCGGTCGCGATGCTGCATAACCCGACGCTGTCATTGTCTTTGCTGATGTCGATGCTGTCTTACAGCACCCAGCTTTTGGCTTTTGTATCGCTGCCTTTTTATTTCCACAATGTCCTGCAAAGAAACGTGGTGGAAATCGGTCTGCTGCTGACCGCCTGGCCGCTGGCCACCATGGTGTCGTCGTTGATTTCCGGCGATTTGACCAAGAAATACGATCCCAATCTCGTCGCCCTGTCAGGCCTCGCCTGCTTATTGGCCGGCATGCTGCTGATGGCCAACCTGCCGGGCGATCCGTCGAATGGGGCGATCGTATGGCGCGTGGCGCTGTGCGGCATCGGTTTCGGCCTGTTTCAATCACCGAACAACCTGCTGATCATGACTTCGGTCTCTCATGAAAACAGCAGCATCGCCAGCGGTCTGTTGGGCAGTTCCCGGTTGATCGGGCAAATCGTCGGTTCGGCGTTAGTGGCGATTTTCTTCAATATGCGCGGCGCGCAAGCGACGACAATCAGCTTAATGGCGGGGGCGGCGTTCTCGTTTCTCTCTCTGGCCGTGAGCTATATGCGCTTCAAGTCCGCCGTTACGTTAAAAACCAGCAAATAAGCACGTTCGAGGTTTCCCATGCGATTCACCCACCTGGTGCCGCTCATTATCGGAATGGCGGCGTTTTCCCTCAGCGGCTGCTCAACCTACCACGACGTGGCGCTGCAACAAAAAGAGGCGGGGCTCAATAGCCCGTATTATCTGTTGCAGCCGCCGGTCTATGTCGGCGATCGGCTGAAATACGGCCTGAAGGACGGCAGCGGCGGCGAGCTGACGGTTGCGAAGGTTGAACCGAAAGACATCGTTGCCGACAGCGGAAAAATCATTCCCCTGTCGCAACTCTCTTTCCTGCAGCGAAAAGAGATTTCCGAAGGAAAAACCGCCGCGTTGGTCGGCGGCGGCGCGGTCGCCACCGCGGCGATCGTTTTCGTTGCCGGGATCACCATCATGGCCGCCGGCATCGCCGCCTCGGCCTGACACCATTCATCGACGCGCGCCATTGCGCGCGTGCGCAGGAGGCCTCATGGCCGTAAAACTGACATTCATCGCCACCGCCTTGCTGGCGATAGCCGCTTTGCCGATGCTGCCTTGCGCCGGCGCCAGCCAGCCGGAAGCGACCGCGCTGCCGCAGAGCGCGGCGGCGCAAACGCTGCCCGGCAGCTACCCGCGGATCGTCATCACCGGCAACTGCCCCTTCGGCGTGATCCTGGCCAACGAGGCGGCCTATCGGCACGTCGTCGGCGTCGGCCCCTGGGCATTCATGCATGCCGATATGCATGTGTTGAAAGACATGAAGCCTGACATCGGCAGGATCACGTCCGATTTCATCAATAAGGACTATCGGGTCAACATGGAGTCGTTAATGAATCTGCGGCCCGACATCATTTATTACTACGGCAAAAGCCAGGACGATCGGCTGGAAAGGGCGGGCGTGATGACGGTCGATCTGGACGCCGGCGGGGAGACCAAATACCAGCCGATGGTCACCCAGGTGTATTGGGAAAATACCTTCGCCGACACCCTCGGCCTGCCGCGCACGCATAAATTCAAAGACGCCTGGGAAAGGACCCTGAAGCAGATCCGCCCCTATGCCGCAGCCATCCGCGCGCAGCACGTCAGGGCGTTATATCTGGAAGAAAGCGACGGCAGGCAGCTGAAGGTGAGCGGCCCGCACACCTACGGCGACACCTATCTCAAAATGGCCGGCATGGATAACGTCGCCGGGAATTTGCCGGTGAAGGGCGATGCCGGCAGGTACATCAACGTGTCGATGGAGCAGATCATGGCCTGGGATCCGGATGTGATTTTCGTGGTGTTCGGCAGCGCAACAGCGCTGCTGCACGGGGGGATCCCCGGCCAGGCGTGGGAGACGCTCAGGGCGGTGAAGAACGGCAAGGTTTTCTCGACGCCGGTGGGCATTCACAACTGGGGGGGCCTGTCGGCGGAAACGTCACTGTTGCCGCTGTTCATGATCAACCGATACGCGCCCGAAGACATTAGCGACAAGACGCTGCGGCAGGAAACGCGTCGTTATTATCAGACGATGTTCTCCTACGCGATCCCGGACCGGTTGCTGGATGAGGTGCTGGCGCAACGCTAGCGCCACGGTTGAATAGCGTTAATCCATTGGAGGAGCTTGGGGATGCCGGGCAGAGGAAAATATGCGGCGATCATGGCGGGATTGTTCATTTCGCTGTGTGCAGTCGCCTTCGCATCGCTGTTTGCCGGCCGCTACGCCTTGTCGGCCCATGATGTGGCGCAGATTTTATGGCAGGGGAACATGCCGGGGGAAAATGAGGCCCGCTATTCGGTGATTTTTAACCTGCGCGCGCCGCGGATAGTGGCGGTGATGCTGGTGGGCGGCGGGTTGGCGGTCGCCGGCGCGACCTTTCAGGCGGTGCTGAAAAACGCATTGGCCAGCCCGGACGTGCTGGGTACGTCTTCCGCCTCCGCCTTTGGCGCTGCGCTGGGCATTCTATTGAGTTTGCCTTTTGCCCTGAGTTCGCTGCTGTCGTTTCTTTTCGGCGTGGTGAGCCTGTTGCTGGTGCTCGGCATCTGCCGCCTCAAACGCCGGCAGGATGCGCTCACCACGATTTTGTCCGGCATGATTATCGCGTCGCTGTTTATCGCGTTTGTCTCGGTCATAAAATATGTCGCCGATCCGCAGGATACCTTGCCGGCGATCGTCTTCTGGCTGATGGGCAGCTTCGCTTCGGTAGCGAAAGCGCAGGTTTATTGGCTGATCCCGCTGTTTGCGGCGTGTTACCTGACTATCTACCGGCTCAGGTGGAATATGAACATTCTCTCTCTTGGGGACGACGAGGCGCGCATCGCCGGTCTGAATCCGCCCCGGCTGAAGATCCTGTTGCTGATCGCCGCCTCTCTGCTGGTTTCCGCCTCGGTGAGCTTGGCCGGCGTGGTGGGGTGGGTCGGCTTGGTGATCCCGCATTTGGTGCGAAGCGTATTGGGGTATAACCACGGTCGCCTGATCCCGGCTTCGGCGCTGAGCGGGGCGCTGTTTTTGCTGGTGATCGACAATATCGCCAGAGGCGCCACCTACGCTGAAATCCCGATCGGCATCCTGACCGCGCTGATCGGCGCGCCGCTTTTCGCCCTCCTTTTTATTATGAGCAGCAAACATGATCACCGTTAGCCAGTTGACCCTGGGGTTCAAAGGGTGCGAGCCCATTCTCGACAACGTCAGTTTTCATCTGAAACGCGGTGAGATCCTCAGCGTGCTCGGGCCGAACGGCGCCGGTAAAACCACGCTGCTGAGACATATCGCGGGCCTGTGCCGGCCCCTGTCAGGCGTGTGCCAGATCGGCCGCATCGACAATCGGCCCGCCCGACTGGCCTATGTGCCGCAGGCGAAAACGCCGCATTTCGCGTATGGCGTGCTCGATTTTGTCACTTTCGGCTGCGCTCGCCAGGCGGGGTGGTTCGCCGGGCCGCGGCGGCAAGATTTCGCCAAGGCGCAGGCGGTGTTGCACGCGCTGGAGATCGCGCCGCTGGCGCAGAAAAACATCAATCAGATCAGCGGCGGGGAACTGCAGATGTGTTATTTCGCCAAGGCGCTGGCGGCGGACCCCGACGTCATGATCCTCGACGAACCGGAGTCGAACCTGGATTTTTACAATCAGGCTAAAATGATCGAGATGCTCTGGCGCCTCGCCAAAGAGCGGCAGATGACGATCGTGCTGAATACGCATTTTCTGCATTACGCCGATCGCATCTCCGACAAGTGCCTGCTGATGAATAAGCGACAGTGCATGTTTGGCGATAAAAACGCCTTGCTGCAAGAGGATATCCTGGAGCGCTACTTCCAGGTGCCGGTGAGAAAGTGCCGGTACGAATATGCCGGCGTCAGCGAAGAAACGTTCATTGTCGCGCTACGGCACCCCGCTTGAGCGCCGCCAGTGCGAGGGCGATTGAGGGATATCCCTCATTGCGGCCCCGCCGGCGGTTATTTAAGCTGAAAGAGAAATGCAACGGTGAATATGGAGATAATCATGACTGATTCAGTATCCAACGATCGTAATCCCACCCCGGATGTGGCGGAAGACAACGCGTTCTTCCCATCACCTTACTCCCTCAGCCAGTACACCTCGTCCAAAACCGACTTCACGGGCGCCAGCTACCCGAACGCCTATCGCGGCGGCAAGTGGAAGGTGCTGATGATCGCCTCGCAGGAGCGCTACCTGCTGATGCAAAACGGCAAGTTCTTCTCCACCGGCAACCATCCGGTCGAGATGCTGCTGCCGATGTATCACCTGGATCTGGCCGGTTTCGAGATCGACATCGCCACGCCGTCCGGCGATCCGGTGAAGCTGGAGATGTGGGCGTTCCCGCATGAAGACCCAGCGGTCAAGGCCACCTATGAGAAGTACCGCAGCCAACTCAAGCAGCCGAAAAAGCTGACGGAAGTCGTGAAGGATCTGGATGGCGGCAACTACCTCGGCGTTTTCATTCCCGGGGGCCACGGCGTGCTCAATGATATCCCGTTCAGTGAAGAGGTGAAAAAGACGCTGCACTGGGCCCATGACAACGATCGCTACGTGATCTCGCTGTGCCACGGGCCGGCCGGTTTGCTGGCGGCGGGCATCGGTGAGAGCAAAGACGATTTCCTCTATCGCGGCTATGAGATGTGCGTGTTCCCGGATGCTCTCGATACCGGCGCCAACATCGACATCGGCTATATCCCCGGCCCGATGCCCTGGCTGGTGGGCGAACGCCTGCGTGAGCTGGGCGTGAAGATCGTCAATGCCGACATCACCGGCAAGGTGCATAAAGATCGGCGCCTGCTGACCGGCGACAGCCCGCTGGCTTCCAACAACCTCGGCAAACTGGCGGCGGAGACGCTGCTGGCCGACGTCGCCGCGCGATGAGCGACGAGATCGCGCAGCGCGCTTTCCAGACGGCGTTGGCGATGGACCACGAGCGAACCCTGTCCGCCATTCAGGGGCGGGTTCGCGCCTTCGCCGCGCCGTTCGGCTTCGATCGCTTTGTGCTGTTTTCCGCTTCCGCCACGGCGGAGGCGGGGATCGAGCATATCTATTGGGTCGAAGGCGACTGGTTCGGCGAGGGGGGGGCGGTCGATGCGCTGACCTACGTGCGGCACTGCCCGGTGACTCGCCACATGCTGCGGGCCAGCGAACCGTTCTTCTGGACCAAGACCCGGGCGCAGCAGGGAGAGCGCTACCGGATTGTGCGCACGCCGCGCGGCGCGGGCCTGCACGGCGTGCAAATCCCGGTGTTCGGCCCCGCCGGCCTGGAGGGCGCCGTCAGCCTGGGAGGCGAGCGCATCGACGCCTCACCGCCGGTGCGGTTGGCGCTGTCGCTTGTGGGCACGGCGGCCTTTTTGGCGGCGCGGCGGTTGTTCGAACCGGCGGCCGGCAAAGAAGAAGGCCGGCTGTCGGCGCGCGAACGTGAGGTGCTGAGCTGGACCGCCATCGGCCGACGACAGGCGGATATCGCCGCGATGCTCGGCCTGTCTGAACGCACGGTGGAAAACCACCTGCGCCGCATTCGCCGGCGCCTTGGCGCCGCCACCACCGCGCAGGCGATCAGCGTGGCGATCCGCCTGGGCGAAATTGCCCCCGAGAGCCGTTAGCCTGCCGCCATTTGCCGCAGCAGCCACTCGCGCAGCGCAATGATATCGGGGCGCTGCGCGGTCTCTTCGGTGGTCATCAGATAGTAGTTGGCGCCGGGTAACGCCATCTCGAACGGCGCGGCCAGCACGCCGCGCTGCAACAAATCGCGCGCCAGCAGCCGGCTGGCGATCACCACCCCCTGGCCGGCCACCGCCGCCTGCAGCGCATGGGTTTCGTCGCTGAAGGTCAGCCCGGCTTCCACGTTCAACCCTTCCGGCCCGTAGCGCCGCCGCCAGTTCTCCCAGGTCGGCGAGTCGGCGGGCACCTGCCGATGCGCCACGTGAAACAGCGTCACCCGCTGTAAATCCTCGATGTGCGCCAGCGCCAGCGCCGGGCTGGCGACCACGATAAAGCGATCCTCATGCAGCAGGGTGCAGTGCAGATCGGTTTCCGGCGTTTCACGGTAGCGGATGGCGACGTCCACGGTGCGTTGGCTGAGATCGACCCGCTCGACGCTGGTGTGCAGGCGCAGATCGATGGCGGGAAACTCCGCCTTGAAATCCGCCAGGCGCGGCACCAGCCAGTGGGTGAGAAAATTGGAGGTGGTGGTGACGGTCAGCGCCGGCGGCTGCCGGGCGCGGGTGATTTGGGCGACGGACTGTTCCAGCGCGGCAAAGGCGCGCTGGGTGCCGGCATACAGGATCTCGCCGGTCTCGGTCAGGCTGACGCCCTGCGCGCTGCGCTCGCACACCCGGCATTCCAGCACCGATTCCAGCAGCTTGATCTGGTGGCTGACCGCCGTCGCGCTCACGCCCAGCGCCTCGGCGGCCAGTTTGAAGCTGCGGCAGCCGGCCACGGCGTGGAAAGCGCGCAGCGCGCCCAGCGGCGGCAAACGGGGTTTTCTCATGGCTGAGTTATTCTCATCTAAGGCTGAAAACTATGAGTTTGTCTGACCGATTATACAAGAGATAGGCTACTGACATGTGAACAGGGAAATGAATTTATTTCATCATTTCCACCCTATCGGGAGTGAGCGATGAGCCTTTCTATCAACAACGGCGCCCTGGGCGCCATGACACACATGGGAACGGCGGCGAGCGCCCTGGCGCTCAGCGTGCCGGTCGCGGCGGGCGCTTTGCTGCTGGAGGCGGAGAGCCTGCAGGGCATCGGCGCGACCCTGATGCTGCTGACGGCATTGGCGCTGGCGTTTCTCGGCGGCGCCGCACTGGCCCGCTGGCAGCCGCTGCGGAACCGGCCTGCGCTGGCGATTCTCCGCCACGGCTTTTTGCTGGCGGCGGCGGGATGGCTATTCACATTGCTGATGCTGTTCGGCGGCCATGACTGGCCGGCTCTGCTGGCGGGTCTCGCCCTCGGCGGCCTGGGGCAGGGCGTTGCCTACCGCACGGCGGTGGAGGAGAAAGCGGCGTTCGCCGTGGCGTGCAGGCTGACGACGGTGGTGACTATCGTGGCCGTAGTGATTGCCGCTTCGCTGGTGCAAACCTACGCCGCGCCGGGCGTGAGGGGAAGCTGTTTCGCGCTGGCGTTGCTGGTCGATCTGGCGTTGCTGGGGGCGTTGCTGGCGCGGGTGGCGGAGCGGGATGGGGCCTGAGCCGTCGCGCTGCAGGTAAACAACCCGCCGGTAAACCGGCGGGCTTCGTTTAGGCGGCCGCCAGTTCTTGCGGCGTAACGGTTTGCAAACCGACAAGCTGAATGGCCGGCTGCTCCAGATTGATGCCAAAGTATCCTTGATCCCAATTGTAGATATTGACGACGTGCTGATTGAGTGCGCTTTCGCCCTGCATGAATATCGACAGATCCTGCGTATGGGTTTGCGCGTTGTAGTTCAGTGAGAAGCTGCTGTTTGATCCTTCGGCGCCGAAGGCCAGCAGGTGGTTGTCGATAGACAGGGAGGAGGCCTGTAAAAAACCCAGCTCGAAGCTGTCGTCGATGTAGATATTGTGGGTCTGCTTCACGGGAATATTCAGCAGGCTGTTGGGGAAAGGCACATCGTTGGACAGCATGCTCAGGTTCACGCCGAGATAATCCTGCGGCGCGCTCCCTCCCGGCGCAGTGGTATAACCGTGCTCGAAACGAATCTCGCTGGAGCCTTTGCCCAGGTTGACCTCCAGGCCGTTGGCCGGCGTCAGCACCCGATCGTTAAAGGTGAGGTTGTCCTTAAAGTCGGTCAGTTTCACCGCTTCGATGTTGTACAGCCCGTCCTTAAAGCCATACAGCCCGATGCCGTTTTTCTCGATCACCCCGCGCCCGCCGTAGCTGCCCTGAGCGTCAAACTTCAGGTTTACCCCGTGCGACAGGCTGGAATAATCGACCGTATCGTGGCCGCTGCCGCCGTCGATCACCGTCCAGCCGTAGTTGCCGGCGTTGTTTTGCCAGCCGCGCGGCACGCTGATGATGTCGTCGCCGCTGCCGGTGTTAACGGCGATATTGCCGAACGCCAGCGTGAAATCGTCGTCATGCAGCGTACCGACGCGGTACAGATTCGGCGTAGACAGCACGTCGGCAATGTCGTTGAAAATCGCCGAGCCGATATCCAGCTTGCCGGGAATGAGGCTGCCGCCGCCGGTCACGCTGCTGCCGTAGGATTCGGTGTAGAAATCACGCGCCGCTTCGGCGGCGAGGCGGATGGTCTCGTGGCCAATGCCCAGGGTGGTCAAATAGGTGGGCACTTCGCCCGCCAGCAGCGTTTCAACCACGTAACTGAGGTTTTTCATTTGCATGGAGACCTGCGCCGCGGCAATGAGATCGTAAGTCCCGCCTTCCACCTTAAAGGCCGAGGTGTCGTTGGTCGCCACCCATTCGGTAAAGAACGAGGTATCGCCTAAATAAGAGAACAGCGTGGTGCCGGCCCAGGGGGAATAGTTGGGGGCGCCGGTCGAGGAGGCATCGGTGAACACCTCGGACGCCGCCGCGCCGGCGTCGATCAGGCCGACCTCGTGAATGTCCGGCACTTTGGCGCTGGTGGGCGGGGCATCCGGCAGCGGCGCGTTGGGATCGCTGCTCAGATCGACGCCAAACAGCGTTTTGGCAAAGTTTTTGGCGATGTTGTCGGAGGCATTCTGAATGCGCGCCTCCCAGTCATCGGGCACATGCCCGGTGCGCAGCTCATACTGCAGCTTGGTTTGGTCGCGAATGTAATGGGCAAACGCCCCCTGATTCGAGTTCACGCCATAGGCGCCTTTGATCCAGGTATACACCGCGATATCCACGCCCTCAATGGGTTGGTTGGCATGGTTGGGATCGGTGAGCGCATCGACGGATGCGGCATATACCGCTGGCCAGTCGCCGGCTTTGGCGGCCTCCCAAATCGCTTGCAGTTTTTCTCGGTCGGTAATGACGTAAGCCATATAAACACTCCTTGTTGCTGAGAGATTGCTGTGAAATTCAACATGATGAATGGAAGCGCGCGATGGAATAAAACCGAAACCCGAACAGCCAGAAACGCGCATGCCGCGATCTGCAGCGAACGATGGGCGGCAGGCGCCCATAGCGAAAGGATAGACGCAACTTGCTGAGCGAGAGAGTTTGGCTTATCGATTGTTTTTTCAGGATTATTGCTGTAAATCGGCGGGTAAATCCGCGTATTGGCGTCAGGAAGGCATTTCCGTCAGCTCGGTTAGGAATCTTCTTAGATAAAAGAGTGGGTTTCGCTGGTTGGGGATTGGCTAAACGTTGGCGGCATTGCGGTGATGGATGCAGGGAGGGGATTGCCCAGGGGCGAAACGGGTAGGAAAGGTTGACTGAGTAATCTGACGGTTGGCTTTGAGCCAACAGCAGACATTGGCTGAATAATGCAGCCGTGATGTGTTTTCATTAACGCCGGTTACGTTAGAATAGCCTCGTTGAAAGTGAGAACACTGGAGTAAAAATGTTTGCTGATTTTGGTGTCGTGAATTTCTGGACGTACCTGCTTGGTGCGACGCTGATAGTCCTTGCGCCTGGCCCTGAAACCATGTTCGTGATTAAAACGAGCATCACCAGCGGCATCAAGCGGGGCTTTGCTGCAATATTTTCCATTCTCCTGAGCGACGTTATTCTGGTTCTGCTGGCATGGTGTGGGTTGGCCGCGGTCATAAGCTCAACCCCTGCTTTGTTTAACGCCATCAAATACGCAGGCGCTGCTTATCTTTTCTATCTCGGTGTCCAGACGCTACGCGCTATCTTTAAGCCAGCTGTCGAAACGAGTGAGGAAAAGAAATCTTCAGCTGATGCCGGGGGGATCATCGGACGCGGAATGCTGGTTACTCTACTAAACCCAAAGACGCTGCTGTTCTATATCTCTTTCTTCGCCCAGTTCATCAATGTTCAGGCTGAACATTCTTGGATGGCGTTTATCATTCTTGCAGCAGTGATGTTCGCAATTACTCTCGTTTATTTCGGCTTTCTCGTTTTCTGCGGCTCTTATCTGCTCAGCCGTGTAAAAGGTAACCGTAGGTTATCTGCCATCGGAAACGCGCTGGTAGGTATGTTCTTCATTGGATTTGCAGCACGACTTGCAAGCGCAACTTCCTAACTGGATAGTTAAACCGCCGTGAGGCGGTTTTTTTACGTTCTTTCGCTGGATGGACTTCTGCTCTTCGCTCATAACCGCCCATGGCTAACGCCAACAGCAAAAAGCCCGCTCAGGTTTCCCTGAGCGGGCTTCTCTAAATATGGCTCCTCTGACTGGACTCGAACCAGTGACATACGGATTAACAGTCCGCCGTTCTACCGACTGAACTACAGAGGAATCGTGTGAACGGGGCGAATAATAGCGAGGCGCCGTCGGCATGTCAAAGGCGGATTACACATTCTGTGACTGTTTGCTTACAGAATGCGCAACCCGTTGAGTTTTTTGGCAGATTTAGCCCTCGGGAGCCCGCAGCAGGCGCAGCTGATAGCGGTAAACGCCGGCGGTGAGCAGGTAATCCCGGTGCACGCTCGGGCTCCAGGAGTCGTCGCCGCCCACCCCCATATGGAAACCGTCCAGGTGCAGCCAGGTGCCCGCTTCCGGTTGCAGCAGATGCTGGTGGCTGCAGGCCATCAGCTGTTGCAGGCCGTAGCGGCTGAGCGAGAAGTGGAAGCGGCCGTCGATGCGCCAGCCGCCGTAGCGCAGGCTGCGGGTGTCGCAGCGCAGGCCGTTCTCGCCGGGGAAAATATACGGCGTGTGCAGATCCGCCAGCGGCAGGCGCCAGCGCCCGTGCTGCGCGGCCAGGCGGCGATCCGGGTAGTTCTCGTGCGGGCCCAGACCCAGCCATTCCGCCTGCGGCTGCACCGTCGCCAGTTGGCAGTTCAGGCCGATGCGCGCCGGCGGCGGCAGGGCGTCGGCCACCTCGACCTCCACGTTCACGCTCACCGCGCCCAGCGCGTCGAACAGCCACTGCTTGCGGCTAATCAGCAGAATCTGCCCGTCCACGCCGAACTGGTGTTCGCTCACCACCCGCACGCCGTTTTGCAGCGCATCCGCCTGCAGCCGCACGCAGTGCTCCTCCAGCCGGTACAGGCCCGCCAGCTTCCAGCGTTCGACCCAGGCGTTGGGATCGATATGGTCCGCTTCGCTGACGCCGATGTCGTTATCGATCGGCGCGCGCGCAAAGCCGTCGCGCAGCGGCGTCAGCAGCTGCGGCTGCTCATTCTGCCACCACTGCGTCAGGTGGCCGCTGCTGCGCTCGAAGCGCCAACGCTGGTCGCCGTGGGTGAGCGTCAGCCCCTGATCGTCTTCAATCAGCGTGGGCGGCACGCCCTGCGTCGGCGGCGGCGCGGGATGCAGCGCGCGCGGCACCCGCCACTGATCCCAGGCGCAGCGGTGGTGCGCTTCAGACCAGTCGGTGGCCTGCGGCTGCACCACCTCCACGTTCAGCCACAGCTCGCCGGGCTGATGCAGCATCGGCAGGCGGTCGAGCAGGGTGAAGCGAGTGCTGCCCTGCGGCGGCAGCGCCAGATCGAAGCTGCCGCTGGCGCGCTCCACGCCGTCCAGCTCCAGCCGCCAGTTGAGCTGTTCGTTGTCGGTGTGGCGGAACAGGTAATCGCTGGTGACGGTCAGCGTCAGCGAGGCGGCGTCGAAGGCGAAGCGGAACAGCTGCTGTGCCCGCTGCGCTTCGAACAGCGCCGGGTGCGGGGTGCGATCTGCGAACACCAGCCCGTTCAGGCAGAACTGGCGATCGTTGGGGGTGTCGCCGAAGTCGCCGCCGTAGGCCCAGAACTCTTCGCCGCGATCGTCGCGTTTGATCAGCGCCTGATCGACCCAGTCCCAGACAAAGCCGCCCTGCAGGCGCGGATATGCGTGGAACGCGTGCCAGTAGCGCTCGAAACCGCCGAAACTGTTGCCCATCGCGTGGGCGTATTCGCACAGGATCAGCGGGCGCGGCTCCTCCGGCAGGCCGATCCACTTGCCGATCGCCCATTTGGGCACTGCCGGGAACGGCTGATCCTGATCCACTCGCGCATACATCGGGCAGATGATGTCGGTGGCGGCGGTGTCGGCGCCGCCGCCTTCATATTGCACCGGGCGGGTCGGATCCTGGCTTTTCACCCAGCGATACAGCGCATCGTGGTTCACGCCGTGGCCGGACTCGTTGCCCAGCGACCAGATAATGATGCAGGGGTGGTTGCGATCGCGCTGCACCATGCGGGTGACACGCTCGCTCATCGCCGGCAGCCACAGCGGATCGTCAGCCAGGCGGTTCATCGGCTGCATGCCGTGGGTCTCGATATTGGCTTCGTCCACCACGTACAGCCCGTAACGGTCGCACAGCCGGTACCACAGCGGGTGGTTGGGATAATGGGAACAGCGCACCGCGTTGAAGTTGTGCTGCTTCATCAGCAGGATGTCGTGGCGCATCGTCGCCTCGTCCATCACCTGGCCGTGGCGCGGATGATGCTCGTGGCGGTTAACGCCGCGGATCAGCAGCGGCTGCCCGTTGAGCTTCAGCAACCCGCCGCTGATTTCCACCTGGCGGAAGCCGACGTCATAGGCCTCCACCTCGATAATCTCCCCTTCGGATGAGAGCAGGGCGACGGTAGCGCGATACAGCGTGGGCGTTTCGGCGCTCCACAGCGCCGGGCGTTCCACCGGCAGCCGCAGCGTGACGCGATCGTCATAGGCGCCGCGCTCATCCACGATCTCGCTGCCGAGCGGTTGGGTGCGTTCGGCCACTCGCGCGCCGTCGCGCCACAGCTGAACCTGCACCTGCAGCGGGCCGGGCCGGCTGGCGCGCGCCGTCACCACCAGTTCGCCGCGGGTAAAGCTGTCATGCAGCGGCGTGGTGATGCGCACATCGCTCAGGTGCGCGGCGGGTTTGTGCAGCAGGCTGACGTCGCGGAAGATGCCGCTCATGCGCCACATGTCCTGATCTTCCAGGTAGCTGCCGTCGCACCAGCGCAGCACCATCACCGCCAGCCGGTTTTCTCCCGGCAGCAGCCACGGGCTGAGGTCGAACTCCGCCGGCAGACGGCTGTCCTGCGAATAGCCCACCCAGTGGCCGTTGCACCACAAATAGAACGCCGAGTTGACGCCGTCGAAGATGACGCGCGTCTGGCCGGCGGCCAGCCAGGCCGGATCGACGCTGAAGGTGCGCGAGTAGCAGCCGGTTGGGTTGTCTTCCGGCACGCGCGGCGGATCGACCGGGAACGGGTAGCGCACGTTGGTATAGATCGGCGCATCGTAGCCGGCGAGCTGCCAGTTGCCCGGCACCGCCAGCGGGGCGGCGTCCGGCAGATCCTGCCGCAGCCAGCCTTCCGGTGCCGCCTCTGGGCGCGGGAAATAGTTGAAGCGCCACTCGCCGTTCAGCGATCGGCGGCTGGCGCTGGGGGCATCGTCGCGCGCGTCTTCCACCGTGCGCCAGCTGGCGAACGGCGGGTGGGCGTCCAGCCGGCGGTAGTGGGTGCAGGTCGGGTTTTGCCAGTCACGGCGGGCGAGGATCTCGGTCAGGGAAGCAAGGGGCGCAGCGGGCATCGGCGATCGTCCAGTCGGCTAGGTGATGCTCACCAAGATGCTGACCGGCGCATAAAAAGTAAAGCGGTTACACGCAACCTTGCAAGGGCGATCAAATAACCGTTAATGCGGTTCGCCGGCGCGGTAGATCCGCTGTGGGCGGCCGACCTTGCCGTAAATGATCTCGGCGCGCAGCTGCTGCGCGGCGGTGCAAAACTCCAGATAACGGCGCGCGGTGGTGCGGCTGAGCCCCATTTTTTGCGCAACGCTTTCAGCGGTGTGGCGCGCAGCGGGTTCGGCAAACAGCGCGCGGACCTTGCCCAGCGTCAGCTCGTCGATGCCGGCGGGCAGCGCCGCCTGCTGCTCGCCGCGGGCGTAGGTATTGAACATCTCGTCGATGCGGCGCTGGTTGAGGCGCGCTTTGTCCTTCAACGCTTCGCGGCGCTGGCTGAAGCGCAGCAGCGTCTGGCTCAGCCGGTCATAGGCCAGCGGTTTGATCAGGTAGTCGAACACGCCGTAGCGCAACGCCTCGGCCACGGTGGCCATGTCGCTGGCGGCGGTGATGAACACGATGCCGCCGCGATACCCGCTCAGCGTCAGTTCGCGCAGCAGGGTGATGCCCTGGCCGTCCGGCAGAAAGTTGTCCAGCAGGATCAGATCCGGCTTGAAGCGTTCGGTCATGGCGCGCGCCTGCGCCAGCGTGCCGGCCAGCCAAATCTGGCGGCAGCCGCCGTTCTGGCGGATAAACTCCGCGTGCATCTCCGCCAGCGGCGTTTCGTCTTCAACGATCAGGATGTTCAGCCATTCCATAGTGCGACCCGTAATTGCAATAAAAATGCTAAGTGAATGTAAGTGAATTGCGGCGCCAAATAAAGATTATCTCAATAATAAACACCATAAGATTAATTAAGCAAATAAAGAACATTAAATAACTTATTAACCGGGATCGGTTTGTGAAATAGGTCAATAATCCGCGTTTTTTTTCTGCTTACCATGGGTTTATCGAACGAGAGGATGATTTTATCTTCATGGTTTTTAAGATTTTAATTGCCATTTCTGATGTTAATTAAAATGCCTTTTTGTATTTCATTTGTTGTTTGCCAGTTAACCCAGAGAGCGTGTTATGTTAGGCGATGCCGTATTTAATCGGGTAAAGCGATCGGATCATAAAGCGATTTCGGAAATAAGCGCCTTCTTGCGCAGTAACGATCTGAATATCGACACCACGGTTGAAATATTTATTACCGTTACCCAGCACGACAAATTGGTCGCCTGCGGCGGCATCGCCGACAATATTATCAAATGCGTCGCCATCAGCCCGCTGATGCGCGGCGAAGGGTTGGCGCTGGCGCTGGCGACCGAGCTGGTGAACCTGGCCTACGAGCGCCATCACACCCAGCTGTTTATCTACACCAAGGTGCAGAACGAGCCGCTGTTCCGCCAGTGCGGTTTCTACCCGATCGCCACCGTGCCGGGCATCGTGGTGCTGATGGAAAACAGCCCGTGCCGCCTGAAGCGCTACGCCGCCCAACTGGCGAGCCAACGTCGGCCGGGCGACACCATCGGCAGCATCGTGATGAACGCCAACCCCTTTACCCGCGGGCACCAGTATCTGGTGCGTCAGGCGGCCAAGCGCTGCGACTGGCTGCACCTGTTTCTGGTGAAGGAAAACACCTCGCGCTTCAGCTATGAAGACCGGCGCCGGCTGGTGCTGGCCGGCACCGCCGATATCCCCAACCTCACGGTACACGAAGGCTCGCAGTACGTGATCTCGCGCGCCACCTTCCCCTGTTACTTCATCAAGGACCAGGGCGTGGCCGACGACTGTTACACCGAAATCGATCTGAAGATCTTCCGCCAGTATCTGGCGCCCGCGCTGGGCATCACCCACCGCTTCGTCGGCAACGAGCCGTTCTGCGCGGTGACCGCGAAGTACAACCGCGACATGCGCTACTGGCTGGAAACGCCGGCGCTGCCCAGCCCGCCGATCGCGCTGGTGGAAATCGAGCGTTTGCAATATCAGGGCACGGCGATCTCCGCCTCCTGGGTGCGCAAGCTGCTGGCGGCGGGGGACTTCCACGCCGCCGCGCCGCTGGTGCCGCCGGACACCCTGTACTACCTGCAGGATCTGCAAACGCAGCGCCGGGCCAAGGCGGCCCCGCATCCTTTTGAGTCCGCACAATCAGGTGAATGATGAAAATTATCCGAGAAGCAATGGCCGGCACGCTGGAATCCAGCGATGTCATGGTGCGCATCGCGCCCGCCGAGGGGCCGCAGCACGATCTGTTGATCGCCAGCAGCGTGGAAAAACAGTTCGGCGCGGCGATCCGCCGCACCCTGCTGGAGGTGCTGCAGCGTTATGAGGTGGAGCCGGTGCAGGTGATCGTCGACGACAAAGGGGCGCTGGACTGCGTGCTGCGCGCCCGGCTGGAAACCGCGCTGATGCGCGCCTGCGAGAGCGGCCAACTGCCGTGGGAGGCGAAAGATGAAAACGCTGAATAAAACCCGGTTGCGCCGCAGCATGCTGTTCGTTCCCGGCGCCAACGCGGCGATGGTCAGCAACGCCTTTATCTATCAGGCCGATGCGCTGATGTTCGATCTGGAAGACTCGGTGATCCTGCGTGAAAAAGACGCGGCGCGCCGGCTGGTGTACCACGCGCTGCAGCACCCGCTGTACCAGGAGGCGGAAACCATCGTGCGCGTCAATGCGCTCGATTCCGCCTACGGTCTGGCGGACCTGCAGGCGGTGGTGCGCGGCGGCGCGGACATCGTGCGCCTGCCGAAGACCGACAGCGCGCAGGACGTTGTTGACATGGAGCGCGAGATCGCCGCCATCGAGGCGGCCTGCGGCCGGCCGGTAGGCAGCACCGGGCTGCTGGCGGCGATCGAATCGGCGCAGGGCATCACCAACGCGGTGGCGATCGCGCACGCTTCGCCGCGTCTTATCGGCATCGCGCTGGGGGCGGAAGACTATGTGCGCAACCTGCGCACCGAACGCTCGCCGGAGGGCATTGAGCTGCTGTTCGCCCGCTGCTCGCTGCTGCAGGCGGCGCGCGCCGCCGGCATTCAGGCGTTCGACACCGTCTACTCCGACGCCAACAACGAGGCCGGCTTCCTGCAGGAAGCGGCGCTGATCAAACAGCTCGGCTTCGACGGCAAATCGCTGATCAACCCGCGCCAGATTGAGCTGCTGCACAACCTGTACGCGCCGACCGCCAAAGAGGTGGCGCACGCGCAGCGGGTGGTGGACGCCGCCGAAGCGGCGGAGCGGGAAGGGCGCGGCGTGGTGTCGCTCAACGGAAAAATGGTCGACAGCCCGGTGATTGAACGCGCCCGGCTGGTGCTGGAGCGCGCCGCGCTGTCCGGCTTACGGGAAGAACCGGCGCAGCACGGGGAGGAAGTATGATGAACCGCCAACAACGATTGATGACCTTCGCCAACCCGGCGGATCTGCCGGGCTATCAGGACGTGTCCAAAGCCAATCTGCAGGCGCGTAAACCGCGCGATCTCAAGCTGTGCGACTCCTTGCAGGAAGCGGTGCGCCGCAGCGGGCTGCAGGACGGCATGACCATCTCCTTTCACCATGCGTTTCGCGGCGGCGATCTGGCGCTCAATCAGGTGATGGAGACGCTGGCGGCGATGGGGTTCCGCAACCTGACGCTGGCCTCCAGCTCGCTGACCGACTGCCATGCGCCGTTGGTTGAGCATATCCGCCACGGCGTGGTGAGCCGCATTTACACCTCCGGGCTGCGCGGCCCGCTGGCGGACGCCGTATCGCGCGGGCTGCTGGCGGAGCCGGTGCAAATTCACTCGCACGGCGGCCGGGTCAATCTGATCGAATCCGGCGAGCTGAAGATAGACGTGGCCTTCCTCGGCGTGCCGGCCTGCGATGAGTTCGGCAACGCCAACGGCTACAGCGGTGAAGCCTGCTGCGGCTCGCTCGGCTATGCGCGGGTGGACGCCGAGGCGGCGGGCACCGTGGTGTTGCTGACCGAGCAGCTGGTGCCGTATCCGCATCATCCCGCCAGCCTGGCGCAGGATCGGGTGGATCTGATCGTGCAGTTGGAGCGGGTGGGCGACGCCGACAAGATCGGCGCCGACGCCACGCGCATGACCTCGAACCCGCGCGAGCTGTTGATCGCCCGCCGCGCCGCCGAGGTGATCGCCGGTTCCGGCTACTTCACCGAAGGGTTCTCGCTGCAAACCGGCACCGGCGGCGCCTCGCTGGCGGTGACCCGGTTCCTGGAGGACAAGATGCGCGCCCGCGGCATTCGCGCCGCGTTCGCCCTCGGCGGCATCACCTCGACCATGGTGGATCTGCACGAGAAAGGGTTGATCGGCAAGCTGCTGGACGTGCAGAGCTTCGATCGGGCGGCGGCGACCTCGCTGGCGCGCAACCCGCGCCATATCGAAATCAGCGCCAATCAGTACGCCAACTTCAGCTCCAAGGGCGCGTCGGTCGATCGGCTCGACGTGGTGGTGCTGAGCGCGCTGGAAATCGACACCGGCTTCAACGTTAACGTGCTGACCGGCTCCGACGGCGTGCTGCGCGGCGCGTCCGGCGGCCATTGCGACACCGCCGCCGCCGCGCGGCTGGCGATCATCGTCGCGCCGTTGGTGCGCGGGCGCATCCCGACGCTGGTGGAGCAGGTGACCACCTGCGTCACGCCGGGCTCCAGCATCGACATTCTGGTGACCGACCACGGTATCGCCGTCAACCCGGCGCGGCCCGAGTTGGCGCAGCGCCTGCGGGAGGCCGGGCTCGAGGTGGTGAGCATCGACTGGCTGCGCGCCCGCGCGCTGCAGCTGACCGGCGAACCGCAACCGATCGCCTTTACCGACAAGGTGGTGGCGGTGGTGCGCTACCGCGACGGCTCGGTGATCGACGTGGTGCATCAGGTGGCGGAGTAACCGATGGCCGCCGTCGATCCTCAACTGGCCGCCGAACGCGCGGTCAGCCTGCCGGAGCTGCTCACCAGCCGCGAATGCCGCCAGGCGCGCCAGCAGGCGTGGCTGGCGCAGTACGAGTGCACGCTGCTGGTGCTGACGCTGGTGGTGCCCGGCCCGGTGAAGGACAGCGCGTTGACGCGCGGCATTTTCAACCTCGGGTGGGCGGCGCTGCTGCGGCTGTGCGCCGAACAGGGCTGGCCGAGCCCGCAGGCCGAGGCGCTGGCGCTCGCCACCGGCTGCGAAGGGTTTGTAGCGCTGCGCGCCGACGCCCAACGGGTGAAAGATTGCGCCATGCAGCTGGAGGTGAGCCGCCCGATCGGCCGGCTGTGGGATATCGACGTGCTGGATGCGCAGGGGCGAATCCTGTCGCGCCGCGACATCGGCCTGCCGGCGCGGCGCTGCCTGCTGTGCGGCCAGCCGGCCAAGATCTGCGCCCGCCAGCGGCGGCATGGCAGCGAGCAGCTGCTGCAAGAAATGGAAAGGATGTTCAACGATGCGATCTCTGCCGATTAATCCACCCGCCCGCCGAGCCGAGCCGGCCTGCGACTTCGCCCGCGCCGCCTTTCGCGCGCTGTTGGTGGAGGTCAACCTCACGCCCAAACCGGGGCTGGTGGATCGCCATAACACCGGCGCCCACCGCGATATGGATCTTGGGCATTTCTACCGCAGCGCCCGCGCCATCGGCGTGTGGCTGCCGCGTTTTATCCAGCGTGGCCGCGAAGACGCCTGCCGGCCGGCGGAGCGGCAGTTGGCGCGGCTGCGGCCGCTCGGCCTGGCCTGTGAAAACCAGATGTTTCGTGCCACCGGCGGCATTAACACCCACAAGGGCAGCGTGTTCTCACTCGGTTTGCTGTGCGCCGCCTTCGGCCGCCTGCAGCAGCAGGGCCGGGCCATCAGCGCCGCATCGTTATGCGCCGAAGTGGCGGCGATGTGCCGAGGGCTGGTGGACAGCGAGCTGCGATGCAACAACGCCGGGCAGACCGCCGGCCAGCGCTTGTTCGCTGCGTATGGCCTCAGCGGCGCGCGCGGCGAGGCGGAATCCGGTTTTCGGTTGGTGCTTGACGGCGCGCTGCCGCTGTATCGGCAACGGCTGGCCGCCGGCGGCGGCGAACAGCGGGCGCTGCTGGACAGCCTGCTGTGGCTGATGGCCCACAACGATGACACCAACGTCGCCTCGCGCGGCGGCCTGCACGGGCTGCGCTGGCTGCGGCGGCGGGCGGCCTTGCTGCTGGCGCAGGGCGGCTCGGCGGGGGAAGCGGGCCTGGCGCGCCTGCGGCGCTTCGATGCCGACTGCATTGCCCGCAACCTCAGCCCCGGCGGCAGCGCCGACTTGTTGATAGTGACCTGGCTGCTGGCGCAGCTGGGTGCCCAAGAATAATAACCAAGCCTTCAGGAGAGTCCCTATGTCCCAAACCCAGGAAAAGATCTGGAAAGCGATAGCGCCGCTGGCGGTGCTCGCGATCCTGTTATTGATACCGGTGCCCGACGGCATGCCGCCGCAGGCGTGGCACTATTTCGCCATCTTTGTGGCGATGATCGTCGGCATGATTCTGGAGCCGATCCCGGCCACCGCCATCAGCTTTATCGCGGTGACCGTCAGCGTGCTGAGCGCCAACTGGGTGCTGTTCGGCGCGCAGGAACTGGCGGAGCCGGGCTTCAAGGCCGGTAAAGAGGCGCTGAAATGGGGGCTGGCGGGCTTCTCCAGCACCACTGTCTGGCTGGTGTTCGGCGCCTTTATCTTCGCGCTGGGCTACGAGGCCACCGGGCTGGGGCGGCGCATCGCGCTGTTCCTGGTGAAGTTCATGGGCAAGCGCACGCTGACGCTGGGCTATGCGGTGGTGATCATCGATATCCTGCTGGCGCCGTTCACGCCGTCCAACACCGCGCGCACCGGCGGCACGGTGTTCCCGGTGGTGAAAAACCTGCCGCCGCTGTTCGATTCCTTCCCTAACGATCCCTCTTCGCGCCGCATCGGCGGCTACCTGATGTGGATGATGGTGGTCGGCACCAGCATCAGCTCCTCGATGTTCGTCACCGGCGCCGCGCCGAACGTGCTGGGCATCGAGTTCGTCGGCAAGATAGCCGGGGTGCACATCAGCTGGATGCAGTGGTTCCTGGCGTTCCTGCCGGTTGGCCTGCTGCTGCTGATCATCGCGCCGTTGATCTCCTACTACCTCTACAAACCGGGCGTGACCCACAGCAGCGAAGTGGCCGCCTGGGCGAATACCGCGCTGGGGGAAATGGGTAAGCTGACGCGCAAGGAGTACACCCTGATCGGCCTGGTGCTGCTCAGCCTGTGCCTGTGGGTGTTCGGCGGCAAGGTGCTGGACGCCACCGCGGTGTGCCTGTTGGCGGTGTCGCTGATGCTGGCGCTGCACGTGGTGTCGTGGAAAGACATTACCAAATACTCCAGCGCCTGGAATACGCTGGTTAACCTGGCGACGCTGGTGGTGATGGCCAACGGCCTGACGCGCTCCGGCTTTATCGACTGGTTCGCCCAGACCATGAGCACCCACCTGGACGGCTTCTCGCCGAACATGACGGTAGTGGCGCTGGTGCTGGTGTTCTACTTCGCCCACTACCTGTTCGCCAGCCTGTCGGCGCACACCGCCACCATGCTGCCGGTGATCCTGGCGGTCGGCAAAGGGTTGCCGGGCGTGCCGATGGAGCAGCTGTCGATGCTGCTGGTGCTGTCGATCGGCATCATGGGCGTGCTGACGCCGTACGCCACCGGGCCGGGGGTGATTATCTACGGCTGCGGCTATGTGAAGTCGAAAGACTACTGGCGCCTGGGCGGCATTCTCGGCGTGGTGTACATCGCCGCGCTGTTGCTGATCGGTTGGCCAATCATGAGCCTGTGGTACTGAGTTGACGCACAGCGGCCGCCGCCCGGTGGCCGCTGGTACGATCTTTTCCCGTGAACCCTGTCACACACTTGTCACACTAACCCCGCCATCATACGCAGGCAAACGCTAACACCTTAAAAATAATCATTTTCCGGGAGCCTCTGCGGATGAGAAAAAAAACGTTATTGCTGTGCCTGCCTTTGTTATTCACCGGGAACGCGCTGGCGGACGCCGGCGGTTATCAATTGGAACAGGTGCTGGTGATGAGCCGCCATAACCTGCGCGCGCCGCTGGCCAACAACGGCAGCGTGTTGGCGCAGTCCACGCCGAAGGCTTGGCCGGCCTGGGAAACGCCGGGCGGCCAGCTGACCACCAAGGGCGGGGTGCTGGAAGTGTATATGGGGCACTATTTCAACGCCTGGCTGAAGCAGACCGGCCTGTTGCCGCAAGAGGGCTGCCCGACCGCCGGCAGCGTGTACGTCTACGCCAACAGCCTGCAGCGCACGGTGGCCACCGCGCAGTTCTTCAGCAATGGCGCGTTCCCGGGCTGCGACGTCAGCGTGCACCATCAGGACAAGATGGGCGAGATGGATCCGACCTTCAACCCGATCATCACCGACACCAGCGAAGCCTTCAACCAGCAGGCGCTGGCCGCGATGAACGCCGCGCTGGGATCGCTGAAGCTGGACGCCTCTTATCAGCAGTTGGCGAAGATCATCGACTACAAGGATTCCGCCGCCTGCAAGACCGACAAACACTGCGACCTGACCAAAGAAGCCAGCGTGATGAGCGCGGTGCCGGGCAAAGAGCCGGGCGTCTCCGGCCCGCTGCGGGTGGGCAACTCGCTGGTGGACGCCTTTATGCTGCAATACTACGAAGGTTTCCCGATGAAAGAGGTGGCCTGGGGCAAAATCGCCACGCCGCACCAGTGGCAGCAGCTGGCGCAGTTGAAAGACGGCTATCAGGATTCGCTGTTCACCTCGCCGGTGGTGGCGCAGAACGTCGCCAAGCCGCTGCTGACCTACATCAACAACGCGCTGCTGGGCGAGCGTAAACCGGACGCGCCGAAGCTGACGGTGCTGGTGGGCCACGACTCCAATATCGCCTCGCTGCTGTCGGCCATGCAGTTCCAGCCGTATCAGCTGCCGCAGCAGTACGAGAAAACGCCGATCGGCGGCAAACTGGTATTCCAGCGCTGGCGCGACGCGCAGAACGACCGTGAATTGCTGAAGATCGAGTACGTCTATCAGTCCACCGAACAGCTGCGCAAGGCGACGCCGCTGACGCTGCAAACCCCGCCGCAGCGCGTGACGCTGGCGCTGAAAGGCTGCCCGATCGATAAAGACGGCTTCTGCGCCTGGAGCGATTTCGAGAAGACCATGAAAGGCATCTTGTAATGCCCGGCCTCTCTCCCGAATGCGGGGGAGAGGCCTTTTCCCACTTCGTCCAACGCGCCTCCGCGCGGGACTTAACGCCATTTATTTTGCCCAGGGTCATTGTTGCAGGCCGTTTCGGGGGCTAACATCATCAGCCTGCCTGCTTATCATGGATACCGCCGTTGCCCACTTTTATCCGCAATATCGAATTTTTCACGCCGGACGGCTATCCGGGGCAGGTGGCGCGCTGCCAGTTTGCGCTGGCGGAGTATCGCGACGACAGTTTTCCCGAGGCGGGATTTGCGCTGCCGGACCATCTGGCGCGCGCGGTGCCGAAACGCCGTGCGGAGTATCTGGCCGGGCGTGTGCTGGCGCGGCAGCTGCTGGCGCCGCTCGGTTTCGCCGATTTCACCCTGGCGCGCGGCGAAGATCGCGCGCCGCAGTGGCCGACGGGCATCGCCGGGGCGCTGAGCCATAATTCGCATACCGCGCTGTGTGCCGTACACCGAGAGAGCGGGCTGGGCGGCGTTGGGCTGGATGTGGAGACGCTGCTGTCCGTGGCGCGAGCAGAGGAGCTGTGGAGCGCGATCGTTTCACCGGCGGAGCGCGAGACGTTGCTGGGCGAAACGCTGCCGTTCAACGAGCTGCTGACGCTGACGTTTTCCGCCAAAGAGAGCCTGTTCAAAGCGCTGTACCCGCAGGTGCGCCGATATTTCGATTTTCTTGATGCGCGGATGGTGGCGGTGGATGCGCAGCGGCAGACGTTCGAATTGGCGCTGCTCACCACGTTGACGCCGCATTGCTGCGCCGGACGGCGTTTCGCCGGGCGGTTTTGGCGCGAAGGTGACGATGTCACGACTTTTATTTTTTGCTAAAACACAATAATAACAGTGTGTTATTTCTTGTTGTGGCGTAACGCGAATTTGCCGCGGCGTGCGGAAAGATTCATTCATCGGAGATTGACCGACGGTGGGGATCCGGTGTAATTTACCCACCCTTTACAGCTAATGATAATTATTCGCATAAACATTATCATTGGTGAGGCGCAACAAAGGAGTGGTCTTGTGGCGACACTGACGACAGAAAACCAAACCTTCTCCGGGTTTGAGTACGCCGAACAATCGACCTTTTTGTACCGGTCAGAATTCCGTTCCCTCTCTGCCCACGGCGTGTTTGAGCGTATCGAGACGCCGGCGTTCGGCGGCGAGCAGGAAGGCAGCGCGCTGGCGCAGCATATTCGCCAGGCGCTGGCGCGCGCCAAAGCCGCCGGCCAGGCGGCCCCGGTGGTGGTGGGCGCCATTCCGTTCGACACGCGCCGGCCTTCCTGCCTGTATATCCCTGAAGAAAGCCGATTCGTCGCCAACGACAGCTTTATCCGCGCCGCGCGCCCGATGCTGCAACAGCCGCATCGCCTGGTCGCCTGCACCAGTATTCCAGACGAACCGCGATTCAAACACGCGGTCGCGGAAGCGGTCAGCCGCTTTAAACAAGGCAAGCTGGACAAGGCGGTGCTGTCGCGCATCCTCGATATCGAGCTGGAGGATCCGGTGGCCGGCCACCGGAT